>NZ_NRGU01000032.1:0-324777 GCF_002332245.1 Glutamicibacter sp. BW78
TATTGCTATGAGGCAACAGGCATGGGATCTCGCTAGGTGGGATGCCGGATACTCGCGATGGCGGAACAGATCAGGCGGGGCACTGGTGGCGGTTCAGGTTAATTCGCCGCGCCGCCACGACCGGGCCGCCGCTTCGAGATCCTCCGCCGTCTTCACCAGCAGGTCGGCGTTGCGGGTCAATCGGGTGGCCCGGTCGGCGCTGGAGGTCTCGGAGGCGTCGGCGTGCTCGGCTTGGCCCAAGGAGATGATCCGGCAGAACGCGGCAGTACGTTCCAGAGCCACGTCGAAATCACCGTCGAAGGCTCCGGTCAGGATCGAATCGGTCATCGCCGAGACTTCGTCCGCTCCCGGAGGTTCGGCCACCCCGGCGACGACCCGTGAAACGTCGGCGGTCTGTTGCCCGGCGGCGAAATACGCGGCGTAGCGTTGGGGGTCGCGCCGGGTGGCCGTTCCGAGGGCGTAGAGCCGCCACAGGGCGCCGGGGAGCGAACGGGCCGGGCTCTTGGCCCACAGTTCGGCCAGCACCTCCAGACCCTCCTGATCGGCCAGCTTGATGAGCCGGGCGGTGACTGCGGGATCGGAGTTGGCCCGCCCGTGGTGGACCAACGCCTCGGCCGCCAATTGGCCGGCCTCCGAAATGCGGGCGGGGTCGATACCACTGGCGAAGGGCTCGAAATCTGCCGGGGCAAAAGGTGTCGGGCGGTGGTGTCGGCGTCCACCCGAGCCCGCTGCGGATGTCTGGGCGTCACTCATGTACTCGACGATACTCCGGGCCCAAACACCCCGGCCACGACCTCACTGCAACGGAGAGCGCGGATTGCGTTAGGATATATACCGGCCATCATGGTCGCAGGGGGCCTTTAGCTCAGGTGGTAGAGCATCGGACTTTTAATCCGCTGGTCACGGGTTCGATCCCCGTAGGGCCCACCCGCATCTCGCCCCGTCCCGCATCAGCGGGGCGGGGCGAGATCCGTTTCGGGGTGTCCCCGGGGTGAACCGAATTGGTCCATCGAGCGAAGATTTCAATACGGCAACGATGCTCAGGCCTGCTGTTTCGCCCAGCATGGGCTACCGACTGGTAGCCAGATCGCCGGTATCTCGCTGAAGAGCGGGCGTGGGGCTGATTCGCCGGTACGGACCCGAGTCGGATCTCCGGGGGCGGATCGTGCCCAGAAAGCCACAAGGCAGTTCCCGTCGGGGGCCGGACGTCCTACGCTGGTGGGGTGCGTGTCATCAAGAGGGCCCTGGGGGCCGGTCTGCTAGCCGTCGGCCTGACGGCTGCCTCCATGGTGCCTGCGCTCGCCGAAGGAGCGGATGCCCCGGACTTCCTGACCCCCGACTATCAGCGCTTCCAAGCCCAGTTGAAGCCCGCGGGAGACTTGGCGGCGCCCACACACGACGGCGCACTGCGAGCCGCCGCGTTCAACTCCTCACTCAGCCGCGGGTACGCCGGCGGGTTGGCCCAGGACCTGTCCCAGCCCGGCGACGAGGCAGCCTCGGCCGTGGCGGAAGTCATCCAGCGGACCAACCCCGATGTCGTGCTGCTCAGCGACTTCGACTACGACGAAGACCATGAGGCCGCCGAGGGTTTCCGCACCAATTACCTGCAGCAGGACCAGAACGAACGGCATGCCACCGACTACCCGTACATGTACGTGGCACCGACGAACCACGGGATCCCCACCGGTGCCGATCTGGACGGCAATGGGACCGTCGGGGATGCGACCGACGGATTCGGCTACGGCGAGTTCCCCGGACAACACGGCATGGTCCTGTATTCCAAACACCCGATCCAGCGCGACGGGATCCGGACCTTCCAGAACCTGCTGTGGTCATCGATGCCTGACAACGGACTACCCACCGGGGAGTATTCACCGCTGGTGCGCAGCATCCTGCGGCTGAACAGCTCCACCACGTGGGATGTTCCCGTGAAGGTCAAGGGACATACCGTGCACGTCGTGGCCGCAGATCCCAGTGCCCCCGTCGACGAGGAGGGCAACCAGCAACATCTGCGCAACACGGACGAGATCCGGTTGGTCGCCGACTACGTCTCCGGCGGCGAAGATGCTCAATACATCACCGACGATCAGGGGCAGAGCGGCGGCCTGCCCAAGAATGCGCGCTTCGTGGTCCTCGGCGATCTCGGCGTGGACCCGGGCCAAGACGATGCCGCCCGCGGGTCCGTGAACCAGTTGTTGAGCAATCCATCGGTGAGCGATCCGCGTCCGACGTCGGAAGGCGCCGCGGAAATCGGCACCGACGAGTCCGCTACCTCTGAAACAGAGAAGGCCTCGGCCCCGAAGGCGCGGACGTCGAATGACGATGCTGCCGGCGCCTTGCGCACCGACTATGCCTTGGCCTCGACGACGGTGGACGTCGCAGGGGCCGGCGTGTTCTGGCCCTCAGCCAGGCAGCCGGGACGGGCCCTGGTCTACGGCGACCCGGGTCCCAGCGGGAATCACCGTCTGGTGTGGGTCGATATTGACCTCCCCGGCGCGGACTAGGGACGAAATCCACCGATCGGTTGATCACTGATCGGCAGTTGGTGGGAATAGTTGAAGGCAGGCAATCAGCCTGAACCATCAACGAAAGGTCACCGAAGTGCTCCGCCTTCTCTACACCTCCTTCACCTTCGCGATCGTTGGCGTCTTCTCCGGACTGTTCTATCGGGAGCTGACGAAGGCCAACGACTTCACGGACCGCTCCGCCACGCAACTACCCCTGGTTCACACCCACTTCCTGGTCCTGGGGTTCATCGTCTTGCTGATCGTGATGGTCCTGGAGCGAGTCCTGCACGTTTCCGCGGCAGCACCGAAGCTCTTTAGCTGGTTCTTTTGGATCTGGACCGTCGGCGTGGCGATCACCGGAGGCATGATGCTCGTCAAGGGCACCCTGGCCGTCAAGGGTTCAGATGTTTCCTCCCCGGCGCTGAGTGGGATCGCCGGACTGGGCCACATGCTCCTCACCGCGGGTGTCGTTCTACTTTTCCTGGCGCTGCGCAAGGCAGTTCTTTCCGCGCAACAGGCTCCCCGCGCGTCGGTTTCGCTCTGATGTTCCGGCACGGACGGTCTGTGGCGCCTAAAATCGGGGGATGAAGGAAAAAATTACCGCAGCGGTCCTGGGCCCGGACGGAAAACCCGTAGCCGGTATCCAGGGGGCGATCATCCGGGCCATCGGCGTCCAACGTCCCCTGGTGGTGGCCTACCTGCGCCGATTGCAGCGTAAGCACCCCCGGGCGGACGGCCCGGAAATGGCCCGCCTGCTCCGACGCGACTACCTGGTTGCGGTCACTGGCGGTGGCGCGGCCGTCGGGGCATCGGCGGTGGTTCCCGGGATCGGGACGGCGGCATCGCTGGGCCTCTCGGCGGCCGCTACGGTCGGCTTTCTGGAAGCTAGTGCCCTCTACGCCCAGTCATTGGCCGAATTGCACGGCATCACCACCGAAGACCCGGAAAAGGCCCGGGTGATGGTGATGGCGATCCTGATGGGTGAGGAAGGCAGCGCGATGATCGCCGCCCTGACCCATCAGGCGGCAGGGCGTGGTGTCGGCCCGGTCAAGGGTTGGGGGTCGGTCTTCAGCAACGGAAAATCGTCGGGGGCCTGGGGCGCCATCGGCGCCCAGGTGCAGAAACGCTTCCTGCGCAAGATCCTGGCCACCCAAGGTGCCTCGATCATCGGCCGGGCCATCCCCTTCGGGCTCGGTGCCGCCGTCGGCGGGGTCGGAAACCGGTTCCTGGGCCGCAAGGTCGTCGAATCCGCGTCCCTGGCCTTCGGGCCAGTCCCCACCACCATTCCCGGGGAACTGGAACCACGAAAAGTCATCAGCCAGGTGGTGGAGCCGAGTCGCGTCGCGGACGGTGAGGACCTGGAAGCTGCCCGGACCGCCGTCGAACGCGCGATCGAACAGGAGCGGCTCCGCCGCACCTCCGGCACCCCCTAGACGGCCTCAGCCCAACAGCGTGTTGGCGGCAATGAAGATCGCCAGGCCCGCCAGGGAGCCGACGACGGTGCCGTTGATCCTGATGAACTGCAGGTCCCGGCCCACCTGCAACTCGATTTTCCGGCTCGTCTCGGGTCCGTCCCACCGGGCCACGGTGTCACCGATCAGCGCCGAGATCTGCTCACGGTAGGTGTGGATCAGGTAGCCGGCAGCGGTGGTGATCCACCGGTCGATCTTTTCCGCCAGCACGGTATCGGTGCGCAACCGTGACCCCAGGTCCATGACCGCCCGCACGAAACCGCGGCGCAGTTCGGATTCCGGGTTCTCCAGGGCATCGAGCAGCGCCGCCTTGATGGATTCCCATCCGGTAGCCACCGCCTCGTGCAGTTGCGGATCATCCAGAATGCTGTGCTTGAGCCCTTCCACCTTGGCGATCGTGTCCGGGCTGTGCTGCATATCGCGGGCGAATTCGGCCAGCCAGTCGTCGATGTTGCGGCGCAGCCGATGGTCGGGGTCGGTCCGGACGGCGTCGGTGAAAGCCGCCAACTCGCGGTGTAGCCGTTCACCCACGAAGGTATCCATCATCGACGGCAGCCAGGTGGGGGAGCGCTCGGCGACGAGTTTGACCACTGTCTGACGGTTCACCGCCACCCAGTCGGCAACCCGTTCTGCCAGCAGGTCCACGAAGGGGCGCTGGTGTCCGTCGCGCAGGACCAGTTCGAGCATGCGGCCCAGGGTCGGGGACCATTCCGGTGCCAACATGTGCTTGCGGGCCAGGGACTCGGCCAAGGCCAATACGTCCTCGTCGTTCACCACCGAAAGCAGGGCACGGATCGCCGTCGCCCCTTCCACGGCGACGCGTTCGGCATTCTTGGCCTCGGTGAGCCACGCCCCGGCGGGCGCGGCGAAGGACAGCGAAGCGAGTTTGCTGCCCACGACCTCATCGGAGAGGAAGTTCTCCTCGATGAAGCCGCCCAGGCTCTCACCGATCTGGTCCTTCTTGCGCGGGATGATGGCCGTATGCGGGATCGGCAGACCCAGTGGGTGGCGGAAGAGCGCTGTGACGGCGAACCAGTCGGCCAGGGCACCGACCATCCCGCCCTCGGCCGCCGCCCTGACGTATTGGAGCCACCCATGGGACTCCTGCAGGGCGAAGGACACGGCGAACAGAACCGCCATCCCGATCAACAGTCCCGTGGCAATGGTCTTCATGCGCCGCAACGCTGCGGACCGTTCGACGTCGGAGATCAGCTGCATGGTGGTCCAATCGGTGAGATGTCTCGGTGGCGCGCTTCCACGATAGTTCACCGGCTCGCCAGCGGATCGCAGAAACGAGTCCGGGGCATCGCGTAGCGTATGGAACATGCACCATGTCTACGCACATCGCGGGTCCAGCGCCGCCTACGCGGAAAACACCAGGGCCGCCTATCTACAGGCGCTCGCCGACGGGGCCGATGGGATCGAATGCGACGTCCACCTCACCCGTGACGGCCGGATCGTCTGCCATCACGACCAGACGGTGGACCGGACCTCGAACGCGTCGGGGCGGATCTCCTCGTTCACACTGCAGGAACTGCGCGAGCTGGACTTCGCCTCCTGGAAGGGCCGGGAGATTCCCGCCGACTACGGGACACTGCAGGAACAACTCCTGACGTTGGGCGAACTGGTGGAGCTGGCCGCCTCCGCGGGACGTCCGATCGGCTTGGCCATCGAGATCAAGCACCCCAGCGAATTCGGGCGCCGACTCGAAGACGCCGTATTGGCGGAACTGACCCGGCTGGGTTGGGAGGCGGCCACCTCGAAGATCGGAGACGTCACTCTCAGCTTCATGTGCTTCGATCCCGGATCGGTCCGCCACCTCTCCTCCCGGGTTGCCCCGGACTTCCTGTGCCAACTGGTGACCGGAGCGAACCCCCGAAAGGTCGCAGCCCTCGAAGAGCGCGGGGACCACCTCGGCGCCCAGGTCGCGTCCGTCGTCTACGGGGCCGAACAGGAAGGCGTTCCAGCCATCGAGGCGGGAACAGCCGGCGTTGCGGGCCCGGGCGTTGCCTGGGTGCGCCGCCACGAGGACACCGTCAGGGCGTGGCTCCATCACGGAACCCGGCTGCGCGTGTGGACCGTGGACCGGGAGGAGGACATCGAATTCCTCGCCGGCGTGGGTGTCCAGGAAATGACCAGCAACGATCCGAAGCACACGCGCGACGTTTTGAATTCACTGGCCCGGGCGTGAACACCGGGTCCGAAACGGTGCGGGCCGTCGGCATCGACCGGCTGACCGATGCCGCGGGCATCCATCAGCTTCGGCTGCCGGCCCCGGAATGTGGGGCCGACCAGGTGGTCCTGGCCGTGGAGGCCGTCGCCGTGAACCACGTCGACACCTTCGTCCGCTCCGGGGTCTACGCCACGGAACTGGAATTTCCCGTGGCGGTCGGCCGGGACGCGGTGGGGACCATCGAGGCCGTGGGCGCCTCGGTGACCGGCCTGCAGGTCGGGCAGCGGGCCTGGACCAACAGCCTCGGTTTCGCAGGCCGGCCCGGAGCGACCGCCGAACGGGTCGCCGTCGACGCCGAACAGGCTTATCTACTTCCCCCTGACGTGGACCCGGTCACCGCCGCCGCTGCGCTGCATCCCTGCACGACGGCGGTCCTGGCTGTTCAGCGGCAGGGGAACCTCCAGCCCGGGGAGAGTATCTACATTGCCGGGGGTGCCGGGCAGGTCGGCTCGGCGGCCATCGTGCTCGCCGTGGCCCGCGGGGCCCGGGTGCTGGCCTCCGCCTCGGCCGACGATGCAGGCTATTGCCGCGGACTCGGCGCCCAGACGGTGCTGGACTACCGCGACCCCGACCTGGTGCCGCGACTGCTCCAGGCCGTCCCCGATGGCATCGACGTGCACATCGACACCGCAGGACATAACGACCTGGCGGCGGCGGTGAAACTCGCTGCGCCCCGCGGGCGGATCGTTCTCCTGGCCGGGCCCACCACGGAAGCTGTCTTGCCCGTGGGACAGCTCTACATGCGCGACGCGAGCCTGCGCGGTTTCGCGATCAGCAACGCCACCGTCGGCGAACTGGCCGACGCCGCAGCAACCGTCAACATGCTGCTGGCCAGCGGGGTCTGGACGCCCCGGCAGGTGAGCCTCGGGTCCTTCGACGACGCCGGGTGGGCCCACGCGCGACTGGAATCGGGGCAGAACCGCGGCACCCGGATCGTTTTGCGGCCGGCACCCTGACTCGGGAGGCCCCGCGCGTGGATAGACTGCCGAGGTGAAGTTCAGCCAGTCCCCGGCCGTGAAGACGGGCCTGTCCATCGCCGTGGCGACGGGCCTCTACGGCATCTCCTTCGGCGCGCTCGCCGTGGCTTCCGGGCTGAGCTTCTGGCAGACCGTGGCCTTGAGCGCGCTGATGTTCACCGGCGGCTCACAATTCGCGTTCATCGGGGTCGTGGCCGGCGGAGGTGCCGGTTCGGCGGCCTTCGGTGCCGCCACCCTGTTGGGGATCCGCAACATCATCTACGGGATGCAGATGAACTCCATGGCCCGCCCCACCGGATGGCGCAAGGCGGCCGCAGCCCACGTGACCATCGACGAATCCACGGCCACCGCCGTCGTCCAGGAGGAGCTGATAGAGGTCCGCCGCGGGTTTTGGACCGCCGGGCTGGGGACCTTCATCCTCTGGAACCTGTTCACGATCGCCGGGGCCCTACTCGGCGACGCGCTGGGAGATCCGAAGGCCTGGGGGTTGGACGGGGCCGCGGTCGCAGCCTTCCTGGCCTTGTTATGGCCCCGGCTGTCCTCGCGTGAACCCGTGGCCATTGCCGTGGTCTGCGCGGCGGCCACCGTGCTGGCCATCCCGTTCGTGCCACCGGGCATCCCGATCCTCATTGCTGCACTCGTTGCCGGGGTGTGGGGTTGGGTTGGACACCAGGGACGGGAGGCCCGCGCATGAGTCTGTGGTGGTGGATCCTGGCCGCCTGCGTGGTGGCCTACCTGTCCAAGCTTTCCGGTTATTTGGTGCCAGCCAGGATCCTGGACAAACCGCGCATGGGCCGGGTGGCCGGGACGCTGACCATCGGGCTGTTGGCTTCACTGACCGCTGTGAACACTTTTGCCAGCGGTCAGGAGCTCGTCCTCGACGCCCGGATCGGCGCCCTGCTGGCAGCGGCGATCGCTCTGCTGCTGCGGGCCCCGTTCCTGCTGGTCGTGATGGTTGGGGCGGTGGCCGCGGCATTGCTCCGGCTGGCTGGAATGCCCTAGGACGACGGAGCAGCAACGTTCAGTCGTGCTGCGCCCGGCGTTGTCGGGCGAGGGACACCAGCACGAAGAACACGGCGATGAATCCCAACTCCAGCAGGCATAACACGATCAACGGGATCCACGCGGACTGGCCGATGAAGATGATGGCTCCCATCAGCAATAAGAGGGTGGCCATCACCAGCACGAACCAGGCGAAACCCAAGACCGTGCGGGCACTCCGCATGCCGGTGCGGAAACCGAAACCGTCAGGGACGGGCCCGGCGCCGTGGAACTCGGTGGACCCATTGGCGTAGTGGTCTTCGGCCGGCCTGGGCGGCTGCCCTGTTCGGGCTCCGTATCTTGGTTCATCCGGTTCATCGGGTTCGTCAGGTGAGCGCGGATGCTCCAGCCATGACGGCATGACGATCGCCTCCTTGGGTGGCGTGCTTCATGGTCCAAGTCTGCCTCATCGGCGCTTCCCTGGCACGGGCGCGGCTCAAGCCCAATCGGCCGGCTTGCCAACCCGGCGGAAGGCCGCGGAGGAGAACAACAGCAGCAGCGCGGAGCCGAACAGGGCCACCGTCGCGTAGAGGGCGATCTGGAGGTTTCCTCCGTGGATCAACCAGCCGGCGGCCAACGGGGAGAGTGCCGACAGGCCCATGTTCAGGACCGTGAGGGTCGATCCAGCGCGGCCCTGGAAGTGGATGGGGATCACCGTGAAGACGTAGCCGCTGATGGCCGCACCCGTGGCGGGGGTGGCCAGGCCCAGGATGGTGAACCAGAGGAAGAGGAACGCGTATTCATGGAAGAACACCAGCCCGACGATGCCCGCCATGGCAGTGGTCAAGGAAATCAAGACCAGCGTCGGGACGCGCATCTTCGGCACGACGATGCCACCGAGGATGGCCCCACCGAGCATGGATGCGGCCATGGCGCCATTGAGCCAGCCGATGAGCAGGGGGTCCACTTCCCGGGACACCAGATCCAGTTGGATGGTGAAGACCGCCAGCGTCGTCGCGGCGTTTAGCGCCGTCGCGGCCAGTGCTGCGGCACGCAATGCGGGGTTGGAGAACACGATGCGAAACCCAGAGGAAATATCCTTCGGGATGACCTTGATGCCGGCCCCGATCCGGGACATCCGCCCCTGCCGGGGGGTGTGAGAAGGATCCTTCGTCTCGTCGCCATAAGGGAACAGGTCGGCTTGGATTCGTTGGGCCGAGAGCAGCAGGACCAGGAGTGCGACGGCGGAGAAGGCAAAGGGAAGCCAGGGAGCGAAGGCATAGAGCACGGCACCAAAGGGGCCACCGGCGATCTCGATGGCTGCGTCGCGGCCCTGATTGACGGATTGGGCGCGAGCGAAGTTGCCGCCGCTGACGATCGAACGCAGGGCGGCATTATCTGCCATGCCGAAGAGTGACCTGCCGATCGCGCCGAGCGCGACAAACAGAATCAGGGCGGGAAAGGTCAGCAGGTCCATCGCCTGCAGCAGCGCCACGATCCCCCAGGTCAATGCGCCCAGGCTTGCGCGCCAGATCATGCAGACGCGTCGGTCGGTCCGATCCACCAGGACCCCGCCGACCAGTACGAGCGTCACGAAGATCGCCGAGCTGATGGTGATCAACGATCCGGCCAGGACCGCCGATCCGGTGAGAGCGAACGCAAGCAGCGGCAGGGCGAAATCACGGACCGACACCGTGAGGGAGTCGCTGGTGGTGCCGGCGATCCACCACCGGTAGTCCTTGATGCTGAGGAGCTTCTCTTCGGGGGCGGAGTCGGTACTTTGGGACGACATCTACCGGGCAGCCTCAAGAAGCGGGATAACAGAATGGTTGTGAGTCACAGAATTCACCTTATTGCTATCGTGAATTTTGTCAATGCTGTGGAAAAACTGTAAATAACCGAAGAGTCCAGTCCTTGACGCGAGAGGGCGCGCCCCGCGGTGTAGGTGAACTACTGCTGGGCGGTGGCCAAGGCGGCGGTCTGGGCGGCGATTTCGGACTCCTCGTCGGTGGGGACCACCAGGACGGGGATGGCCGACTCGGGGGCAGAAATGACCCGCGGCTGCTTGCTGCGCTCGACATTGGACATCTCGTCGAGCTTGACGCCCAGGGCGCCGAGACCACCGACCACGCGCTGGCGGAACAACCAACCGTTTTCCCCGATGCCAGCGGTGAAGACGATGGCCTGCGCGCCGCCCACGGCCACGTGGTATCCGCCGATGTACTTCTGCAGCCGGTAGGCGGCGACCTCCAGAGCCAGCTCCGCGCCGTCGTCGCCTTGGGAGGCAGTCTCGACGACCGAACGCATGTCGTTTTCGCCCGAGAGCCCCTTCAGGCCCGAGTCCTGGTTGAGGATGTGGTCCATCTGCTCGGCCGTGTACTCGCCGCGGATGACCAACTGGGTGACGATCGAGGCATCGAGGTCACCGGACCGGGTGCCCATGACCAGTCCCTCGAGCGGGGTGTAGCCCATCGAGGTGTCGATGCTCTTGCCCTGGCGAATGGCGGTGATCGAGGCGCCGTTGCCCAGATGGGCGATGACCGCACGGAAGCGCTGGCGTTCGATGCCCAGCAGTTCGGCGGCTTTGCCGGCCACGTAGTCGTGGCTGGTTCCGTGGAAGCCGTAGCGGCGGACGCCATGACGCTTATAGAGGTCATCGGGCACGGCATAGCGCCAGGCGTATTCGGGCATGGTGCGGTGGAAGGCGGTGTCGAAGACGGCCACCTGGGGGAGTTTGGGCCACTTCTCCAACAGGGCGCGGATGCCCAGTGCGGCCGCGGGGTTGTGCAGGGGAGCCAGCGGTGCCAACCGCTCAATGGCGCGGACGATCTCGTGGGTGATCAGCACCGGCTCGGCGAAGCGCTCGCCACCGTGGACCACCCGGTGTCCGACGGCCTCGATCTGGCGCTCACCCAGAACCCCGTGCAGGTGTTCCTGCACGGTTTCCAAGGCGGCGGCGTGGTCGGGAACCTCCGGACCGCCGATTCGTTCGACCAGCCCGGCGAGCAGGATCTCATCGGTTCCGGTTTCACGGACCTGGTATTTCAGCGAGGATGATCCCGAGTTGATGACCAGTACGAGCATGGGTGGGACTCCTAGTGTTCCTGGGCCTGGATGGCGGTGATGGCCACCGTATTGACGACGTCGTCCACGGTGCAGCCGCGGGAGAGGTCGTTGACGGGTTGATTCAGTCCCTGCAGGACCGGGCCGACCGCGACGGCGCCAGCCGATTGCTGGACTGCCTTATAGGTGTTGTTCCCGGTGTTCAGGTTCGGGAAGATGAACACCGTTGCCTGCCCGGCCACCGAGGACCCCGGCAACTTGGAGGCACCGATGGAGGTGTCCACTGCGGCGTCGTACTGGATGGGCCCATCCACTGCCAGCCCGGGTTCGCGCCGGCGCACCAGATCGGTGGCGGTACGGACCTCGTCGACGGATCCTCCGGTGCCCGAGGCGCCCGTCGAGTAGGAGAGCATCGCCACCCGGGGGTTGACCCCGAACTGCCGGGCCGTCTGTGCCGAAGCCAGGGCTATATCGGCCAGCTGGTTCGCATCCGGGTCCGGGTTGACCGCACAATCGCCGTAGACCAGAACACGGTCCTCCATGAGCATCAAGAAGACCGAAGACACGATATCCACTCCGGGACGGGTCTTGATGAACTCCAATGAGGGGCGGATCGTGTTGGCGGTGGTGTGGGCGGCTCCGGAGACCATGCCATCCACGTGGCCCAGATGGACCATCATCGTGGCGAAATAGGAGCGGTCGAGCAGGCGCTCACGGGCCGATTCAACCGTGACACCTCGGTGGGCGCGCAACCGGGCGTATTCGGCGGCGAACCCCTCCAACAGATCGCTGCGGGCCGGATCGGTGATGGGGATGCCGTCCAGGTCGATGCCATGGGACGCAGCCAGTTCGCGGACCTCGTGGGTATTGCCCAGGATGACTAGATCGCAGATCCCGCGACGGCTGATGATCTCCGCCGCCCGCAGGATCCGCAGATCCTCGCCCTCGGGCAAGACGATCCGCTTACGCTCCGATCGTGCACGTTCCACCAGCTGGTGCAGGAACCGCAGCGGGGTCATGGTCTCCGGTGCCGGCAGCGAGAGCCGGGCCAGCAGTTCGTCCTCGTCGACGTCCCGATACCAGGCACCCAGGGCGGCTGCCGTCTTGCGCGGCTGCCCCGCGGTCAACGCCCCCGAGACCTCCCAGACCCGGTGCGCCGTGGAATAGGTGTCCTCCTCGACGGTGAAGACCGGGAAGGGGGCGGCAGCCAACAGCGGCAGGACAGAGTCCTCGATCGGCCGGGGGCCGGTGAGCAACAACCCGGCGGTGGTGGGAAAACCGGGGGTCCTGGAGGTCGCCACGGCGGTGGCCATGACGTCGGAACGGTCAGCCGGGGCGATCACCAACGAATCGTCCCGGTAGCGGTCGAGCAGATAACCCACGTTCATGGCCGCGACCAGGACATGGTCGATGTCGCGGTCCAGTTCCGGGGCACCGGCGACCAGCCGGGCGCCCAACGCCGAACTCACTTCCCCGACCGTGGGCCGGATGATCTCCGCGATCTCGGGCAGCACATACACCTTGCGGTGCCGCAGTCCCGGACGCACGGACTCCCGGATCTGATCCGCCAGCTCCGGGTCGGCCCGGTTCACGATCATCGACAGGAGGGAGACGTTTTCCTCGTAGAAACCCTTGCGGGCCAGGTCGACGGCGTCCACGGCCTCGGTGACGGTATGCTCCGCCGCGTTGATCACGCCCACCACATGGCAGCCCAGATGGTTGGCCAGTTGGGCGTTGAGCCCGAATTCCAGGGCGGCATCGTGATCGGATAGGTCGGTCCCCTCCACGATGACGACGTCGACATCGCGGGCGATCCGGCTGTAGGTATCCAGGGCCCGGGAATGGATTTCGTCGAGATTCCCGGCGACGATGAGTTCGCGGGCCTGCGCTCGGGTCATCGCGACGCCGACATGGGACTCGTCCAGATCGAAGAGATCGCGGATCAACGCGACAACGGGGTCGGTGTCCACATCGGGGCCGTCGGTGATGGGACGGAAAAAGCCGATCCTGTCGGCGTGGCGGTGCAAGAGGTCCGCCAGACCCAGGGTGACCAGTGACTTCCCGCTGGCGGGGGTGGATGCACTGACATAAATGCCGCGGGCCATGGGTCTCCTTCGAAGGCGGTCGCTGTGCCTGACCCATCGTGCCACGCCGGACGCGGCAATGCCCACGACCCCGATCACATCCGGGCGTGGGCATTGCCGCAATTTTTGGCTCAGGCCGCGGTGGTCTCAGGAGCCGTGAGCCGACCATCGCGCATCGTGGCGACGGCATCGGTCAGCGGAACGAATTCGGTGTCGTGGGTGACCATGACGGTGGCGACCTGGAATTCGTCGGTGACCTGGCGCAGCAGCCTTACGATCGAGTCACTGCGGTCGTGGTCCAGTGCCGCAGTCGGTTCGTCCACGAGCAGCACCTTCGGGTCCCCCATGAGGGCCCGGGCGATGTTCACGCGCTGACGTTGACCCCCGGAGAGCTGGTGCGGACGCTTATGGGATGCCTCGTCCAAGCCGACGATCCCCAGCAGTTCGGCGGCCCTCACCCGTGCTTCCTTCACCGATTTGCCGCGTAGGTGGTCCACGATGACCAGTTGTTCCAGCGAGGTCAACGAGGCCAAGAGGTTCGGCTGCTGGAAGACGATGCCGATCTTCTCGCGTCGCAGGGTGGTCAGGTCCTGATCGGAGAGTCCGGTCGCTTCGGCCCCGTCGACGAAGACCCGTCCGGCGGTGGGACGGACCAATGTGGCAGCGGTGGCCAGGAGGCTGGACTTCCCCGAGCCGGAGGGGCCGACGAGGGAGAGCATCTGACCGGGGCGGACGGTGAGGTCGACGCCGTCCAGTGCCTTGACGGTACCCTCGCCGTCCGGGTATTCGAGAGTGACGTCGATCAGGCTCAGCGAGCCGGTGTTGGCGGTGGTGGCGGCGGGGTCGTATTCGGTGGTGATGGTCATGGGGCGTTTTCCTTTAGGCAAAGACGGAGGGGTGGTTCGGAGGGGCCGTGCCGGGACGGCCCGGGGCGTTAGTTGCCGCCCAGGGCGATTAGCGCGTCGACCTTGGTGGTGCGCCGGACGGCCAAGGCCGATCCGGCCAGCCCCAGGACGACGATCCCGAGAATGGGGAGCAGCGTCGTCGTGGCGTCCACCAGGAAGGGCGCGGCTTGGGCGGCAAAGAATCCGCCGGCGACCCCCACGGCGCCACCCAGTGCGGCGCCGGCGATCAGGACGATGGCGGCCTGGGTGATGGCATCGCGGAGGATGTATTTGCCGGAGCCGCCCAGCGCCTTGAGCACCGCGATATCGCGGGTCCGCTGGACGGTCCAGACGGTGAGGAAGGCGACGATGACCAGTGCCGAAATGCCGTACAGGAAGGCCTGCATCATCAGCAGCGAGCCGTGCTCGCTCTGGTAGGCGCCCAGGGCTTGGAAGGCGCCGGTGCGGGTAGTGGTCACGGTATCGGCGGCGGAGTTCGCTGCCGCCTCGTCGACGGTGGCACCGTCGTCGTAGGTGATCGCGGTGACGGTGCCGACCTGATCGGGGTTGGTCAGATGGGCGAGCTTGGTCCACGTCGGCAGGGCGGTCCAGACGACGCTGGTATGTGAGTACCACTGGTCCTCGACGACGGAGGCGACCCGGAGTTCGGTTCCACCCAGGGTGACCTGATCGCCGGTGCCGACCGACAAATCCTCTGCGGCGGTCTGGCTCAGCACCACGGTGTCGTCCTCCACGGTGGCCGGAGCGAGCTGGCCTGTGGTTTCGACGCCGAAGACGGCGACGTTGGTGGTACCTCCCGCGGTATCGGCGGAGCCGGACTGCAGGCGGGTTTGGCTGATGCCCAGCGGCTCGGCATCCTTCACGCCGTCAGCGCCCCTCCAGGTATCGACTTGGGCCGCGGTGACTTCACTTTCGGTGAAGGACGCCTGGGGCTCCGCATTTCCGGCGGCGCCGAAGGCGATGCTGTCCACCGGCTTGGACGTTCCGCTGGCGTGGATTGAACCCAGTTTGGCGATGGACGATGTCGACTGGTCACCCAGTCCGGCAGTCAGGCCCGAGAGCATGACCAGCAGCAGGGTGATCAGGGCGACGACGCCGCCCATCAGGGCGAAGCGGCCCTTGGCGAAGCGGATGTCACGGATAGCGAGGAACACGGTGTACTACTTTCGGGGGTCGTGGTGGCCGGATGGCCTATATATCCACTGTCCCGCGGAGCGTTCCCCGTTCCATCAACCGATCGGTTGATCCTGATCCAGCCCTAGATTTTGGAGGTCTCCAACTCGATCCTGCGGCGGCCCTCCGGCCCGACGAAACGGTAGGCGACGAGCAGCATGAGGGTCCAGACGGCGCCGACCACCAACGCCGTCCGTCCGGCTTCGCTGAAGCCCAGGATGAACACGATAAAGACCATGAAGGCCAACCCCAGGTAGCTCAGCACGGGCCAGAACGGCAGGACGTAGTTGCCCGGTGCCTGGCCGGTAGCCCGCAGTTCTAGACGCATCCGGTGGTGAGCCAGCAGGATGGTCCCCCAGGTGAATACGGTGGCGAAGGTGGCGATGGAGGCGACGATGAGGAAGAGCTGGTCGGGGATCCAGAAGTAGAGACCCAGACCGATCAGCAAGCACACCGAAACCATGGCCACCGGCCAGAGCGGGATCCCGTTGCGGGAAAGACGCCCGAAGGAAGCCGGCGCATTGCCCTGCTCTGCCAGCCCGTACATGGTGCGGGTCGCTGCGTAGAAGATCGAGTTCATGGCGGAGAGGGCGGCGGTGAGGACGACGGCGTTGATGATGTGTTCCGCAGCCGGGATGCCCAGACCGGCGAAGACCTGCACGAAGGGGCTGCCCTCGGAGCCGATCTCGTTCCAGGGGAACAGGCAGAGCATCACCCCGATGGAGAGCACATAGAAGATCAGGATGCGCATCGGCACGGTGTTCACGGCCTTCGGAATGGCCTTCGCCGGGTCACCGGTCTCCCCAGCGGTCATGCCCAGGGTCTCGATGCCACCGAAGGAAAAGACCACGATGCCCAGGCTCATCACGATGCCCCAGACACCGAAGGGCGCGAAACCGCCGTGATCGAAGAGGTTGTGCAGACCCGGCTGGTAGCCGCCGACGTTGACAGCGAAGACGATGAGGTAGAGGCCGCCGATGATCATGGCGATGATGGTGACGATTTTGACGAGCGTGAACCAGAATTCCAGTTCCCCGAAGACGCTCACACGCAACAGGTTCAGCCCGCCGATGAGCAGCATGGCGGCCAGCATCCAGATCCAGCCCGGTGCCTCCGGATACCACATCCCCATGTACTGACCCACGGCCGTCATATCGGCAATGGCGACGACCACCATCTCGAAGGCGAAGGTCCACCCCACCAGGAATCCGGAGAGGGGGCTGATGTACCGGTTCGCGTACTGGGCGAAGGATCCGGCCACCGGGTGGCGAACGGCCATTTCGCCGAGGGCGCGCATGACCGTGAAGACCACGCAACCGGCGATGATGTAGGCCACCAGCACCGCAGGCCCGGCCGCCTGGATCGTCTCGGCGGACCCGTAGAACAGGCCGGTGCCGATCGCCGAACCGAGGGCGATGAAACGGATGTGCCGGAGGGAGAGCTTCCGCTCGAGGGAGGGCCCCGACGTCGTCGGCGGGGTGGAAGTCCGTGATTCTTGCATGGTCCTGCCTGGGGTAGCGGCTAAGGGAAGGCGGTCCACGGTGTCGGCGAACCGCATTAACTGTGGCACAGGATGTGCGTCTGAACACAATGCATGGGTGACAACCGGCTCCCGTGGTGGGATCCTGAGAGCATGATCGTTGCCTTCTCTGTTTCCACCAACATGCCGAACACCGACGGGTCGGTCCACGAAGCCGTGGCCGCTGCCGTGCAGGTCGTCAGGGATTCCGGCCTGCCGAACAACACGTCCTCGATGTTCACCGAGATCGAAGGGGAATGGGATGAGGTGATGGAGGTAGTCAAACGGGCCACCGAAGCGGTCGCCGCTTACGGCAACCGGGTCTCGCTGGTCCTCAAAGCC
This sequence comes from Glutamicibacter sp. BW78, assembly GCF_002332245.1. NCBI lineage: Bacteria > Bacillati > Actinomycetota > Actinomycetes > Micrococcales > Micrococcaceae > Glutamicibacter > Glutamicibacter sp. BW78. The sequence continues at coordinate 17,257 of NZ_NRGU01000032.1, forward strand.
GATATCCGCCCCGGCCATACCGGTGAACTCACCGGCAAGATCGACCGTCTGCAAAAGGCGTTGGAACGTAGCCACGGCTAACCGGTGGCCGCGGGGTCTGCCGGCGGCATTAAGCTGGTGGGGTGCGAATCAACGACTACACCATCCGTCAGGCCACGGCCGAGGACATTGACGCGACGCTGTCCATGAAACTCGCGGCCTGGCGCGAGACCTACGCCGATCAGCGCCCCGCCTCCTTCTTCGAACTGCAGGAATCACGCCACGAGCGCCAAGTGGACTGGTGGACCCGCGGCCTCGCGGCCGGCGCAGAGCTCTGGATCGCCACCGATCCAGCCGGCCGGATCGTCGGCTGTGCCGGCGGCGCCCCCGTCCTGGACGAGGACGCCGCCACCGGAGCCACCGCCGAACTGCAGATGCTCTACGTCCTCTCCGAGGCTTACGGCAGCGGTCTGGGCGCAGGGCTGATGCGCGCCGCGATCGGCAACCTCCCGGCGGCGCTGTGGGTGCTCGAGCACAATCCGCGCGCCCAAGCCTTCTACCGCAAGCACGGCTTTGACTTCGACGGCACCCGTGAACTGCTGGCCGACGAGTGGGAGGGCCTGTACGAGCTGCGCATGGTCCGGCCGGGACCCCGTGGCTAAATCCCGCTCCCGCAAATCCTCGACGCCGGCGACTGCCGCCGAGACCGGGCCGGTCGCCGGGGACTACCCGATCGACACCGGCACCGCCACACTGGAACGCGACCCCTACGACGACGACGGCTGGATCCTCAAGGTCAACGGCGTCCCTTCATCCCATGTCGATCTCGCCGACCCGTTGCGCTTGGACTTCGAGTACATGCGTTGGATGGCAGCCCTGGTGGGTGCCCGCTTCCCGCAAGGGCACGACGGCGGTGGCCACCGGTTGCGGGCCCTGCACCTGGGAGGGGGCGCTTGTTCGATGGGACGGTGGGTCGCCGCTGCCTACCCGGATTCCCGCCAGGTGGTCGTCGAGCTGGATGGGCGCCTGGCCGAGCTGGTGCGCGGTTGGTTCGATCTGCCGCGCGCACCACTGCTGCGCCTGCGCACCGGCGAGGCGGGCGAGGTCCTGCGGTCCCTGACCGATGACACCCGGGATCTGCTCATCCGTGACGTCTTCGCCGGGGATAAGACCCCTGCGGACCTGACCACCGTGGGCTTCACCCGCGAGGCGGCCCGCGTCCTGGCCGGGGACGGGCTGTACATCGTGAACTGCGGGGACACCCCGAAATTGGAGACGGCCCGCCGGGAGGCTGCCACCATCGGTACCGTCTTCGCCCACACAGCGATCGTGGCCGACCCGGCGATGCTCAAGGGACGTCGCTACGGGAACATGGTCATTGCCGCCTCCAACGCCCCCATCCCGGCGGGCCCGGGCATGTTGCGCGAGCTACTCGGCGGTGCAGTGCCAGCCCAGCATTGGGATGACGCCCGCGTCCGCTCCTTCGCCGGGACCTCGGCGGTCATCGACGATGGACCGGGAACCCCCGGCTAGGAGGCCTGGAAGTCGCCCGTGCGCACGTATTCGAGGTAGAGCTCCAGCACCCGGGCGGCCGATCTGCTCATCGGCTGCGGAGGCTCAGTGAGTGGGTGGAAGGCGATTTCGGTGACCTCGGATTCCTCGGCATGCGTCGGCCCCCGGGTCCCGCGCCAGAGGAAACACAGGGCGAAGGCGTGCACGCGGTCCCCGTTGGGGTAGTGCAATTCGTGGTATTGCGGATCCGACAGCGCAGCAAAGGGGACCAGTTCCGTCGGCGGGGCGATCAGCCCGGTCTCCTCGGCCAGTTCGGTGCATGCAACGCCCCGGAAATTCTGTCCGGGTTCGGCAGCCCCTCCCGGGAACTCCCAGCGCCCGGTGTCGACCCGGCGTTGGAAGAGGGCCTGGCCGTCGTCGTCCAGGACCACCACCTGCGCGCCGGGAACCAGCAGCAGTCGTGAGCCCACGTCCTGGCGCAGTTGCCACAGATACGACCCTTCATGTCCCATCCGGCCAGCCTAGACGCTCTCCGGTGGTCTCGAAGAGGGCCTGGCTAGAGGCCGATGGCCTGGTCGATGACGCCGATGCCGAAGAAGACCACGAAGGCCGCGGCGACGACCCACATCAAGGGGTGGATTTCCTTCGTCCTGCCCTGGATGGTCCGCATGAAGACGTAGGCCACGAAACCGGCGCCGATGCCGTTGGCGATGGAGTAGGTGAACGGCATGAGGATGAACGTCAGGAACGCAGGCAGGGCCACGCCCCAGTCCGTCCAGTCGATTTTGGTGATTTGGGTGATCATCATGAATCCGACCACTACCAGTGCCGGGGCGACGGCTTCGAAGGGCACCAGGTGGATCAGCGGGGTCAGGAACATCGCGGCAATGAACAGCACCCCGGTGACGATCGAGGCCAGGCCGGTGCGCGCCCCTTCGCCGATGCCGGCACCGGACTCGACGAAGATCTGGCTCGAGGAGGACGAGGCTCCACCGCCGGCGATGGCGCCGAGCGAATCGACGAGCAGCACGCGGTTGACGTCGTAGATGTTGCCGTCCTTGTCGACGTTCCCGGCTTCGTTGGCGAGTCCGACCATGGTGCCCATGGCGTCGAAGAAGATCGAGAGCAGGATGACGAAGGCCAGCAGTAGCGCGGAGGTGGCGCCTAGGTGCTGGAAGGGTCCAACCACGTTGGCCTGGCCGATCAGGCTCAGGTCCGGCGCCTGCCAGTTGGGCATGGAAGGAACCACCAGCGACCAGCCCTGCGGGTTGGCTGTGGTCCCGTCGAAGGAGGGGCCGATATGGAAGATGGCCTCGAGGATGTTTGCCAGCACCGAGGTGGCGACGATCCCGATGAGGATCGCTCCCTTGGTCTTGCGGACCACCAGTGCCATGGTCAGCAACAGGCCGAACACGAAGACCAGGGTGGGCCAGCCGATCAGTTCGCCGTCGAAGCCCAGCCCGACAGGCACCGTGGTCCCTGCGGCGTCGGGGATGCGCCGCACGAAGCCGGCATTGACCAGGCCGATCAGGGCGATGAACATGCCGATTCCCACCACGATGGCCGTCTTCAGGCTCGCGGGCACGGCGTTGAACACCGCCGTCCGGAAGCCGGTCAGGACCAGGACGAACATGGTGGCACCGGAAATGACGACCAAACCCATGACGTCCGGCCAGGTCAGGCCGGGGTTCGTCGCCACCGTCACGGCCACGAAGGCGTTCACGCCCAACCCGGTGGCCAGGGCGAAGGGGTGCTTGGCCCAGGCTCCCATGAGGATCGTCAGGACACCGGCGACCAGAGCCGTGGCCGCCGCCACGCGGGCCGAGCCGAGCTCGGCGCCCGTGGAGTCCGCGCCGCTGAGGATCAGCGGGTTGAGCACCACGATGTAGCTCATGGCGAAGAAGGTCGCCAGTCCACCACGGATCTCACGGGAGTAGTTGGAACCACGTTCGGTGATCTTGAAATATCGATCGACGGTGCCGAGCGCGTTTTTAGCCATGCGCAGAATCCTAATGTGTGCAGTCGGCTCCAATCCACGTGGAAGTAGGTAGTGTGAAGAGAACCACTACGGTGGACTTTTAGCCGGAAGACAACAGTGGCCGACTGCCAAGGAGTGACCGTCATGAGCGAAGCAAACGTTCCACAGGAGGCCGCGGTGACGGCGGAGGGCATCGTCGTCGGTGTCGACGGCTCGGACCCCGCGCTATGTGCCCTGGATTGGGCAGCCGTCGAGGCCAAGCGACGCGGAGTTCCGCTGAACGTGGTCACCTGCTACACGATCCCCGTTTTCGCCGCTTCCAGCATGGACGCCGGCTACGCCACCCTGGATGACCAGGTCATCAGGGACGGTGCGCAGGAAGTCCTTGACGCCGCTAGGGATCGTATCGGTGAAACGGATGTGGAGGTGCGCCTGCGCATCGAATCGGGAGACCCCTCGGGTGTGCTGCTGGAACTCAGTGAAGAGGCCGACCTCATTGTGGTCGGGACCCGCGGCCGTGGCGGTTTCGTCGGACGGCTCCTCGGATCGGTCAGTAGTGCCTTGCCCGCCCACTCCAAATGCCCCACCGTCATCGTCCCGGTGTGTACAGCCAAGCGCTCCGATGCCGGCTCGGAGGTCCGAGACATCGTCGTGGTGGGTATTGATGGTTCGGACCGGGCCCGGCGGGCCGTCCTGGTGGCGGCGGAACAGGCCATGTCCCGGGCGGTACCGCTGCGCGTGGTTTGTGCGCTACCCCCTGTCAGTGGATCGCTGGCCTGGATGCCGGCCACCGTTGATCAGGAAGCCCTGACCCTGGATGTGCGCCGTCAATTGAGGGTTGGCACACGCTGGCTGGCCAGCCACTTCCCGGATCTGGTCATCGAGACTGACGTCATCCAAGGTGCCCCGATTGAGGTGCTCATCGAGGAGTCCGCGACGGCGGAGCTACTGGTCACCGGTTCACGTGGTCGCGGCGGATTCGCAGGCATGCTGCTGGGCTCCACCTCGCAGGGTGTCCTGCACCATTCCAAGGGCCCGGTTCTGGTGGTCCCCGATTCACCTGATCCCCGCCTGGAGGATCGCGCCGATTTCGATACCGACGACGTCGACTGAACCACCCACAAAAAAGGCCCTCTTCCCGCGGTGCGGGAAGAGGGCCTTTTCAGGTCCTGCGGCGCCGGATCAGTAGCGCATTCCGTAGGAGTAGATGTTGTTGACCCAGCTCAGTGGGGTGGTCGAGATACCTGAAGAGGGGTTCCGTGCGTGGACGACCTGCCCACCACCGAGGTAGATGGCGACGTGGTAAAACGACGCGCCACCGTTGCTGGTGGAGAACACCAGGTCACCGCGCTTGAGCTGGTTCAGCGGAACCTTGGTGCCGTTTCCGCGGGCCTGCTGCGACGAGGTGCGCGGCAGTGAGATGCCGCTTTGGGAAAAGGCCTTCTGGGTGAAGCTTGAGCAATCCCAGGCCTTGGGGCCGTTGGCGCCGTAGACGTAGTAGTTGCTGTTATCGGAGGCGGTCCCCATAGCCCAGGCGATAGCTGACTCCTTGGAGGAACCGGAGGAAGACTGAGCGGCCTCGGCTGCGGCCTTCTCCTTCGCCTGCTTTTCGGCTGCGGCCTTCTCTTGTTGACGCTTTACCGCGGCCCTCTTGTCAGCGGCGGCCTGTGCCTTGGCCTGGGCTGCTGCTTGTGCCTTTTTATTTGCGGAGGCCTGTGCTCGGACTGCTGCGTCGTGGGCCTTCTGGTCGGCAGCGGCCTGCGCCGCGTCGGCACTGGCCTTCTGAGCTGCCGCCTGCTCCCGTTCCCGCTTCTCAGCGGTGGCCTTCTTCTGCGCGGCCGTGGGCCCGGACTTCGAGGAGGAAACGGCTGCCGGCTTGGGCTCCGACGTCTCGGTGTTGGCTGGCTCTTGAGGGGCTTCCTTCACCGGGGAGGGGGCCGATGCGGCGACCGGCTTCGGTTCGGCAACCGGGGCCGGGGCCTCGGCAGCCACCGAGGCCTGGCTGGACTTCTTGGCCTTCGGCTGGGGTGCCGGCGCCAAGGACGTCTTGCCCGTTGCCTGCTCGGGCACTGCCGCCGGAGCAGCGGCCAGGGCCTGTGGTTCTTCGGCCGGTTCCTCCGGCGCGGGCTTGGCCGGCGCGGCGGCGATTTCGGTCTGGAGGGCCTCTTCGCGTTGGGCATCCTCCATCGCGGTGATGCGCTTGGCTTCATCGGCGCGTTCGGTGTCGCGGAGGTAGGCGAGCTGGTCGATGAGTTCGCTGCGCAGCTCCTTCTGGTCAGTCACGCGGTCGGCGTAGGCTATGCGGGTTCGCTCGGCGGCCTGCAGGGCCGTCTCGTTCGCATCGGCAGCGTCGGTGGCGGCGGTCTCGGCCGCGTCGGCGTAGTTCTGCCAGTCGGCCCACAGGGAAGCCGCCTCCTGGGCGGTGGTGAGCGTATTCGACCGGTTGGTGGCCAGCGTGTTCATCGTCGCGGCCTTGTACAACACGTCATTGTTCTCGGAATCGTTCACCAGCGACGTGATGCCGGAGTTGACCCCGCCGTTGCGGTAGAGGTCGCTGGCCAGTTGCCCGACCTGCTTCTTCACCGAGTCGTAGTACTTGGTGGCCCTGGCTGCTTCAGTGCGGGCCGCGTCGGCCGCCTCGTTGCGCTTGGCCAGGGTTTGGGAGGTCGTTTCGTAGGCGTCCTGGTCGTTGGCCGCGGAGGCCTCGGCATCCGTCAGATCCCGCGTCGAATCTCCGATGAGGTCCTCAATGCTGGAGACCATGGCCTTCAAGGCTGCGGGGTCCTTCTTGGCGGCGGTGACCTCGGCCTTGGAAGGCAGGGTGCGGGCCGTGGGGACGGCCTTGGCGAACGTGTTGCCGAAGGCGGAGCTGTTGATGGTCGTCTCGACCGGTGCAGCCGTTGCTGCGCCCCCGGTCATCAGGGTTCCCCCGATCAAGGCGACCGTGCACGTGGCTACGCCCAGAAATTGGCCCTTGGCCATATCGAATCCTCACTGCGAGTGGTGAACCGAATCGAGTCTCAAACGCCACCCTTCGGGGCGTGCGTCAGGTCACGGTTCGGTTACTGCTTCACCCGAGACTAGAGGAGAACAGGTAACAGTGGCAACACGAGTCACGCCATCATCATAAATAACATCAGTGTCATTTCGTTGCAGATTTCACGGCGTTGCGCAAATTAGTGGCCAGTTGGGACATTTTCTTGGCTCGCGAGGAGGTCTCGATCAGCCCCAGCCCAGCTGGTGGAGTGTCTCGTCGTCGATGCCGAAATGATGCGCGATCTCGTGCACCATCGTGATCTGGACTTCGGCGATGACCTCCGCGCGAGACGAGCAGGCCGCTAAAGTGTCCTCCTGGAAGATGATGATCTTGTCCGGCAAGGCCCCGGCGCCCCAACCGTCATCGCGTTCGGTGAGGGGGACGCCGTCGTATAGTCCCAGCAGTGAGGTCTCTGGGTCCTCATTCGGCAGTGGGATGTACTTGTCCTCGATGAAAACGACCACATTGTCCATCATGTCCAGCAGGCGTTCCGGAATGTTGTCCAGCGCCTCGGAGGCGGCGTTCTCGAAATCTTCATTCGACATGCTGTAGGCCATGAGGTGACTCTATCCACTGCGTCCTGCCCGTGGTCGGGGCGCGGTTTTGCACGAGGCGAAAGGTGCCTTATAGTTGATGACGTCGCTGAAGGACTCTGATGTTCTTCAGCCGTCCGGCCCCCATCGTCTAGCGGCCTAGGACACCGCCCTTTCACGGCGGCGGCACGGGTTCGAATCCCGTTGGGGGTACCAGCAGGTCCTGATTTCACCAGTATGAAATCATCTGGTATTATTTAGGACTTGTGAAGCGAGGGTCAAACCTTGTGAAACTAGGCCCTGTAGCGCAGCTGGTTAGCGCGCCGCCCTGTCACGGCGGAGGTCGCGGGTTCAAGTCCCGTCAGGGTCGCTTTGGTTTTCCTTTTTGATGGAAGATCACGGTGATCATCGCCTAGATGATGCCAGGCTCTGTAGCTCAGTTGGTAGAGCGTTCGACTGAAAATCGAAAGGTCACCGGATCGACGCCGGTCGGAGCCACCAGCTAGAACCCCTCGGGTATCCCGGGGGGTTTTCTGCATCCGCTCCTTGCGCCGCTGACGGTAGGCTGGATACGGGTCCGTGCGCTTCGAATGAAAGGCCGTCACCGATGAACCAGCCCGAGCAGACCTCCGCGCAGCCGGCGGCAACGGGAACGACGACGATCACCGATACCGCGGCTGCCAAGGTCGCGGCCAGTGCCGCCCGAAGCGTCGTCGGCGTGCATTCACTTGGTGTTGGTTCCAGCCGGGCTATGGGGGCACTCCGTGGCGCTGTCGGCGCCGGGGACGTGGCGCAGGGAGTCACCGCGGAAGTTGGTCAGGCCGAGGTGGCCGTGGACATCACCCTGACCGCCGAGCATGGCCGTCCACTGCAACAGATCGCCGAAGAAGTACGGGCTGCGGTCTACACGGCCGTCGAAGCGCTGACCGGATTGCAGGTGATCGAAGTGAATATCGAAATCGCCGATGTACGCTCCGCCGAAGCCGCCGGGCCGGCCGCCGCCGGCCCTGCAGTACCCGAAATGCCCTCGAGGGCGCCCACCACCGGCTCCGGGTCCACCGATGACCCCGACACCCCCGAAAGGCTGGAGCAGCCATGAATCCCACAGCGCTTGGCCTCGCCGTCGCCGCAGTCCTCGGCTGGGCCGCCCTGACCCATGGTTTCGGGGGTTTCCTGCTGATGGCCGTCTTCTTGGCCGTCGGCTCACTGGTCGGACGCTTCCTCGACGGCCGTTTAGATATGCGCCGGGTCCGTGACGCCCTGACCGGTCGGCGTTCCTCATCGTGAGTGATCAGAGCACCAGAGCAGGGCGGAACCTCCTCGCCGGGCACACGCGCATCAGCACGCAGGCCTTGACCAGTTCCGCGCGGATCATCGCCTCCGAAGTCTTCGACGTCCAGCCCGGCAGCATCAAGGTCTCGCTGAATGACGAGTTCGGGGCGCTGGCACTACGGCTGAGTTTGCCCCTGCCCATTGCCCCGCTGGCCTATGACCGGCCCGAGAAGCCGGACGCCTCGGAGTCGGTCATGGACCGCGCCCGCGATGCCAGGTCCATACTGCGCGACCGGTTTGTGGAACTGACCGGCTCTCATGTCAGCCGCGTAGACGTCCGGGTCACCGGCGTCGTCCTGCGCAGAAGGAGGACGTCATGAACGACGAGGAACGCCGCAAACTCCAGTCCCACGAATTGCATAGCGCCCGATCGACGGCCTCCATCATCGCCGCAGTACTGGTGACGGCGATCTGCCTCTACTTCATGTTCGAGGCGGCGCTGAAGTCGCTGGGTCAGGAGGTGTGGATCCGTTCTCCGGGCGAATGGGGTGACTGGCTGACCCGCCTTCCGGAGTCGGCCAACCCCCTGGTGCTGGCCGCCGGCTCGCTGGTGGTGTTGGCCCTGGGGTTGTTCTTCCTGCTCCATGGGGTGCTGCCCGGACGTCGAGCCCGGCACGCGATCCCCAACGACCGGGCGATCGTGGTCATCGACGATGGGGTGCTGGCTTCCACGCTGGCCCGCCGGGCTCGAACTCAAGCCGGCGTGGCCCCCGAACAGGTCGTGGTGATCGTCAGCCGCAACCACGTCGACGTCCAACTGCGCCCCACCTCTGGTATCGGCATCGACGCCGCGGCAGTCCACGCTGCCGTCCAGGACGAACTGGAGGCCAATAGGATCGACCCGTTCCCCGATGTGAAGATCCAGATTGCCGAGACGGGGGTGGTTGGACAATGAATCGGACCCCACGGGCCACCAACCGCATCGTGCTCACCTTCCTGGGCCTGCTCATGACCGGGGTGGGTATACACGGTCTGCTTTTGGCAGGTATTCCCGCCTACGCCGCCGGATGGCGTGGACTCGCCGATGAGATGCGGGGTGGTTTCATGCAACTACTGGATAACACCACCCTGGACGGTCAGCGTGACTCCTGGTTATGGATCGTCGTCTCGGTGGTGATGATCGCTTTGATCCTGTTGATGATCTGGTGGGTCGCCGTCCAGGGGCAGGGCAAAACCGGGATCTTTGCCCGCGAATACCGTGAGGAAGGAACCCGTGGCGTGGTCGAACTCGCCGCGGCTGTTCCCGAACAAGCCTTTAAGGCCTCCCTCGCGGGGCGGTCGGATCTGGTGTCGATATCGGTGACGTCGTGGGCCTCGCCACGTTCCAGTGCCGGACTGCGGATCAAGGTCCAACCCCGCCTCGGAGCCGCGCCCTACCGGATTGCCGAAGACCTCTCGGCGCTGGCCGTTGATTTGGACGGGGTTCTGGGCGCCAGCGGCCCGGTGGTCATCCACCTGGCCACCGGCGCCCGCACCCGTATGTCACGGGCCGAACGGGTCCGCTGACTTACTGCTCGGGCACCAGCCATAGCGCGGCGTCGGGTGAGAGCAGGCCGTGCTCGGTGCGGACTGCCGGGCCACTAGCTGCCAGCACCGACATCCCCGCGGGAACCTCCACCGGCTTGGTACCCAAGTTGGCCAGGACCTGCAGGGGGCCATTGGTGTAGGAGAGCACACCCTCGGCCGGGTCATTGGCCGGCGCCCAGTCCAACCGGCCGCGTCCCAATTCCCGTTCGGCACGCTGCGAGAGCAGCGAACGGTACAGCTCGAAGGCCGAACCTTCCACACCGACCTGTTGGTCAGCCGCGTAGCGGCCGTAGCTCTCCGGCTGAGGCAACCACGGGTCGGCGGCAGTGGATTCCTGGGTTCCGGCGTCGTTCCTCACGGCGGAGAAGCCCAATCCCGGCTCGTCCGCGGCCCACGGCATGGGGATCCGGCAACCGTCACGGCCACGTTCGGCCCCCTGGGTGCGGAAGAAGCTGGGGTCCTGGCGCAGTTCATCGGCCAGCGTGGTGTGTTCGGGCAACGTCAACTCATCGCCCTGGTAGATGTACGCGGAACCGGGAAGGGCGAACATGATCAGGGCAGCGGCCCGACCTCGGGCGGCGCCCAGGGCCTCGTCGGGCTGTTCGTCCTGGGCGGCGATGCCCTTGGGGAACGAGGTGGGATCGGTCAGGCCGAAGCGGGAGCAATGGCGCACGGTGTCGTGGTTGGAGAGCACCCAGGTCGGCGGGGCAGCCACGACGGCCGCCTCGGCCAGGGTCTCGGTCACGTTCTCCACGATGTTTTGCGCGTTCCATCCGGCCAGCAGGAAGCCGAAGTTGAAGGCCTGCTGCATTTCGCCCTCACGGACGTAACGGAAGATCCGCTCCATCGGCTCGACCCAGGCTTCGGCGACCATCATGCGATCGCCGTCGTACTCGGCGAGCACGGCATTCCACTCCTCGTAGATCGCGTGGACGCCCTCCTGATCGAAATACGGTGGGGTGGCCTGTGCCGCGGCCTCTTCGTTGCCCTGCACCATGCTGACCTTCTCCGACCAGTCGGGCAGGCCTTCGGCCTTGACCATGCCGTGGGCAACATCGACCCGGAAGCCATCCACCCCGCGGTCCAGCCAGAAACGCAGGACGGAGCGCATCTCGGCGTGGACCTCTTCGTTATCCCAGTTCAAATCGGGCTGCTTGGTATCGAAAAGGTGCAGATACCACTGGCCCGGGCTGCCGTCGGCGTTGGTAGTGCGGGTCCATGCCGGTCCGCCGAATAATGACTGCCAGTTATTGGGTTCCACGTCGCCTGCGGGGCCCTGGCCGTCGCGGAAGATATAGCGGTCCCGTTCGGGGGAGCCGGGGGATGCGGCGAGGGCCTGCTGGAACCACAGATGTTCGTCCGAGGTGTGGTTGGGCACCAGGTCCACAATGATGCGGATGTCCTCGGCATGGGCCCGGGCCAACATGTCGTCGAAGTCCTCCAGCGTGCCGAACAGGGGGTCGACCTGGCGGTAATCGGCGACGTCATAGCCGGCATCGGCCTGCGGTGACTGATAGAAGGGGGAGAGCCAGACGGCGTTCACGCCCAGGTCCTTCAGATACCCGATCTTGGAGGCCACTCCGCGCAGGTCGCCCATGCCGTTGGCGTCGGCATCGGCGAAGGAGCGGGGATACACCTGATAGATGACCGCATCCTGCCACCAGGGGACGTGCTGGGCGTGCTTGGACATGGAACTCCTCAGTGGGTCTCTGCCGGGATCGGGGCAGTGGGTATCAGGAACAAATGAATCGCCCCCAGCCTAGTGCAAGCGGTTCCAGGCTCCGCCGGCATTTCGACGGCACAGGGCGCTGCCAGAACACAGTGATCGATCAATCTTCGGTGAGTACTCGTCGGCAGGCGGCGAGGGCATGCCTAGAGCATGAGGGGATCGTGCCCGAAAATGGTGGCTTGAATGCGATCCTCGATCTGTAGGAAAACAGACGTCGACGGGGCCGGAGTAAAGATGGCCGCATTTCCTTGGTGGAAGAGCCGCTGGTGACCTACCGTCCCGCCATTGAAGTAGGCGATGTCTTCTGGCTCGGAATCGGCACCCGCGCTCGTCAGGGTCCAGGAGAACCAGGGTTCGTCCCAAAGTGAGCGCATGGCTTCGTTGGATCCTTCCGGTGGTCTCCGGTCGCCCCGCCAGCCACGCGCCAGATCATCAACGGGCAAAGGGGCGGGCTCCAGCTGGAGGTTCCAGGCTGGTTGCAATCCCACCCAGCGGGCCATGAGTGTGGAGAGCATGGTCAGTGGCACCAGTTGGAGGTTGAAGTGCTCGGGAGAGGGGCGCGGAACGGGCTCCTCGCCTAGGTTGCGGTGATATCCGGGTTCCACAAGAAGCAGGGCGGTGGGCCCGTATGTCCAGGCTTGGAACCAGCATTCGCCGCCGGTATCGAAACCGGTGATGCGGTACGAAGACTGCGGGTCAGTCAAGTGGGCGCCTATCATTTCCCCCACATCAGTCAGCCTGGTTCCCTTGACGAGCTCGAGTGCATCTAGCTCGTCGAGTTGTTCGGAGTGCTCCGCTTTGTTCAATGCTCCGAGACGGAGGCCGTCCGACAGCGAAGTGAGAGTGTCTATGGTTCTCCCATGGACCCATACGCCGTCGAATTCGAAGGGCTGTGCTCCGGCGAGGCCGGCGATCTTTTCAACGTCGTGGCCGAAAACAGCGGAGGCTACTGGGTCGACCGCCCCTGGGGGCAAGGAGGCCGGCCGGGCCGTGGCTTCGTTCTCCGTGGGCTGCCGGTTCAATCGTACGGTGGCAACAATTTCGCTCAGGAGAGGCCCGGCCGACTGCCAGTGGTTCACCGCCGTTGATGCCGTCACTTGTATGGCTAGTCCGGCTTCGATGAACAGGAACTCCGTGCTCAATAGACTGAGGCCTCGGCTTGGGGAGAGTTGTGTGTATGCGACGGCGCGTCCAGCCAATGCCTCGGCCGGGGTCAGCTCGATCCCTGCGGCGAGTCCAGGAGCACGGGTCCACCCTCGGATGTCGATGAACTGTGGGGCTGCGGTTCCCTCCATGACTCCATCGACAACGCGACGCATGAAGTCGGCGATGCTGCCGTCGAATGGATTCGCCGTGACCACGATCGTCGGAGCGAAAGACTCTTTGGGGGAAGGAAGATACGCCAGCAACTCGTATTCGGGACGCTCCGGACCGGTGAGCCATTCTGGAGGCAGATCCAGGCTGATGATTCCTGTTCGGCCTATTGCGGTGGTCATGCGCGGTAGTCCTCCTCGGGCTGGGGCGTAAAGGGCGTATTTCCGCAATCGGCGTCGGTCTGAGCGTGTAGGACCTCGGAACACCGGTGGATATCCTTGAGCTTCTTGCCCTTCGTCTTCGAATTCACTTCTCTTCTGACGGCAGCGATTTCATCCTCCGTCCAGGGGTTGGTCTGACGCGTTCCCCCGGACTGCCCCCACGACTTGTACCAGCGGGGGCTCAGCTGCAACGGCCACCACGCGAACGAAAGAATGACGAAGACCCAAGGAACGAAGAAGAGTCCCCAAACAGACACTCGGACCTGCTCCCAGCCAAGCAGTTCAGCCGGCAGGGAGAGCGTAGCGATCCATAAAGAGGTGGCGGCGGCAGCGAACATGAACGGCCAGGTATTACGGGCCGAGATTTGGAATGGAATGCCCGGGGCGAGGACCCAACTTCGCCACCTGCCGTTGAGGGCCCGACGTGCGATGGTGGTGGGCACCCAGCACATGAAAAGGACGACGGCGACGAAGACCCAGTAGAGCGGATTGAGCAGCAGGTAGGCGTTGTTGTCGTCAAACATCCTTGATTCTTTCAGTTGGAAAGTTCCGTACCGAGCCTACTAGCCCCATCCAAAAACCTTCCCGACGCCCTTCAGGGCCACGCTGCCGACTTCCTTGGCGGTATTGCCGATATCCTCCCCGATGTTCTCGACGGCTTCAGCCGTGTCCCCCAGGGCCTTGGTGGCACCGCCCTGGCGCCAGTCGTTTATGAATTCTCCGACACCCTTGCCGATCTTTCCGCCGACCCATTCGCCGGCCAAACCACCAACGAATCCGCCCACGGCAGCGCCGACGCCCGGAATGGGGATCAAAGCCTGTCCCGCGGCGGCTCCAAGGGCTCGCCCTGCGACGCCGCCCGCGATCTTGCCCGCGGTTTCGGCTGTCCCTTCGAATCCTGCTGAAATGCCGGCCTCCTTTCGGAGGTCCGCCATGGAGGCATTCGGGTCGTTCCGTTGTGCCTCTTCAAAGTTGCGTGAGTAGGAGTCGGAGTAGGTCATGCCTACATCGAGAATGCCCGCTGCCGGTCCCGCCAATTTGCCCAGGCGGCTGTTGCCGAGCTTCTTCAATCCCTTGCTGGCCTTGTCGAACTTCTTCAAGGCCTTGTCGGCGCGCCCAGGCTTACGGTGCCCTGTCAGGTATCCGTCGAACTTCGTTCTCCCGTGGGAGTTGGATTTCCAGTTGAACCGTCGGTTGTTCTGGGTGGCAAAGCCGCCCCGATTTCGACCCAGCGTGTTGGAGAGCCTGTCCCGGACCGCGGCGGGGAGCATCATCATCAGACCCGGGCGGGCGGTGACATCTCCCCAAACCTTGACATTATCAGTAAATTTAAGATATCGATTGTCGGCCCACTTGATGAGCGCTTTCCTGTTCGTCTGGAAAAAGCCGTCGGGGTCCCCGCCCAGCTTGCCCTCGACGAGATACTTCTTGAGCGTGGGGTTGCCGTCAAAAGCGAATTCCGATAAGGATTTTTCGTTAAGGTCCCAGGAGAATTTGATGCGGCCGCGGTCGTTGACTTTGAGGTCGGCCAAACGATCGACGTTCGTATTCACCATGTTGTATGAATTTTTGAATGCGGTCAGTGCCTTGCCGCCCGTGGCGATCTTGTCGGCGATCGGGTCCACACCTGCGGGGCTGGCAGCACGGATCGCATCGACACAGGTATCCACGTATCCCTCGTAGTCGTTTTTGGCCGTTTCCAGCAACCCGGTTATTCGCTGGTGCTCGGCGATGGTCCGAGTGGTGGGGAGTGTCTCGCCGGCTGCCTGTGCAGCTGCCTGCTCAGAGTCGGTATGAGGAGTCGTGGGAAGGGAGTTGAAGCCTTCAACATCCGATTTCAGGTTCGAGTGCCTGGTCTCAAACCCCTCGATGCTGTCCGCGAAGGCGTCGGTCGCGGATTTGACGTCGTTGATGCCGATGACGACGGCCTCCGCGATAGGCAGGATCTCCTTGACGAAGCCGTTGTTCACGGTCTCGTCGCTTGGGTAGGTAGCCGCCGTGGCCAGCTTGTTCCAATGCGCCGTCGTATTGGAGTACGTGGTATCGATCGTGGTGCCCTTGGCGTCGAAAGTACGCCCGGCCGAGCGGATTTCTTCTGCACTGGGCAAGGTGGTGGGTAGGTATTTCGTCAGATCGATGCCGGAGACGGGCGTGCTGCCTGGTGCCGTCACCAATCGTACCCCTCGCCTTCTGAACCATTACTGTCCTTGCCCCCGTGGGTGTTCGCCGCGGAGGTGGCAGAGGTCGTGGAGGACGAGCGGCTTGGATCGTAGGCAGGAAGATCGTCGATACTCTCGACCGCGGATTTGATGCTCCCGCGTTCGGCGAAACTGCCGGCGCCTTCCATTTTGCTGTCGGCGTCGATGAAAGCAGAAATGATCGAGTCGGCGGCGTCCAGCAGATTTCCCCCGTGATTAACAAAAGTGACGGTCCATGGCTTCAAGAACCCGGTGAAATTCTCTCGGAGGGCGTCGTTGATCTTGCTTTCTTCCACCGCATCGGCGAGTAGTTCGCCGGCCTCTTCGATCAGCCCTTCGTGACCATGCAGGTCGTCGAATTCACTGCGTGCGCTGGACGCCGCGGACCGAGCCGCAGCAACGTCGATCTTGTATTTGGTCATCTCTACCTCCTCGATATAAGAGCGTAGATGACCGGGGGACGCCATGCGATGGGGAGAACTCCCCATGGGGTGTGCCCGGGGCGGGAGTGGGGTCAGTTGGCGCGGGCCAGCTGACGGACCTTCAGCCATCTGTTGGTCAGGCGGCGGTAGGCGGCGGCCGCGCCGAGCATGTCCTGTTCGGCCAAGGACTCGATACCGTGCCGCAGGTCCTGGGCAGAGTCATCGGGCCACACATGTTCGGCGATCGGGCCGTAATCCAATTCGATGATCGAGTCCTCGTGGAAGAGGTGCAGCCATTCATCTAAGGCGGTGAGTTCATCCAGGATCTCCAGTTCCGGTGCGTGGATGGCCAGCGAGGCCGCTGCATGCCGGGTGCGCTCCAGGACTTGGACGGCCGGGGCGCTGAGCCGCACCGTTAACAAGGTCGTGCCGTCCTCTTCGATCTCATAATGGTCCTCATCGGTGATCAGGATGAACCACCCCAAGGGGATGCCCCACGTGGCACTGCGGGTATGCAGCGAGGCGAGGTCCTCGGCAAAGGTTTCCGGCGCGATGCGGGCGGCATTCGCCCCCCGGGCCGCGTCGGGGACGAGGAGTTCCAAAAGGGCCGGGCGCATGCTGGAATCGAGTTGCTCCGCGGCCACCGTCGCCCGGGCCGGTAACTGGTCGGGGCAGTAGTACGGGGCCGTCAGCCCGTCTGCCCCGGGGTAGTGCAGTTCCCGGTATCGCTCGGCCTGTTCCCGGGGGAAGGGGTCGGGGACACCGCGGGTCAACCGTTCCAGGGCTTCGGTAGCGGCGCGTTCTTCGAATGCGGCGCGCCCCACTCCACGTTGCGCGGCAATAGCTAGTTGAGCGTCGTCGTCGTAGGCACGCAGTGGTTCGAAGACCCGCAGATACGACGTCGGTGGAAGCCGACGCCGCGCCTGTGTCCCCGCCTGTGTCATCTAGTCCAACTCCACGACCACGGGGGCATGGTCGGAGGCACCCTTGCCCTTGCGTTCCTCGCGGTCGATCCAGGCGTCGGCCACTCGCTGGGCCAGCGCCGGGGAAGCCAAGGTGAAGTCGATGCGCATGCCCTCCTTCTTGGGGAAGCGCAGCTTCGTGTAGTCCCAGTAGGTATACACCCCCGGCCCGGGGGTGTGCGGGCGGACGACGTCGGAGAAGCCGGCCTCCAGAAAAGCCTCGAAGGCTGCTCGCTCGGGACGTGAGACGTGGGTCAACTCCTTCTCACGGAAATAGTCGATATCCCAGACGTCTTCATCCAACGGGGCGATATTCCAGTCGCCCATCAGGGCGATCTGTGCCTGGGGATCATCAGCGATCCAGCGGGCGGCGTTCTCCTTGAGCTGGCGCAGCCACTCGAGCTTATAGGGCATGTGTTCGTCCTCCAGGGCGCGGCCGTTGGGGACATAGAGGCTCCAGATACGCACCCCGTTGCAGGTCGCGCCGATGGCCCGCGCCTCCTGGACCGGGTCCTTGCCGCCCTTGCCGAAGGTGGGTTGTTCGGAGAATGTCCGCTCGACGTCATCGAGCCCGACGCGGGAGGCGATGGCCACCCCGTTCCACTGGCTGAAGCCGAAGTGGGCGACTTCGTAGCCGTTGTTCTCGAACAGTTCCCACGGGAAATTTTCGTCCTTGCATTTGGTCTCCTGGATGGCCAGCACGTCGGCATCGGTGCGGCGCAGCCAGTCTTCCACGCGGTCGGCGCGGGCTCGGAGGGAGTTCACATTCCACGTAGCAATCTTCACGACTCCAACCTATCAATCTGAGGGCGGTCCGGGTGCAGGGGTTGACGGACGGAAAACGAGGTGCTTTGGTTAGTTACATGACTAATGAACCAACTAACGGGGGGTGAGCAGGATGGACGACTCCAAGCCGATCTTCATCCAGCTCGCCGAGGAGATCGAGGGCCGCATCCTCGAAGGCACCTACCCGGAGGGGACCCAAGTCCCCTCGACCAACGAATTCGCGGCCTTCATGCGCATCAACCCGGCGACCGCCGGTAAAGGACTGAACCGGCTCGTTGACGCCGGCATCCTACAAAAAAGAAGAGGTATCGGCATGTTCGTAGCCACCGGGGCCCTCGACCGGCTCATGTCCGCCCGACGCGAAGCCTTCGGGGACCAGTTCCTCTCACCCCTCATCCACGAGGCCGCACGACTGGGCATCGACTCCGACGAACTCATTGCGATGATCGGCCAACGTGCCGCCGTCGCGGGAAAGTGAGAACACATCATGGGTCTCGCTATTGAAACCACCGACCTGACGAAGGTCTACCGGCACACCGCAGCGCTGGAGAACGTCAGTTTCGGCATCGAAAAGAACACCATCTGTGGCCTGCTGGGCCGCAATGGCGCCGGGAAGACGACCTTGATGTCCATCCTGGCTGGACAGGAACTCAAAACCTCGGGCCGGGCCCGGGTGTTGGGGGCGGAACCCTTCGAGAACGCCGCGGTACTGGCTCAACTCAGCTTTGCCCGCGAGAACCAGAAATACCCCGAGGAATTCAAGGTCTCCCACGTGCTGCGCGCAGCTCCTTGGTTCTATGCCGGCTGGGACGCCACTTTTGCCCAACGCCTGGTCGGAGAATTTCGGCTGCCCCTCAAAACGCCGATCAAGAAGCTCTCCCGCGGGCAACTCTCCGCAGTGGCCATCGTCGTGGGGCTGGCCTCCCGGGCACCGGTCACTTTTTTCGACGAGCCCTACCTCGGGCTCGACGCGACGGCACGTGGAATTTTCTACGACCTGCTCCTTGAGGACTACATGGAGCATCCACGCACCATCCTCATGTCCACGCACTTGATTGACGAGGCGGCGAACCTCCTGGAACACGTCGTGGTTCTACAAAATGGCCGGAAGATCCTGGACTCCTCCGTGGAGGAGGCCACCGCTTCGGCGTTCACCCTCTCGGGTACTGCGTCCGCCGTCGCCGAGGCGGCCGGAGATCGGCAAGTCCTGCGCACCCAGGCCCTGGGAGGCCTGCGCTCGGTGACGATCGAAGGCGCCCCCGACGAGCGTCTCTACGCCGATGCCCACGCCAGCGGACTAGAGGTTGGCCCGGTGACCCTGCAGGAACTCGTGGCAGCCCACGGGCTCCTTGAGAGCGGGGAGTCGGCCGCCGCGGCCCCACCAGCAAAGAAGATCCAGGCCGAGGCCAAGGAGGCCCTCCGATGAGCATGACCCAGCCGCGCCCCGTGGCGGGCGCACCGTCCACGCAGTCCACCCCGGTCACGCAGCGACCCGTCGGGCCCCTGATGAAGATCGTGCGCCTGCACTTCGCCGATCCGCAGCGCATGATCGGTGTCCCGCTGTTCATCTTCGGCAGTGTCATCGTCCTGTGCATCGTCATCATGGCACTGTTGCGCAACTTCGTCCCGGCAACCCCTGCCGAACTCTCCGAGGGGTTCCGCTACAACCAGGCAACCCTGTGGTGCTTCGCCGGCTACTTCGTGAGCATCGGCGTCATGGCCTACGCCCGAACCATGCCCTTCGCCCTGGGGATGGGGTCCACGCGGCGACAATACTTTGCGGGCACCTGCCTCGCGCTCTTGCTGGAGTCGGCGTTCATCGGGGTGACGATGACCGTGCTGCTGGCGTTGGAGAAGGCCACCGGTCACTGGTTCAACGGGGCCCGCGTCTTTGACGTCGTGGCCACCGGCGACGGCAACTACCTGAGCACCTTCCTGATGGGGTTCGGACTCAGTGCCGCGATGCTGTTCATCGGGGCGATGTTCGCCGTCGTGTTCCTGCGCTGGAACCAGAAGGGCGTCATCGCGGTCATCTTCGGCACGGTGGCGGTCCTGCTGGCACTGCTCTGGCTGCTCCTGACGGCGGGAGTGAACCCGTTCCTCTGGTTCGAGGGGGCGACCTTCGCGAAGATCGCGCTGGTCATGATCCTGGTGGCCCTCATCAGTGCCGTCGGGAGTTGGATGGTGCTCCGCCGGGCGCCGGTGGGCCAGTAAGCCGCTGGCGGGCGGGGGTTCCCTAGAAATTCCTAGGATGTCCGAGTACCTTGGAGTTCGGGTGATCTGGACCATGGTCGAATGCGCCAGGTCCGGGTCAACGAACTGCCACCTGCCGCTGGGCCGGACGAAGACCGTCGCACCAGCGCCGCACCGCCGGAAGGACAACCATGAGCGACGCCCCCACCGAACCCGAGGTCCTGTTCGAGGTCCGAGGAGCGCTGGGCATCATCACCCTGAACCGACCGCGAGCCGTCAACGCGCTCACCCACGGCATGGTCGAAGCCGCCCTGGACCAACTCACCGCATGGAGCGACGACGACTCGGTAGCTTGCGTCATGATCACCGGCGCCGGTGACCGTGGGCTCTGCGCCGGTGGCGACATCGTGGCCATCTACCGTGACATCCCCGAAGGCGGGGCCGGTACCGCCGCCTTCTGGCGCACCGAATACCGGCTCAACGCGCTGATCAGCAACTACCCCAAACCCTTTATCGCCTTCATGGACGGTCTGGTCCTTGGCGGGGGGGTGGGCATCTCGGCCCACGGTAGTCACCGGATCGTCACCGAACGGACCCGCAGCGGAATGCCCGAAACGACCATCGGCTTCGTCCCCGACGTCGGAGGGCTCTACCTGCTCTCCCGGGCACCGGGGGAGGCCGGCACCCATGCTGCGCTGACCAGCTCCCACCTCGACGCGGCCGACGCCCTGTTCCTGGGGTTGGCCGATACCTACGTCCCCTCGACGAAACTTGCCGACGTCGCGACGGCGCTCGAAGCCGTCCGCCGGGCAGAGGACGTCGACCGAATCATCGAACAGTTCGCCGAGACGGCTCCCGATTCGGCGCTCGCCGGCCAATCCACCTGGATGGCCAAGGACTATGCCGGGGACTCGATCGAACGGATCCTCGGTCGGCTACGCGTCCGTGGAGGCCACGGTGCCGAAGCTGCCGAACTGATTGCCGCGAAGTCACCGACGGCGGTGAAAACCACGCTGGCGGCCTTGCGCCGGGCCGCCGGGCTCTCAAGCCTGGAGGAGGCGCTGGACCAGGACTACCGGGTCGGCGCACGCATGCTCGCCTCCCATGACTTCCTGGAGGGCATCCGCGCCCAGGTCATCGACAAGGACCGGCAGCCGAAGTGGAGCCCGGCGAACTTCGAACAGATCAGCCCGGAAATGATCCGAGACTACTTCGAGCCGCTCGGCCCGGACGAACAAGGCGGTGAGCTCGGCCTCGCCACCGACGCGAAGGAGCGTGCATGATGACCACGGAAACCGGAACGATTGCCTTTCTCGGGCTCGGACACATGGGCGCCCCCATGGCGAAGAACCTGGTGGAAGCCGGCTACGACGTCCGTGCCTTCGACGTGGTCCCTGCCGCCGTCGAGGCCATTGCCGCCTCCGGGGTGCCGACCGCGCCCTCTGCGATGGAGGCCGTACGCGGCGCATCGGTGGTCCTGACCATGTTCCCCGGCGGGCAGCAACTACTGGACGCCTACCGTGGTGTCGACGGCCCGGGTCTGCTCGAATCAGTCGGCCCCGACACGCTGTTCCTGGACTGCTCGACCATCAACGTTGACGATGCCCGCGAAGCCGCCGGCCTCGCCGTGGAAGCCGGGCATCGCAGCGTCGATGCCCCGGTCTCCGGGGGTGTGGTCGGTGCCGAGGCCGGCACCTTGACGTTCATGATCGGGGCCCTGGAAGCCGACCTGGAATCGGTTCGCCCGCTGCTGGAGGTCATGGGCGGGAAACTCGTTCATTGCGGGGACCACGGCGCCGGGCAGGCGGCCAAGGTCTGCAACAACATGATTCTCGGTGTGAGCATGATCGCCGCCTCGGAGGCCTTCGTCCTGGGTGAGAAACTGGGCTTGAGCCACCAGGCACTCTATGACGTCGTCTCGACGGCCTCGGGCCAATGCTGGGCCGTGACCACCAACTGCCCGGTCCCCGGCCCAGTGCCGACCAGCCCGGCAAACCGCGACTACGAACCCGGATTTGCGGGGGCGCTGATGGCCAAGGACCTCGGTCTGGCCATGAGCGCCATCGAGAGCACCGGAGTCGCCGCCGAGCTGGGGCCGATGGCCGCGCACATTTATGAACGATTCCGCGATGAGGGCGGTGCCGGTCGCGACTTCTCCGGCATCATCACCGAGATCCGCGACCGCTCCCAGCGGGCTGACTGACCGCAGGTCACGAACCCGGCGATAGCGGCCCTCGGACATCAGGTGTCGGGGGTCGTTTCCTCGTCGAAGTCACCGGCATCGCGGCGGAACCTGCCGAGGATCTCGATCAACTCGTTGACGTCCGGGGTCGACATTCCCGGATCGGAGAACACCACGGAGTTCAGTTGTGCCGTCGATTGCGCCGCCACGTCCCGACCCCGCTCGGTCAGCGAGACCAGGGTTGTCCGCCCGTCGGTGGGATGCGGGCTGCGTTCGACGAAGCCGGCACGTTCGAGCCGATCCACCGCGTTGGTGACCGAGGTCGGGTGGACCTGCAACAGGGCGCTGACCTTGACCATGGGAAGCGAGCCGGTGCGGGAGAACCACAACAGGGCCAATAATTCGTAGCGGGCGAAGGTCAACCCGAAGGGTTTGACGACGGCTTCGCAACGGTGCAGCAGGATCTGCTGGGCACGCATGATCGCCGTGAAGGCGGCCATCGGGGCCGCCTCGGCTGTCCACCCTTGGCCTTCCCAGTTGCGCTGGGCCGCGGCGATGGGGTCGAAGGACAGGGGAGGCTTCATCCCCGCCCCTTCAGGGACGGGAAGTCGGTATCGGCGTATTCGACGCCCAGGCCCGTGGGTGGGGTGCCCGAACCGTGGCGCAGTTCTTCGTTCCTGCGCAGTTCAACCCGGCGGATCTTCCCCGAGATGGTTTTGGGCAGTTCCGCGAATTCCAGCCGGCGGATCCGTTTGAACGCCGGAAGATGCTCGCGGCAATATCCCAAGATATCCTCCGCCGTCCTGGCGTCTGCCGGGTAACCGGCCGCCAGGACCACGTAGGCCTTGGGCACGTTGAGTTTCATCGCTTCCGGTGAGGGCACGACGGCGGCTTCGGCGACCGCGGGATGCTCAATGAGCACCGACTCCAGCTCGAAGGGGCTGAGCCGGTAGTCGCTGGATTTGAAGACGTCATCGCCGCGGCCGACGTAGGTGAGAATGCCGCGGCCATCCCGTTCGGCAACATCTCCGGTGTGGTAATAGCCGTCGCGGAAGGCGGCGGCCGTCTTCTCTTCGTCACCGTAATAGGCCTTCATCAAGCCCAGCGGCCGGGGGTCCAGCCGCAGGCAGATTTCGCCGAGATCGCCTTCTTCGCCGGTGGCCTGATCGACCAGAACGACGTCGTATCCCGGCAGAGGGGTGCCCATGGCGCCGATTTTCATCGGCTGTCCGGGACAGTTGGCGATCTGCACGGTGGTTTCGGTTTGGCCGAAACCATCCCTGATCTGTTGGCCCCACGCGCGGTACACCTGGTCGATGACTTCGGCGTTGAGCGGCTCACCGGCGGAGACGACCTTGGTCGGTGGGGTCGTCAGTCGGGTCAGATCCGCCTGGATGAGCAGGCGCCAGACCGTGGGTGGGGCGCAGAAGCTGGTGACCTTCTCGGCTGCCATTTGATCCATCAGGGCTGCCGGGTCGAATTTATCGTAGTTGTAGATGAAGACGGTCGCCTCGGCGATCCACGGGGTGAAGACATTCGACCACGCATGCTTGGCCCAGCCGGGGGACGCAACATTGAGGTGTACGTCGCCGGGTTCCAAACCGATCCAGTACATCGTCGAGAGGTGCCCTACCGGGTAGGAGGTGTGCGTATGCTCCACGAGCTTGGCCTTCGACGTGGTCCCTGAGGTGAAGTACAGCAGCAGGGTCTCGTCTCCGCGGGTGGTCACGTCGGGGGTGAACACTGTCGGGGCGGCGGTGGAATCGGAGTAGGAGAGAACCTGGGTGCTGGCCGCGGGGGTTTGCCCGGAGGTGTCCCCCACGGAGATCAACCGATAGTCCCCGGGCACGTCGGCGAATTTGGGCAGATCGGTGGTGCCGGCGATGGCCCAGCTGGCACCTCCACGTTCCACACGGTCAGCTAGATCGGCCGGGCCCATCTGGGTGGTGGTCGGGATCATGACAATGCCCAGCTTGATCGCTGCCAGCATGATCTCCCACAATTCCACCTGGTTGCCGAGCATCAGGATCGCCTTATCGCCGCGGGAGAACCCCACACTGCGCATCCAGTTGGCGACCTGGCTTGAACGGGCGGATAGTTCGGCCCAGCTCCTGCGGGTGGAGGAGCCGTCCTTCTCGACGATGATCAAGGCCGGGGCGTCAGCCCGCTCCGTGGTGGCGGCGACGGCGTCGAACCAATCCAGTCCGAAGTTGAACTCGGCGAACTCAGGCCAACGGAATTCCTGCTGGGCCGTGGCATGGTCGCCCCGCAGGGAGACGAGTCGGTCGCGGGCTTCACGGAACTGGTCGGTGACGGTCATGTCCCACCTTTCGTCGGGGCGCCGGGGCCATCCCGACGTGGCGTTCCACAAAATATACGTGGACATCCTACTGTTTGGAAGGGGTGTGGCCGATCCGCCGCTTAGTCGGCGCCGGGAGTCCACCAATCGTCGAGAAGTGACACGGGGGTGGTGCGTTTATGACGGCTACGCAGGAACCGGATCTCGATCGCCTCGGCGACGGCCTCCGACACCGGACGCCCCTCAAGGTAGTCGTCGATATCGTTATAGGCCAGGCCCAGTTCGTCCTCGTCGGTACGCAGCGGGGTCCCGTCCAACAGATCCGCCGTCGGCGGTTTGGCCCAGAGCCGTTCGGCGGCCCCCAGCTGGCGGAGCAGCTGGCGGTTCTGGCGTTTATTCAGGCCGTAGAGCGGCAGGATATCGGCCCCTCCGTCACCAAATTTCGTGAAGAACCCGGTGACCGATTCGGCGGCATGGTCGGTGCCAATGACCAGATGCCCGTGCTGGCCGGCCAGCGCGTATTGGGCGGTCATCCGCAGGCGGGCCTTGATATTGCCCTTATTGAAGTCGCTGATCGTTTCGCCGGTGGTCGTCTCATATTGAGCGGCGAGGGCGTCCACACCCGGTTTGATGTCATATGTCCAGGCGGTCTTGGGAGCAATGAATTCCATGGCCGCTGCGGCGTCGTCTTCATCGGTCTGGGTGCCGTAGGGCAGGCGGACGGCCACAAAATCCAGCTCTGACCCGTCCGCCGCCGCGGCGTCGACGGCCAACTGGGCCAACCGCCCGGCGAGGGTGGAGTCCAAGCCTCCCGAAATGCCCAGCACGAAGCCTTCCGTGCCCGTTGCCGCCAGGTAATCCCGCAGGAACGCCACCCGCCGGGTGATCTCTTCTTCCGGGTCGATGGTGGCCTTGACGCCCATTTCACTGATGATCCGTGCCTGCAAATCGCGCATGCCATCAGCCTAGCCTGCCGTCGTTGTGCACCCGCCGTGGCGTTTCGCCGCCGAACCGGCACCGGATGGGGAATAGTAGGTGCGGTAAGGCGTACCACCTGCGTGAGGAAAGCGGTCATGGAACCCATCCGCCCGGAGCACCCCGCTCCGGACCGAGTGCTCATCCACCTGAGCGACACCCATGTTCGAGGCGGGGGCCATCTTCTGGCCGACACGCTGGACAGCATCGGACGACTCCGTTCGCTGGTGGACCGGCTGGAGGCCTCCGGGGTGCGCCCCGACGCCCTCGTGGTCACCGGAGACCTGGCCGATAAGGGGGAACCCGACGCCTACGCCACCCTGCGGTCCATCCTGGAACCGGCTGCCGAACGGTTGGGGACCCGGATCATCTGGGCCGCCGGCAACCATGATGACCGGTCGAACCTGCGTACCGAACTGCTCGGCGAGCCGGCAGGCACCACCCCGTTGGACCACGTCTCCTGGCTGGGCGGGCTACGCCTGATCACCCTGGATACCACGGTTCCCGGCTCCCACCATGGGCACCTTGAAGATACCCAGTTGCGGTGGCTCGAAGCCGAATTGGCCACCCCGGCCCCCGACGGGACCATCCTGTCCATGCATCACCCGCCGATCGCCAGCGTCCAACCACTGGCGATCCTGGTGGAACTACGGGGGCAAGCGCGGCTGGCCGAGGTGTTGGCCGGCAGCGATGTGCGCGCCATTCTGGCCGGGCACCTGCACTACTCGACGTTCGGGACCTTTGCAGGAATCCCTGTTTCGGTGGCCTCGGCGAGCTGTTACACCCAGGACCTGGCGGCACGAGCCGATCCGGTGCGCGGGATTCATACCACTCGCGGACGCGACGAGGCCCAAGGCTACAACCTGGTGCACGTGCTCCCCGAGACGGTGGTGCATTCGGTGGTCCCGGTGGCCAGCGGTGTCAGTGTCGGGGATGTCGTGGAACCTGAAGAGGTGGCCGCGATTCTGCGTGAACACGGGATCGACCCCGATACCGTGGGCCGGAGCCCCCACTCCATCGGCGCGCCCGCCCCCGGGGACGACGGCGGTGCCCCGGCGGAGCGGGATACTATCGGTCGGTCTGGGCCACCTCCCACGGGGCGGCCAGCGGGAAGTAGGCCTGCAGGAAGTCGGTAACGACTTCCTGGCGTTCCTTGGCCGGGACTTCGGGGAAGGACCCGTCGTTGAGGCAGAAGAAGTCCTGGTTGCGTTTCTTCAACAGTTTGCGCAGCGCGTCCAGACCCGAGTACATGGTGGTGTCCACATACTTCACCTTCGCCTTCTCCTTGGTGACGGCCCGGCCGGTCAGCAACGCGTAGTAGTGGTAGAGCGAATTGGTGACCGAGATGTTGTCCTTGGCGCGGAACCTGCTGGCGGCCGTTGCCGCGAACTCCTCGGAGAAGACCTCTTCGAGCTCCTTGAGCACGCTGCGGCGCAAGGGGGCAGCGGTGTGCTCCAGATGGCGGGTGGTGATGCGCCCGAACCGGTCGTTGAGCAGCCGCCGGTTCACCCGGGCCGAATTCTCGAAACCCGAACGGTCCAGATGGTTATCACCCAAGCCGATCCGGGTTCCTGCCTCGATGAACTTGGTGATCCCGCCGGGGGAGAAGAACATATCGGGTCCTAGCGGGCGACCCACGAACATATCGTCGTTGGAGTACAGGAAGTGCTCCGAGAGCCCATCGATATGCTGCAGCTGGGACTCCACGGCCTGCGAGTTGAACGTGGGCAGCACCGAGGGGTCGCGGAAATGATCGGGGGCCCGCACCACCGAGATGCGTGGATGGTCGGCATCCAACCAGGCGGGGACGGGAGAGTCCGTGGCGATATAGACATGCCTGACCCAGGGGGCGAACATGTAGACGCTGCGCAGGGCATACTTCAGCTCATCGATCTGCCGGTAGCGGGCCTCTGAATCGTCTCCCTCGCCGACCACGACCCCGTCCATGAAGGAGGCGCGATAGCGCTGGTGCTCGGGGTCGTTGCCATCGACCCAGGAGAAGACCATATCGATCGGGAAGGAAATATCCGCTGCATGGTCGGCGAACATGTTCTCGATGGTCGGCCACTCACGGCCGTACCGGTGGACCGTCCCACGGACTGCTTCCTCCGCCGGCAGCGTGGCCCGGGTCAACGAATTCTCCATGGGCAGATGCAGCAGCCCCGGATCCTTCCACTGCCATAATTCGATCTGCACCCCCGTGGACGCACCGAAAGCCAGCCCGCCAACAGGTTCGATCCGCGGACGGTAGAGCCGGTACATCCTGGCTTTCGGCTTCTCGGCCAACGCGCCATCGGCCACCAGCAGGGATTTGCCCTTGCGGGTATCAACGGCCAGCGAATAGAACGGTTCGTCCTGGCAGGCAGCCACGAGGGCGGCGCGCATCGCCTTGCGTTCATCCCAGGAGACGGCGATCACCGGGCGGGCATCGTTGCCACGCACCAGCAGGTAGGCCACCGAAGCGGCATCGAGGACGTCGCGGATGAACAGCAGATCGGTCACCATCGCCTCATGCGGGGTGATCGTCGAATTCACCAGGGCATAACGGCCGTCCGACCGCAGGATGTCGGTGCGCTCCATGAACCGGGCGATTGCCGCCGCCGAGGTGACTTCCCTGACCGGGGAGGCTGCGCCATCGTCCTCCGGGGTCCCGTGGAAAACCTCATCGGGATGCGGGGCCGTCCGGGTGGCCTCGAGTGGGTCGGTGGCGGGATCGGTTGGGTTCATGCGCGCTCCGCCTCGGACCAGCCGAGGTTGGTGGCCATGCGTTGCAGCGTCGCGATGGTTGTTTCGTACTGCTCCTGCGTGACTCCGGCGCTGGAGCGTTCCCGCATGCCCTCGACCAGCTCGGTGAGCCGTTCCAGACTGATGGTGCCGCGGTCGGTCAGGGTGTAGGCATCGCCCTCCTGAGAGACCCACCCGGATTCCAGCAGTTCGCTCAGATGCTCTGCCGGCGAGGCCGGCTCACCTTCGGGGGAGACCTCGTCGAAGAACGGGGCCAGGGCCAACATCAGTTCCTCCGAGGTATGGGATTTTGCCCCCAAGAGGTTCAGGAGCTGCCATTGCCGGCGCGTGACGCCGTGCTCCTCCAGAGAGGTGGCGAACTGCTCGGAAATGAGTGAGTCCACCAGCTTGAGCCAGTATCCGATCGGTCGTTGAGCGTTCATGGTTTCACCCTAGCTCGGGACGGGGCGGCTGTCGCGTCATCGGCGCGGACGTGACCTGCGAGGTCGAACGGGTCCTAGAATGAAGTCCATGACCCCGAACAACCACGCCCGCGCCCGCCTGCTCGAACTCATCACCGAACTCGCCGTGGTCCGCGGCCAGGTCATTCTTTCCTCCGGCAAGGAGGCCGACTACTACATCGACCTACGCCGCATCACCCTGCACCACGAGGCGGCACCGCTGGTTGGTGAGGTCATGCTCGATCTGCTCGATGATGCGGGCATCGACTTCGCCCATGCCGGTGGTCTCACCATGGGGGCCGACCCCGTGGGGACCGCCGTGATGCACGCGGCAGGGCAGGCCGGCCGCGCAGTGGATGCGTTCGTGGTCCGCAAGGCGCAGAAGTCCTACGGGATGGGCCGCCAGGTGGAGGGCCCCGAGGTGTCGGGGCGCAACGTCGTGGTCCTGGAGGACACCTCCACCACCGGCGGTTCGGCACTGACAGCCGTCGAAGGCGTCCGGGCAGCCGGCGGCCACGTCGTGGCCGTCGCCGTGATCGTGGACCGGGATACCGGGTCGAAGGAACGCATCGAGGCCGAGGCCGGAGTTCCCTACCTCTTCGCTTACGGCAAGGAAGAGCTCGGCCTCTAATCCGGGTGGGCTTCCGGCTCCCCGGTCGGGCTGGCGGGATCTGAATCGGGGGTGGGCCCGGTCCCGGCATGCGCGGTGGTGAAACCCTCGGGGTTCGCCGCACGGATGATGGTCTGCTGGACCAACGGAATCCGTACGCCTGCTGCATCGAGGTCGGTTTTGAGCTGGGTCCGCATCGCCCGGGCCACCGCCCACTGCTGCAGGGGTCGGGTGCGGAAGACCAGCCGAATGGTGATGGACTCCCCACTGAGATCCTGCACGCCCCAGATTTCGGGATCGTCCAGGATTTCGTGGGACCACTTCGGGTCGGCCTGGAGTTTTTGTGCGGAGGCGAGGATCAGGTCGTTGACCTCGGGCATCTTCGAATCGTAGGGGACCGGGATATCCAGGACCGCGCGGGCCCACCCCTGGGAGAAGTTGCCGACACGCAGGATTTCGCCGTTGCGGACGTGCCAGAGGCTGCCATCGACGTCACGGACCTGGGTAATGCGCAAGCCCACGGCTTCGACCTCGCCGGAGGCCTCGCCGAGGTCCACGTAGTCGCCGATGCCGAACTGGTCCTCGGCGACCAGGAAGATCCCCGAGAGGTAGTCCTTCACCAACGCCTGGGCACCGAAACCCAACGCAACACCGACGACGCCGGCACTGGCCAGGACCGGGGCCATGTTGATGCCGATCTGGGAGAGCACGGTCAGCAGCACCACCGCGGTAATGACGATTGTGGTCACCGAGCGCAGGACCGAACCGACGGTCTGGGCACGCTGCGTCCGCCGGGCCACGGCGATCGGGGATTCCTGCACCAGCCAGCGTCGCCCGTTCTTCTCTGACTTCCGCTGTTCCTTCGATAATGCTGCGGCCTCACCGGCGGCAATATGCTCGGTGGTTCTGCGGATGACACGGCGGATGATGTAGTTCAACAGCACGCCGATGACGATGACGATCGCGACCTTCAGCGGGCGGTCCAACCAGAAGGACCAGTCCAAAAGGGGAGAAGCGTCGGTGGTGGGAGCAAGGGAAAACGACAAGGGCATGTGTCGAAACTAGGGGCTTTCCTCGGGGTGGGGCAAGCTGAAGCGGGCCAGAGGTGAGCAGATCAACAGGATCGGCAGGCCATCCGGTCCCCTAGAGCCGGGGGAGGAGCTCGGCCACCGAGGGGAAGACGGTGTCCGGGCGGAAGGGGAAGCGTTCGATGTCCTCGGGCTGGGTGATCCCCGAGTGGACCAGCACCGTATACAGTCCCGCCTCCATGCCGGCGACGATATCGGTGTCCATCCGGTCCCCGATCATCGCGGTGGTCTCCGAATGGGCTTGGATCCGGTTCAGCGCGGAACGGAACATCATCGGGTTCGGTTTGCCCACCACGTAGGGCTGCCGCTCAGTGGCCTGGCTGATCAGGGCGGCGACGGCCCCGGTGGCCGGCATGACGCCCTCGGGGGAGGGGCCCGTGGCGTCGGGGTTGGTCGTGATGAAACGGGCGCCCTGGGAGATCAACCGGATCGCCCGCGTAATGGCCTCGAAGGAATAGGTGCGGGTTTCCCCCAACACCACGAAATCGGGGTTACGGTCCGTGAGGATGAAACCGGCGTCGTGCAATGCCGTGGTCAGTCCCGCCTCGCCGATGACGAAGGCCTTGCCCCCCGGTGATTGGCGGCGGAGGAACTCGGCGGTGGCCATGGCCGAGGTCCAGATGTTTTCCTCGGGGATCACCAGGCCGGCGGCTTCCAGACGGGCGCAGAGATCGCGCGGGGTGTAGATCGAATTATTGGTCAGCACGAGGAAACGCTTGGAGGTGGACACCCAGCGTTCGATCAACTCGGCAGCGCCGGGTATGGCCTTGTTCTCGTGGACCAGGACACCGTCCATATCGGTGAGCCAGCATTCAATATCGGCGGGGGTGCGGTCGTCGGTACTCATTCTCAGCCTCTTTTGCCTCGTGGTGGTTCCACGGTTCACGCTATCCCGTCAGGGGAAGGGGCGCCGTACCGGGGCTCACAGCCACCTGTTGTGCTTGAACACCACGTAGAGACCGACGCTCAGCCCCACCATCAGCGCCAGGGCCGCCGGATATCCCCAGACAAAGGCAAGTTCGGGCATATGGGTGAAGTTCATCCCGTAGATGCTGCCGATCAGACTGGGAGCGAAAAGGATGGCGGCCCAGGAGGAGATCTTCTTCATTTGTTCGTTCTGGGCGACCCCCGCCTGGGCGGCCTGCTGGGAGACGAGGGTCGCCGACAAGGACAGGGCGTTGGTCAGCAGGGCCCTGAAGGAGGCGATGCGTTCTGAAACACGGATGGCGTGATCCTGGACGTCGGCGAACCGGTGGTCCAGTTCGAGCAGCTGCTCGTCCCGGGCGACGGCCGGTGCCGGTCGGCCGCCGGGCCCCACCGGCTGCCCGCCGGCCAGGTCCCGACGCAGGATGGACAGGATCCGTTCCAACGGTACGGTGGCCCGCTGCAGTTCGATGACTTCGCCGGAGAGCTCGTAGATCCGCCGGGACACGTCGGGGGTGCCGGAGAAGAGCTGGTCGTCGATTTCGTCGATGTCGTTGGAGAGTCCGTCGACGACCGGCTCATATTCGTCGACGACCTGGTCGAGCACCGCATAGAGCACGGCTCGCGGGCCCATGGCCAGCAGTTCGGGTTCCTCTTCCATCCGGTGGCGGACCCGGGCCAGGTCGGGGGATTCGGCGTGGCGGACCGTGACGACGAAGTCCTCCCCGATGTAGACGTGCAGCTCCCCGAATTCGACCTTCTCGGTGGCGTCCAGATAGCGGGCAGGCCGCAGCACCAGCAGGGAATGGTCCCCATAATGGTCCAGCTTGGCCCGCTGGTGGCCCTTCAGGGTGTCCTCGAGGGCCAGCGGATGCAGTTCGAGCTCCTCGGCCACGGCCCGCAGTTCTTCTTCGGTGGGCCGGTAGAGTCCGAGCCAGGCCATCCCCTCGTGCTCGCGCAGTCGCTGCATCGTATGCCCCAACTGCGACGGATCGTGCACCCGGCGTCCGTTGACGTAGATCCCGTTATCGATAATGGACATGACCACCTCCAGCGCATATTCTGCCATCTGCGCCGCCGACCGGCGTGCCCTGCGTGGCGCGGCGGACGCACTAGGCTGGGGCGGTGGACCAAACATCGCAAGAACCTGCCGCCCCACCACGCCCGGACGCGCTTCCGGCCACCGAAGCCGACGCCGCGGAACGACCCGAAGTCGGTGTGGGCCCCTGGGAAGGGCAATGGCCCGAGGGGGAGCATTGGGATCCGGAATTGCTGCGTGAGGGGGACCGCCGCAATGTCGGGGACCGGTACCGGTACTGGTTGCATGAGGCGATCGTCGCGGACCTGGATACCCGGCGCCATGATTTCCATATTGCCATCGAGAACTGGCAGCACGATATGAACATCGGCACCGTCGTACGCACCGCCAACGCCTTCCTGGCCAAGGAAGTGCACATCATTGGACGACGCCGGTGGAACCGTCGTGGGGCCATGGTCACCGACCGCTACCAGCATGTGCGCCACCATCCAACGGTGGAGGAATTCGTGCAGTGGGCCCAGGGAGAGGGCCTAGCCATCATTGGCATCGACATCTTCCCGGATTCGGAGCAGTTGGAGACCTATGATCTGCCCCGCAATTGTGTGCTGGTGTTCGGGCAGGAAGGCCCGGGGCTCAGCGACGAGGTTCACGCGGTGGCGGATACCACGCTGAGCATCGAACAGTTTGGTTCCACCCGCTCCATCAATGCCGCCTCCGCAGCTGGGATCGCCATGCATGCCTGGATCCGGCGCCACGTCTTCGGACAATTGCCGGTCTAGACGTATCGCTGTGCCGCTTCCGGTGGGATTCTTGACCTAGTAAAGGTCGTGCCCCCACCAGGGAGGTGGACGATGTCCGTACCGGCTGGGCCCACTGCAGAGACGGGGAATGTCTCGACCCTGGAACTTTTCTTTGATCTGGTCTTCGTTTTCACCGTCACCCAGGTGACGCAGGTGATCGACCTGCATCCGGACCCGGCAGGAATCGCCCAGGCGATCCTGATCCTGGCGATCCTGTTTTGGATGTACGGAGGATTCGCCTGGTTGACGAACGCCATGGGGACCGATGGCACCCTGCAACGCCTGATCGTCCTGACCGGAATGGCTGCGTTATTCGTCTGCTCACAGGCGATACCCCAGGCTTTTGGCGAGGCGGGCATCGTGTTGGGGATTGGTTTCCTGTTGCTGACCCTGGTGCATCTGGCGGGGTTCTTGTGGTTGCAGGGCCCGCGGGAGGACGTCTCCATCCGACTCGTGGCGCCGGTTAATCTCACCGGCGCGCTGATGGTCCTCGCCGCGGGATGGGTGACCGGGGCGGGGGACTGGATCCTGTTCGGCGGTGCGGCGCTCCTGTTCGCCTCCTCCCATCTGCGACCATCCGGCCACCGTCTGGCGGTCCGACCCGGGAATTTCGCCGAACGGCATGGGCTGATGATCATCATCGTGCTGGGGGAGTCGATTATTTCCGTCGCGCTCGCGGCCCAGTCACAAGAGCTCGACCTCCCGCTCATCACCGGCGGGTTGCTGGGGGTGGCCGCCATCGCCGCCATGTGGTGGGCCTACTTCGTCGGTGATGACGATCTCGCGGCGAAGCACTTCGCTGCGGCGTCCGGGGCGCAACAGTCGTGGATGGCCCGGATCGGCTATGACATCTCGCATCTGCTGATGATCATCGGAATCATTGGTGTCGCGGCCGGCATCAGACTTGATCTGGGTCATCTGTCATCTCCTGCCCCGGTGGTGTCGGCATGGCTCGTCGGCGGTGGGGTAGCCGTGTATTTGGGCGCGACCGGGCTTTTCCGGTGGGCGTTGCAGGTCGGGCCCGCCTGGGTGAGGTTGATTGCGGCGGCCGGATGCCTGGGTACCGTCCCCGTGGGGGTGGGCCTCGGAACGGCGCAGCAACTCGGCGCCGTCGCGGCGATCACCGTGGTGGCCATCGCCGCGGGGCACCGCCGTCGCAGAACTATGGCCGGTACACCTGGACGACCGAGGGGCGTGGTGCCCTGACCTCACCGGGGCCCGGACGGGCCTCCGCAGGGACGTAGTCGGGGAAACGCGAGCGTAGGTCCGTGAAGGAACCGTCCTCGCCCGGGTGTTGGACCGCAACAAAGACCATCGACTCCTCGTCGTGGATGACCGGCCCGCAGGTTTCACCATCCCGGGGGACCGAGAGGAACTGCTCGACCTTCCCGCGGTCGCTGCCCTCCACGGTGACCTTGAACAGGCCGTCGTTGTAGCCGATGCCGCTGGGGGCGCCATCGGTGGAGATCCAGAGGTTTCCGCGGGTATCGAAGGCCACGTTGTCCGGGCAGGAGATCGGACTGACCTTCTCGGCGGGGAAGCCGCTGAAGTACGTCGCGTCCCCCTGCGCCGGATCGCCACACAGCATCAGCAGGTCCCAGGTGAACCGGTCCCCGCTGTGCCCGCCCCGGTGCTCGGTGATCTCCACGATATGCCCGTCCCGGTTTTCGCTCCGTGGGTTGACCTCATCGGCCGCCGCTTGGCCGGAGGTGCCACGCTGGGAGTTGTTGGTGCACGCGACGTAGATCTTGCCGCTTTTCAGGCTCGGTTCCACGTCCTCGCACCGGTCCATCTTGGTGGGCCCGACCTGGTCGGCGGCCAGCCGGGTGTGGACCAGGACCTGCTCAACGCTCATCCCCGGGACATGGCTCGTGCCGTCCTTGACCAGGGGCAGCCAGCGACCTGTCCCGTCGAACCCGCCATCGGAGGGGACGTCACCGGAGCCGTCGATCTCGTCGTCTGAGGCCCCCGTGAAGCGGGCCACGTAGAGGTCGCCCTCGGTCAGCAAGGTCATGTTGTGGTGGCGGTTGTTCTTGCGGTATTTGCGTTTGGACACGAATTTATAGAGGTAGTCGAAGCGTTCGTCGTCCCCCATATAGGCCACGACGTGCCCGTTGTCGGCGACGATGACATTGGCGCCCTCATGTTTGAACCGGCCCATGCTGGTATGTTTGCGCGGCGTCGAATCAGGGTTCTCGGGGTCGATCTCCACGATGTACCCAAAACGGTTCGGCTCGTTGGCGAAGCGTTCCGAGCGGGCGTCAAAGCGAGCGTCCTCCTGCTCCCAGCCCATGGAGGTGGCCTTGTTCTCCAGCCCATAGCGCCGGTCCTCGGGGGAGGTGCCATTGGTGCGGAAGAAGCCATTGAAGTTCTCTTCGCCGGACAGGATGGTGCCCCACGGGGTGGTCCCGCCCGAGCAGTTGCCCAGCGTGCCCTCGACGAAGCGGCCGCGCTGATCACGCCGGGTCTTTACCAGTTCCGAACCGGCCACGGGGCCGGTCAGCTCGAATTCTGTGTCCAGGGTGATTCTGCGGTTCCGTCGCCCGCCCCGGATGTATTCCCAGGGTGTCCCCTTCTTCTGGCGTTCTAGTTCCACCACGCTCAGGCCCACCGCCTGACGGAAGATATTGCGGCGACGGCGCTCCTCGGCGGTGGTCCCCGGGGCCGCCGGGAACATGATGCCCGGGTTGACGTATTCGTGGTTGCACACCAGGACGGCCTTCTTGCCGTTCTTCGAACGGAGGATGTCGGTGTAGTCGTTGTTGTAGCCGAACTGCTGGGCCTGGGCCCGGGGGCTCTGATCATCGAAGTCGAAATCCGGTGTGTGACGGAACAGGGGATCGCCCCAGCGGATGATCGGGGTCCATTCGAAGCCTGCGGGGACATCGAACACGTCGATGGCGGCGTCAACCGGTTTGATGGGGGCGAATTCCAGCCGTCCATGCCGGGCCGGGTGACCGGTGGGCACCGGCCCGGCCATGGCCGTGTCGACCCCACCGAAGGCCACGACGGCTGCGCTGAGGGCTCCCGCCGCACCCAGCCCCAGCGCCGAACGACGGGTCATCTGCGCTGAAACGATATCGCGGAAATATTCGTTCGCGGAGGTGTTGCAGACGGCCTTCGAGCAGGCGTTGTCGCATTTCAGGGCGCAGGTGACCGGGCTGCGCTTGCCGCGCGTGTGGCCGAGCATGGGCAGGAGGGTCCGGTTATCGGGGGTCATCGTGAACCTTTCGGCGGTGGGAACTGGAATCGACTTCACCGTGTCAGCGGCGGGTGAACGCCGGGAGACGGGAATGAGAAATGGGGAAAGACAGGGGTCTTCCATTTAGTCAACCGGCACTTTAGGGTGTGAAGTGCATCACTAGTTACTCGCCAGTAATGTTCGGTTCTTGTCAATGCGTTGTCATTCTGTGCGCCGGTCTCTGGTCCCCCTCAAAAGGAGCGAACATGTCCCCTGTCAGCAAACCCCCCCGTGTCGCAGCACAGCAGGCTGCGTGTGCTGTTCTCCTGTGTTGCCGCCTCCTCGCTATTGTTCGCCGGGCTCGGCCCGGCAGCTGCCGCGGCGACCGCCCCCTCGGATGCCGCCTCCATCGAGAAGACCGATGCCGCCGATCCCGGTGATGTGCAGCGCCAGGAAAAGCTCGAGCAGCTCTCGCGCAGCGTGGACTCAGATTTCTACACCCCACCGGCGTCACTGCCGTCAGCAGACGGGGCTTTGGTGCGCAGCGAACCGGCCGACTTCTTCCTGGATCCGGTCAAGCTCATCCGCCCGGACGCGACCGTGACGCGGATGATGTACAAATCCACCGACTCCCACGGGGAAGCGATGGCCGTCACCGGCACGGTGCTGGTGCCGACGAAGAAGTGGTCCGGAGCCGGTGAACGCCCGGTGATCGGTTACGCCGTGGGCACTCAGGGGCTGGCGGATAAATGCGCTCCCTCCCGTCAGATGGGCGTGGGCCAGGAATATGAGGGGCCGATGATGACGGCCCTGCTGGAGTCCGGCTACGCGTTGGCGATCACCGACTACGAGGGGCTGGGGACCCCCGGTTCCCACACCTTCATGGCGCGAGCCTCGCAAGGCCATGCGCTGCTTGACGGGGTCCGCGCCGCCCAGGACCTGGGAGTGAAAGGCCTCGACGTGGACAACCCGGTCGCCCTCATGGGTTACTCGCAGGGTGGTGGCGCCAGCGCGGCGGCGGCCGAGCTGGCCCCCGAATATGCGCCGGAGATGAAACTCAAGGGAGCCTTCGCCGGTGCTGTTCCGGCCGATCTGAGCGAGGTGGCCGACAGTCTCGATTCCGGGCTCTACACGGCGTTCCTGTTGTTCGCTATCGATGGGGTGGGCACCTCCAACGGTCTGGAACCCGAGTCGTACCTGAATGCCCAGGGCATGAAGGAGATGGAAGCGGCCCGGAGCGAGTGCACGGTCGAAGCCATTGGAAGCCACGCCTTCGTCGATACAACGAAATTGACGAAGAGCGGCAAGAAGCTCAGCGAAGTGGCTGACGAACCCCAGTTCCAGGCGGCGTTGAAGGAACAAGAAATTGGTGCCGGCCGTAAACCTGAGGTTCCGGTCCTGCTCTCCCACAGCTTGCTCGACGACGTCATTCCCTATGCCACGGGACGGGACCTGGCGAAGCGCTGGTGCGCCCAAGGTGTTAACGTCTCCTGGGATGCAACGGCCGGCCCGACCCATATTGGCGGCTATGTCGCCGCCGTCCCGCAGGCCCTGTACTTCCTGAAGAGCCGATTCGACGGTAAACGTCCGCTGTCCAGCTGCTGGCGTCTCTGAGCCCCGTCACACGCTGGTGTGGCTTTGGTCGCATGTCGGTAGGATGGACCTAGCCAACGATGTCTACTCCCAGCCCAACTCATAAGGAGTCAGCATGCCCCTTGCAACCCCGGACAAATACAACGCCATGATCGACGCGGCGAAGGCCGGTTCCTACGCTTTCCCCGCCGTCAACGTGACGTCCTCGCAGACGCTGAATGCCGCCATCCGCGGATTCGCTGAAGCCGAGTCCGACGGGATCATCCAGGTCTCGACCGGTGGCGCAGCCTACTGGTCGGGATCCTCGATCAAGGACATGGTGGTGGGCTCCCTGGGCTTCGCCGCCTTCGCCAAGGAAGTGGCCAAAAGCTACGGCGTGAACATCGCCCTGCATACGGACCACTGCCCAGCAGACAAGCTCGATGGATTCGTGCTGCCGTTGCTGGCCGCTTCCGAGGCGGAGGTCAAGGCCGGCCGCGACCCGATCTTCAATTCGCATATGTGGGACGGCTCGGCCGAAACACTGGAGGAGAACCTCCGCATCGCCAAGGAACTGCTGCCGCGCTCCGCCGCTGCCAAGCAAATCCTCGAAGTCGAGATCGGCGCCGTCGGCGGTGAAGAGGACGGCGTGGAAAACGCCATCAACGACAAGCTCTACAGCACCGTCGAGGACGCACTGGCCACGGTCGAAGCGCTGGGTGCCGGTGAACACGGCCGCTACATCACCGCCCTGACCTTCGGCAACGTCCACGGGGTCTACAAGCCCGGCGGGGTGAAGCTGCGCCCGGAGATCCTCAAGGACATCCAGGCACAGATCGGCGCCAAGCTCGGCCAGGACAAGCCCTTCGACCTGGTCTTCCACGGTGGTTCGGGATCCTCCGAGCAGGAGATCTCCGACGCGGTCTCCTACGGCGTCATCAAGATGAACATCGACACCGATACCCAGTACGCCTTCACCCGCCCGGTCGCCGGGCACATGCTCTCCAACTACGACGGCGTCCTGAAGATCGACGGCGAAGTCGGAAATAAGAAGGTCTACGACCCCCGCGTCTGGGGTGCGGCCGCGGAGACCTCCATGGCCGAACGTATCGTTGAGGCGGCCCGCCAGCTCGGTTCCGCTGGAAAGAGCCTGAAATAATATGAGCGAAGCACTCGGACGCAACCTCTTGGCCATTCCGGAGACCCTTCTGGCTCCGGACGAGGACGTCAACGCGCGCCTCGAAGCCGGCGATGAAGCCGTGGACCTGGCGGCCAGGTTCCCGGCGTCATCGCTGCCGTGGGCGATGCTCGCCGACGAAGCCTACGACGACGGCCGCACCGTCGAGTCCTATGCCTACGCGCGGGTGGGCTACCACCGTGGGCTCGACGCCCTGCGCCAGGCCGGCTGGCGTGGCCAGGGGCCCGTGCCGTACTCGCACGAACCCAACCGCGGTTTCCTGCGCTCGCTCTATGCCCTCCAGCGGGCCGCGGCAGCGATCGGCGAAGCCGAGGAAGTCGACCGGATCGGAACGTTCCTCAACGACTCCGACCCGGCGGCGGCGCCAGCCATCGAAGCGAAGTAGGTCGACTTCCGGCCCCTGCTAAGTAAAGAGTGGACGTTCGTGCCGACCTCATGGTCGACACGAACATCCACTCTTACTTTAACGGCCTCGGCGGCAAGACCCGTGATGACTATGACCCCCGCGGGCGGGTTATTGCCATCACCGACCCGTTGGGTGCCACCATGCGCCGGAGCTATAGCGAAGCGGATGAGGTCGTGGCGGAAACTGATCCGTTGGGCCGGACGACGACGGCAGGTTATGACGGCGCTGGGCGTCAGATGTGGCCGTGCGATCCTCAGCGGTGACCGACAGATCCCGTGGCGCTGTGTCTTGCGCATAGACTCGGTGCGCACACCGCAACGAAAAGGAACGCATTGGCCAAGCTTTATTTCCGCTACGGAGCCATGAACTCCGGCAAATCCACGGGGTTGCTGCAGGTTGCCTTCAACTACGAGGAGCGTGGACAACGCGTTCTGTTGGCCAAGCCGGATGTCGATACCAAGGGCGATGACCAGATCGTCTCCCGGCTCGGCGTCAGCCGTACCGTCGACTTCCTCATCCCGCCCGGGGAATCCGCCGTCGAACTGTTCAACGCCCACGCCGCCGGTGATGATCCGGATGCCCTGCTGGAGCACGTGGACCAGCAGCCGGTGGCCTGTCTGCTCATTGATGAGGCCCAGTTCCTCTCCGCCGATCAGGTGGATGACCTCTTCCGCATCGCCGTGCGGCAGAACGTCCCGGTCCTGGCCTTCGGCATCCGTACCGACTTCAAGACCCGGATGTTCCCCGGTTCGCTGCGGCTCATGGAACTGGCGCACACCCTCGAAGAGCTCAAGACGATCTGTCGGTGCGGGCGCAAGGCCATCTTCAATACCCGGAGGATCGGTGACACGGTGGTCTTCGACGGCGACCAGGTCGCCATCGACGGGCAGGACGTCTGGTACGAATCGCTGTGCGGCGCCTGCTACCTCGAGGCCTCGGAAGGCCGGCTGGGGAGCTGATCCGGCCTGCCCAGGGCCTCAGGGCGATGACCCCGCGCTGCGAAGTCTTCACTTCCGCGTCCACGCAGGGCATGCTGCAGTCATGGGCACCGCAGCGAAGAATGACGAGAACACCGCCTACCAGGCCAGCGAACACATCAGCCTGCCCGTCCAACGCGTCTGGGCCCTGCTGACCGACTTCACCGCGGCACCACTGTGGCTCACCGGTGTGACGGAGATGCACGCGGATGCCCCGCTGGGCCTCGGCGTGGAACTGGAGGTCCGGATGGGAGAGCATATGCGGACCTATACCTTGGCCGGTTTCGCCCCGGAGCGGGAGCTGGTGATCTCCACCGGTGACGGTGATGTGCACACCATCTACGAATATCAGCTATCCCCGGACGCCGGTGGCACACTGCTGACACTCACGGTGCAGGTGGTGATCAGCTCCCAGGTGCCGGGAGATGGTTGGGACATCCGCCGGGCCGTGGCGGATGCCGAATCAAGCCAGCTCCCTGCCTTTAAGGGGTATGCGGAACTCGCCCCCTGAGGTTCGTGGTCCCGATGGCGGGACCGGCGGGGGCTACTGGCCCATGTTGTCCTTGAAGTTCTTCTCGTAGATCTCATCCAGCTGTGGAGCCCAGTCGGATTCGGCCCCGGATAGACGAGTGGCTATTTCGATAGCCAAGTCCGGGTTGGTAAGGACTGTGGTGTCCGAGAAGCCATCCTCTTGGCCCTCTGCGGCATGGATGAGGACGGCGGAGGTCGTCGCGCCGTCGTCGAAACAATGCCAGGCAGCCTGCAGGTCCACCGCCGCGATGCCCCCGGGAATGGGGTTTGCCTTCACGCCGTGCTTGGTGACCGTGGAAACACCGTTCTCGTCCGTTTCGACATCGTCCGCGCATTGGTTGTGCTTCAGGTACCCGGATTCGTCCAGGGCCCGGTTGTATTCCTCATCGGTGGCGAGGTAATACCTGCGGATCTCCACCTCCGCGGCGGCCTGAAGCAGGTCTTCGTCCTGCAATTCGGTGGCGGTGAAGGCGCAACCGGCATAGGTGAACAGGCCATTGAGGCTCATTTCGCCGACTTCGGGCAGCGCCGTGGCGATGCCGTCCAGGGTCTGTTGGTCCAGCAGTCCGTCCACACATGTGGCGGCGTCCACCCCGCTGCGCTTCGAGGCGACCTTCCGGGCCTGGTCCTTCCAGGCTTCGTCGGCGGCTCCTTCGGTGATCACCCCGGTGTCCGGACTTGCTGAGGCCTGTGCTTCGGAACTTTCCGCGGTCCCGTCGGTGCTCGACGAGTCGCTGGGCTCCCCGGCGCCGTCGGCAGTGCTGCAGGCCGTCAGGCCCAAGAGCCCCACGGCGGTGACGGCCATCAGGCGCCGAAGGACTGTGGTGCGTTTGCGTCCCGGCATTGCTGCTGGGGTGTGGCTGGACTGCGAGGTGTTGAACATGCTGTTCCCTTCGACTGCTGAGACCGAACCCGGAAAACCAGGTTCCTCCATCGAAAGTACGGAATTGGTGGCATGGCCCGCAACGGGTCCGGTGACTTCGTTATGTGTTCGACGCTTCGGGATCAAGCCGCCGAAGGAGGGCGGGGGCTACTGGCCCATGTTGTCCTTGAAGTGCTTCTCGTAGGCCGCATCCATCTGCGGGGCCCAGTCCGCTTCCGCTTCGTACAGATGCGTGGCCATGTCGGTAGCCAGGTCCGGCTCGGTGAGGACCGTGGGGTCCGAGAAGCCGTCTTCCTGGCCTTCCGCCGCGTGGATGAGGACGGCTGAGGTCGTGGAGTTGTCCTCGGAGCAGTGCCAGGCGGCCTGTAGCTCCACGGCGGCGGAGGCCCCGGGAAGATTGCTTTCCTTCACGCCGTGCTTGTTGATCGTGGAGACGCCGTTTTCATCCTTTTTGACGTCGTCCGCGCACTGGCCGTGCTTGAGAAATCCGGATTCGTTCAGGGTCTTGTATTCCTCGTCGTTGGAGAGGTAGTACCTGCGGATCTGGACCATCGCCGACGCCTGATGAGGGTCTTCGTCCAGATTGGTGGCGGTGAAGGTGCAGCCGGCGTGAGAGTAGAGGCCACTGAGGTACATCCCCCCGACGTCCGGCAGGGCGGTGGCCACGGCGTCCAGGGTCTTCTGGTCCAAGAGCTCGTCGACACAGCGGGTGGCATCCGCCTCGCTGCCTTTCGCGCCCGCCTTCCGGGCCTGTTCCTTCCACGCCTCGTCAGCAGCACCGGGGTCGATCGCCCCCGTGTCCTGGCTTGCAGATGCCGGTGCTTCGGAACTGCCGGAGGCTCCGCCGGGGCTCGATGATGCACTGGCCTCTCCGGCGCCATTGGCATTGCTGCAGGCTGTCAGGGAGAGGAGTCCGACCGCGGCAACGGCGAGCAAGCGGGGGCCGGCCGAGCGGCTTACCGGGGCGGATGAAGCTGTGGCGTCGGCGCGGCGACGGGTGGTCTGCGAGATGTTGATCATGCTGTACCCCTTCGAAAGTGCTGAGACCGAACCCGGAGAACCTGGTTCCTCCATCGAAGGTACGGAAACAGTTGCGAGCCCACAATGCACCCGGTTGCTTCGTTATGCGTTCGACGCTTCGCGGGCCGGGAGGGCGCCGTCGAGGATGACGACCAAACCCCAGGCGAAGGCGTCGGCGCCCAATTGGGGGCCTCCGGGGATCGAGGGGTCCGTGGCGGCGAGGGCCGCGAGTTTGGCGTATTCCTGTCCTGCGGCGACGGAGCCCAGGATGTGGTTGAGGATCAGATGCTGTGCCCAGGCCGAATGCGCCGGGGTGATGCCGGCGGTCTCGAGCAGGTCACGCAGTCCGGTCAGCGGGAGCAGGGCCGCCGGTTGCATGGATTGGGCCAGTTGCACCACTTCGGCGCTGTCGGGCACCGGCAGGAGGGCCGAGCGGATGGCCGTGGCCACCTCGATGATTGCCGCGCGGGATGCGGCGGCCTCGTCGGGGGAGGTGGTGTTGGTTGGGGCTGGGAGCGCGATCCCGCCCAGCAGGCGGGCGGCGACATCAACGAGCAGGTCCTGTTTATTCTTCACATGCCAATACAGGGCGCCGACCTGCACCTCGAGTTCCCGGGCGAGGCGACGCATGGACAGGTCGGCCAGACCGAACTCGGTGAGGATGCCGACGGCGGAGCCCACCACCTGTTCCCGAGTCAACGCCATGCCCGTAGTCTACGGTGCCTCCACCGTTGCTGAACACCGTTCAATTTATTGTACGCTGGATCGACTGCACCGCTGAACGGTGTTCAAGTATGACTCATGAGGGAGACGCAACGTGGCAATGCCAACAGGAACACCCGAGGCCCAGAGTGCTGAACCGACCGATGGGCAGTGCGTAGCCAGCGGGACTCCGGGGGGATGGCACCGCGCCGTCGACGAGGTGGTCGCCGGACGCAGGCTCGACGCCGCGGGGGCGGCAACCATCCTGGCCACTCCCGACGAGGAGACCCTGGCGCTCGTCGGTGCCGCGGGTGAGCTGCGCCGTCGTCATTTCTCGAACACGGTCAAGGTCAACTACCTGGTGAACCTGAAATCGGGTCTGTGCCCCGAAGACTGCACCTACTGTTCCCAACGGCTGGGCTCCGCCGCCCAGATCCTGAAATACACCTGGATCGACGCCGATGAAGCGGTCAGGCAGGCCGAACTGGGCATCCAAGGCGGCGCCAGCCGCGTCTGCATGGTGGCCAGTGGCAAGGGACCGGCGAATCGCGACGTCGACCGCGTCGCCGGAATGGTCGGACAGCTCAAGGAACGCAACCCCGAGGTGGAGGTTTGCGCCTGCCTGGGAATCCTGAAATCCGGCCAGGCCGAAAAACTGCGCGACGCCGGGGTCGACGCCTATAACCACAACCTGAACACCGCCGAATCCAAATATGAGGACATCTGCACCACCCACGAGTTCTCCGACCGGGTCGCCACCGTTCAGGCCGCCAAAACGGCAGGACTCTCCCCGTGCTCCGGACTTATTGTCGGCATGGGCGAAACCGACGAGCAGCTCGTCGAGGCCGTCTTCGCGCTACGCGATCTGGACGCCGATTCCATCCCCGTGAACTTCCTCATGCCCTTCGATGGCACGCCGTTGGAAGGGACCTGGGAACTGACCCCGCTCAAATGCCTGCGCATCCTGGCCCTGGTCCGGCTCGCGGCACCGGCCTCCGAAGTCCGGATGGCCGCGGGACGCGAAATGCATTTGCGCTCCCTGCAGCCGTTCGCCCTGCAGGTCGCCAACTCGCTCTTCCTGGGCGACTACCTCACCAGTGAAGGCCAGGAGGCCGAAGCGGATCTGGCCATGATCGCCGATGCGGGCTTCGAGGTCCTGGGCGCTAGTAGGGAAAACGTCGGGGCGAACCCGACCATCCGGCGTCGTGGTGCCGGGACGGAAGTGGCCCCCAACGCATGAGTGAGA
This sequence comes from Glutamicibacter sp. BW78, assembly GCF_002332245.1. Classification (NCBI taxonomy): domain Bacteria; kingdom Bacillati; phylum Actinomycetota; class Actinomycetes; order Micrococcales; family Micrococcaceae; genus Glutamicibacter; species Glutamicibacter sp. BW78. The sequence continues at coordinate 61,798 of NZ_NRGU01000032.1, forward strand.
ACCACACCGGCACTGCTGCGCCCACGTTGCTTGAACGGGACGCGGGCCTGCTCTGGCACCCCTATGCGAACCTGGATGCCGGGGCGCTGTACTGCGTCAACTCCGCCGCCGGCAGCCAGCTGGAACTCGCGGGCCCCGGAGGCAGCCACCGGGTGATCGATGGGATGTCCTCCTGGTGGTCGGCAGTCCACGGCTACAACCATCCGACGCTGAACGCCGCGGCCCACGCCCAGATCGAGGACTACAGCCATGTCATGTTCGGTGGGCTCACCCATGCCCCGGCGGTGGAGCTGGCCGAACGCCTGCGGGCGGCGGCCCCACCCGGGCTCGAGCATGTTTTCCTGGCCGATTCCGGATCGGTCAGCATCGAGGTGGCGTTGAAGACCGCGGTGCAATACCAGGGGGCCCGCCGCCGTGCCGGCCGCCACCGTTTCCTGGCCCTGCGGGGCGGCTACCACGGCGACACCCTCGGGGCGATGGGTGTCTGCGACCCGGTGGATGGCATGCATTCGGCCTTCCCCGGTCTGGTGGCGGATCATCTCTTCGCCTCCCGTCCACCTCCGGCCCGCTTCGAACCCGACGCCGGGAACGCGGAGGGCGGGATATGGGCCTATGACACCGAGGCACTCGAGGCCTGGGAAGGACAGGTCCGTCGACAGGTGGCCGAAACGACCGACACCCTGGCGGGAATCGTGGTGGAACCGGTGCTCCAGGGTGCCGGTGGCATGTACGTCTACCCACCGCAGGTCCTGCGGATCCTGCGAGCCATCGCCGACGAGGAGGATCTGGTGTTCATCCTGGACGAGATCGCCACCGGCTTCGGACGCACCGGAAAGTACTTCGCCGGCGAATGGGCCGGCGTCGTCCCGGATCTGATGTGCGTGGGCAAGGCGTTGACCGGAGGCTACGTGACCCTGGCGGCACTGCTGGTCGGGCAGAGAGTGGCCCGCGTCATCGCCGCCTCCGATACCGACACGATCCTGCATGGGCCGACGTTCATGGGCAACCCGCTGGCCTGCCGCATCGCCGCCGCCTCGATGGACCTGCTCGCCATCCCGGACGCAGGCGGGGCCCCCGCCTGGAAGATGGCGGTTACTGCCCTGCAGACCGGTTTGCACACCGGACTGCAACCGGCCCTGGAGCTGGCCTGCGTCAGCGACGTCAGGGTGCTGGGAGGCATTGGCGTCATTGCGTTGGACCGGCCCGTCGACGTCACCGCGCTCACCCACGCCGCCGTCCGGGCCGGTGCCTGGGTGCGCCCCTTCAGGAACCTCGTCTACCTCATGCCGCCCTACGTCGCCGAGCCGGAGGAGCTCTCCCGTCTCTGCTCAGCGGTGACCGGGGCGCTCGCCGAGGTCCACGCATGAGCGCGTGGCAGCAGTGGCTCCAGGAACGCGCCCGGGTCCGCGAGCTGCGTGGATTGACCCGCGCCACCGACGAAGCCACCGGGCTCTACGATCTGGCCTCCAACGACTACCTGGGCCTGGCCCGCGACCCCCGTTTGGTCGGGGCGGCGCACCGGGCGACCCGGCGCTACGGGACCGGCGCCTCCGCCAGCCGCGTGGTCACCGGCACACATCCGGTGCATCGGGAACTCGAAGGCGGGCTCTGCCGGCTGACCGGCAGGGACGAGGCGCTGGTCTTCTCCAGCGGTTACCTGGCCAACCTGGGGATCCTCGGCGCGCTCGGCGGACCCGGCACGCTGCTGGTGGTGGATGAGCAGGCCCATGCCAGCCTCATCGACGGGGCACGACTGGCCCGCAGCCCGCTGGCCTGGACCTCCCATCATGGCGTGCAGGAAACCATCGACCTGCTGGCGAACCGCAGCCAACCGCGGGCCGTGGTCGTCGTGGAATCCGTGTATTCCGTCGGTGGGGACGCCGCCCCACTGGCCGAACTCGCCGCCGCCTGCCGTCAGTACGACGCCTTGCTGCTGGTCGACGAGGCCCATTCACTCGGTGTGGGCACCGCCGGTGGGGCCGTACGGGCCGCCTCGCTGGGCGGGGACCCCTCGGTGGTGGTCACCGCGACGCTGTCCAAGGCGCTCGGTGCCGCCGGCGGGGCCGTTCTGTTCGGTGGGGAGCCAGCAGGAATGTTGCGCACCCACTTGGCCAGTACCGCCAGAAGCTTCATCTTCGATACTGCCCTGGCCCCCGGCTGCGCGGCGGCCGCCGGCGAAGCCGTGCGGATCCTGGAGGAGGAGCCCGTACTGGCCGGGCTAGTCCCGGAGCGCGTGGGGATGATGACCGACACGCTGGGCCGGCTGCTGCCTGCCGGGTCGCGGTCGGGGCAGAGGAACCCGGCCGAGGCCGGGGTCATCGAATCCGGGGCCGGAGCGGTGGTCTCCCTCCGGGTGGGCTCGGCCGAAACGGCCACCAGCATTGCGGCCGAACTGCGTGAAGCCGGGATCGCCGTCGGATGCTTCAGACCGCCCAGTGTCCCGGACGGGGTGTCCCGCATCCGGTTGACGGCCCGGGCCAACCAGCACCCCGAAGAGCTGGAGGACGCTCTGGCCACGGTGGCCGCCACCGTGTCACGCCATGCCGGGGTTCCTGCGTGAAAACCGCCGACTACTTCACCGTCACCGACCCGCAGCAGGTGCGCGAGGTTCTCGAGCGCACCACGGAATTCCTGCCCACCAATGCCCTGACCGCCGTCGAACCCCTGGGGCCGGAGGCGCTGCGTGTCCTGGCCCAGGTCGGCTTCGCCCTGCCGCCGGTACTGGCCTCGGCCGTGGGGGACGAACATCTGCGCGTCAGGAAGATCGTCGCCGGGTTCTTCAGCCCGGCCAAGGTCGCAGCCGTCGCCGACCGGGTTGCGTCGCTGACCCGCGAACAGGCAGCCGAAGCCCGGTCCACGCTGGAGAAGGGGTCTCCCGGGGATCTCGGCGAACGCGTGGGCGGGATCCCCGCGCAGATCATGTGGAAGCTCATCGGGGTGTCGGGACCGCCACAGGAATCCTTGCGGCGGTGGAGTCGCGACTCGTTGGAACTGTTCTGGGGGTGGCCCGGGACCGGCCGCCAGGTCGAACTCGCCCACGGTGCCGCCGAATTCTATGCCTGGCTCAAGCAAGCGGTCACCGCCAGCGTGGGCAGGGAGAACCTGTTCGGGGTCCTGCATGCGGCGGGGCTGGGGGGACGGCAGATCTGTTCGCTGGGCTACTTCCTGGTCATCGCCGGACAGGAAACGACGGCGTTGTTGATCAACACCGTCCTCTACCGCGCCCTGGCCGATCCCGGTGCCTGGGCCGATTGCGCCGGAACCGACGGACTGGCGGCCAGCAAGCGTCTGGTCCGGCGGGTGCTGGCGACCGAATCCTCGGTCCCCACCTGGCGACGCAGAACGGTGGAGGGGGCCATGCTGGGTGGCCGTCAGCTACCGGCGGGGGCCGAGATCCTGCTGGAACTGACCGGTCACCACGACCCGGAGACGGTGGCCGACGGAGGCGCAGGCTACGGGCTGGCCTTCGGTCACGGATTGCACCGCTGCCTGGGCGCCCGCCTGGCCGAACTCGAAGCGGGACTGGTGCTCCACGAGGTGGCCAGCACCCTGCCGGATGCGGTGCCTTCCGGCCCCGAGCCCGAGTGGCTGCGGCTGCTCTCCTTTCAAGCGCCTCGGCGAGTCCAGGCACGGATCGATGGAGGAACATGAAGATCCTGATGGTCACCGGAACCGATACCGGTGTGGGCAAAACGGTCGCCACGGCGGCGTTGGCCGCCCGCTGGCAGCACGAGGGGCTGCGTGTGGGCGTCTATAAGGCGGTGCAGACCGGAATCCCCGCCACGGGAAGCGGGCCGGAGCCGGCGGATATCTCCGAGGTGCACCGGCTGGCCGGGGAAGACGTCGTCGTCCGGGAGGGGATCCGGCTGCCCCTGCCCTTGGCCCCGGTGCCAGCGGCCCGGGACGCGGGGGTGGCGCTACCGCCGTTGAGCGAGCATGTGGCCACGATCCGGGACCTGGCCTCGAGTGTGGACATCGTCCTGGTCGAAGGCTCAGGGGGACTGCTGGTGGAACTCACCGCCGCCGGGGAAACCCTGGCGGACCTGTGTGCCGCAGTGGATGGTGAGCTGATCTTGGTGGCCCGCCCCGATCTGGGCACGCTGAACCACACCCTGCTCACCCTCGAAGCCGCCCACGCCCGCGGCCTGCCGTTGGACGGAGTGCTGTTGGGAAGCTGGCCAGAAGACCCCGGAATCCTCCATGCCACCAACGAGGAGTATCTACGCCACCGGTGCGCCACCACCTCGACCCCCTGGCTCGGGCGCATCCCCGGGCGTGCGGGCTCACTGTCCGGACGTCGATTCCGGGCCGGGGCCGTCCACTGGCTCTGCCCGGAGGTCACCACCGCTTCATGACTGGTCCATTATGTGGAAAAAGTCGCATGTTGGCAGGCACTTGGGTAACCTTGATGCGTAAGAGCCCCTTTCACTCTTACGCTCCAGCCCGATTTCTGGGCGGGGTACGGAGGACAGGGGCGTTCTTGTGTCCGGCACCGCCGGAACCCGGCGCAAGCCGGCCGCTGACCCACGCAAGGGGGAGGATCCCATGCCAGCAATCGTGATCGTCGGAGCCCAATGGGGTGACGAGGGAAAAGGCAAGGCCACTGACCTGCTCGGAGGCCGCGTCGACTACGTGGTCAAGCCCAACGGCGGCAACAACGCCGGGCATACCGTCGTCGTCGGCGGCGAGAAGTACGAGCTGAAGCTCCTTCCCGCGGGCATCCTTTCCCAGAACGCGACCCCCATCATCGGCAATGGCTGCGTGGTGAACCTGGAAGCCCTGTTCGAGGAGATCGACGGGCTCGAGGCCCGCGGTGCCGACACCTCGAAACTGCGCATCTCGGCCAACGCCCACCTGGTGGCTCCCTACCACCAGACCATGGACAAGGTCACCGAACGGTTCCTGGGCAAACGGGCCATCGGCACCACCGGGCGTGGCATCGGCCCCGCCTACATGGACAAGATCGGCCGGCTGGGCATCCGCGTCCAGGACGTCTTCGACGAATCCATCCTGCGCCAGAAGGTCGAAGGGGCCCTGCGGCAGAAGAACGAACTGCTGGTCAAGGTCTACAACCGCCGCTCGGTCGAGGTCGACGAGATCGTCGAGTACTTCCTGGGCTTCGTGGAGCGGCTGCGCCCGCTGGTGATCGACTCCACCTTCGTGCTCAACGAGGCCCTCGACGCCGGCAAGGTGGTGCTCATGGAAGGCGGGCAGGCCACGTTCCTGGACGTGGACCACGGCACCTACCCGTTCGTGACCTCCTCGAACCCGACGGCAGGCGGCGCCTCCGTCGGCTCGGGGATCGGCCCGACCCGGATCACCCGCTCGGTCGGAATCATCAAGGCCTACACCACCCGTGTCGGGGCCGGCCCGTTCCCCACCGAGCTCTTCGACGAGATGGGCGAGTACCTGCAAAAGACCGGCGGCGAGTTCGGAGTCAACACCGGACGGGCCCGCCGTTGCGGCTGGTACGACGCCGTACTGGCTCGCCACGCTTCGCGGGTCAATGGCTTCACCGACTATTTTGTGACCAAACTCGACGTGCTCTCGAACATCGAAAGAATCCCGGTGTGCGTGGCCTACGACGTCGACGGGGTCCGCCACGATGAAATGCCCATGACGCAGACCGACTTCCACCATGCGAAGCCGATCTTCGAGTACTTCGACGGCTGGACCGAGGACATTACGAAGGCCAGGACCATGGAGGATCTGCCAGAGAACGCGCGGAACTACATCCTGGCGCTGGAGAAGATCTCTGGAACCCGGATTTCGGCCATCGGTGTCGGCCCCGACCGCGAGCAGACGATCGTGCGGTACGACCTGATCGACGACACGCTCTAAGCTCCGTGGCGGTTCGTCCCGACCCGTTGCCGCACGGCAACAAAACCGTCCGGGCGGACCACCACCACCGTTCCGTCGGGTAGCCCGCGCCGCGGTGACGCACCGAAGGTGTGCAACTCGAAGTCATACTGTTGCGCCGTGATGGCTCCCCGGCCTGCTGCCCGCGGCCCGTAGGCATGGACCTGCCAATGGGCGGAGGCCAGCGGCGCATGGTTATCCTCGCCCGGATTCGTTGCCCCGATCCATGGCAGGCGACGGCCCACCACCGGATCCCGGCGTCGGGCCCGGGCAGGACCACGCAGCGCCTCGGCCCTGACCCGTGCCCCCTCCGTCATCCAGTAGTGGATGCGCAGCTGGGAGACGTAGCCGAAGATCCGGGCACCCAGAGGGCCGCGAGGCACCAACCGCACCAAGACCGGCCATACCAGTGGCATCACGCGGCTACGGATGAACCGGGCCCGCGCCGTGGAGGACGTGACCCGGGCGAAGAGTCGGTCGGTGGTGGCGACCAGCCGCAGGGCCACCGGCCGACGTTCTGCCTCGTAGCGCTCGAGATAGTCCTCGGGCATCCGACCGGACAGGACATCTGCGAGCTTGCACGCAAGATTATGGGCATCCTGCAGCCCGGTGTTCATGCCCTGGGCCCCGATGGGAGAGTGCACGTGCCCGGCATCACCGGCCAGGAAGACCCGTCCGACGCGGAAGGCCTCGGCCACCCGGTGGTGCACCCGGTAGGTCGCGAACCACCCGGCACGGGAGTAGGTCACCCCGAAATCCGTGTCCAGGGCGGCCCGGGCGCGGGACTCGTCGAGGGTCACGGTGTCTGGGCCTGAGGGTTCGGCCGTCGGGGAGGGGCCGTCGGGAACATCGCGCAGGATACCCAGCAATCTGACCCGCCGGGCGCCCGGGGCCGCGTCGGACATGGGAAAGGTCAGCAGGAAGTCATCGCCGGCCAGGCGCACGTTGATGCCCGAATCCGTGCCATGGACGTCGCGGGCGTCGATGACGTAGAAGACCTTCGCGTTGGTCTGGCCGTCGAAGCCGATGCCCAGCTGGCCGCGGGTCGGGGAGGAAGCCCCATCGGCGGCGATGACGTAGCGGGCCCGGAGGGTCTCCCGGGTTTCGCCTGCGGATTCGACGTCAACGTCGACCCCGTCGCCGTCTTGGTGAAGGGCGAGCACCCTGGTGTTCCAGCGCACGGGCCGCCCCCGGGTGACGAGTCGATCTGCCAGGATCCGTTCGTTGGCGTGCTGTTCGAGGATGGTGATCCCCGGATAGGGGGTCTGCCCCTTCCCGATCCGGTTCAGCGGGACCGCACTCCACGAGGTGCGTCCGACCCCCGGACGCATCTCGTTCGCCGGTACCGCCTGGGCCAGCACCTGGTCCACGACCCCTAATTGGGCGTAGATCTCCATGGTGCGGGCCTGGACGCCCAGCGCCCGCGATTCCCGGGTGGGGCCGGCCTTGCCGTCGATGATGACCGCTTCCACACCGAGACGTTCCAGCCAATTGGCCGCCATCAGACCGGTGGGTCCGGCGCCGATGACGCAGACGTCCACGGAGCGGGGGCGGGCTTCCATGGGCTCAGGCTACTCCTGGCTGAGCCCCGCGTCTGCGCCCGTTGCCCCCTTGCCGGTCAACCGGGCCGCGGAGGCGACCCGGAAGGAGGCAATCAGCCCGAGGAGGAGGAATGCCGCAGCGCCGAAGAGGGACCACTGCACCCCCGTGGCGAAGCCCGCGGTCAGGGCATCATGCAACGGACTGGCGGCGTTCACGCTGGAGATCAGGCCGCCAGCGGAATCGCTGAGCCCTGAGGCCATTTTTGTGGCTGTCGCATCATCGGCACCGGCATCGCGCAGCAGACCCATGGTGCTGGCTGCCGTGGCGACGGCCAGGATGGTTCCGGCGATGGCTGAGCCGAGCCCGGAGCCGATCTGACGCACGGTGGACTGGGTGGCCGAGGCCTCGCCCGAGGCTTCGGTGGGGATGTCCCGCAGGACGGTGCCCGTCAGTTGCGCCGACGCCAGGCCGAGCCCCAGCCCGTAGACGACCAGCACTGGAACCAACAGGGCGATGGGCAGGCTGTTGCTGGTGAAGATGGCCAGCACCAGCACGCCGGCGACCTCCAGGGCCAGGCCGAGGATGACCACACGTGCCGCGCCCATCAGATCCGCCAGATGCCGTGCCGCCGCTCCCGAACCGAAGGCGCCCAACGCCATGGCCGCCAGGATCAGGCCGGCGCCGAGGGTGCCGGTCTCGAGCACATTGACCAGGAAGAGGGGCAAGACCAGCAGCAGGCCGAATTCGCCCACGGCGACCGCAGCCGCAGCGGTATTCCCCCAGGAGAACGTGCTGATCTTGAAGAGCTTCAAATCCAGCAGGGCGGCGTGGCCCAGTTTGGCGCGGTGTGCCTGCCAGCCCAGGAACGCCGCGAGGAGTACGACGCCGGCGATCGCCAGCGGAATGACCGGAGAACTGCCCGCGGGCCAGGAAACGGGGCCGATAGCCAAGGGTTGCTGAGGGGTCCACCAGCCCAGAGTGGGGCCCTCGATCAGTGCGAAGACCAGCAGGCCGAATGCGGAGGCGCTGAGCAGTAGCCCGACGACGTCGAATCCCGGAGCCGAATGCGTGTCACTGGTTTCGGGAACGAAGAGCAGGGTGCCCACGAGGACCAGGAGACCGAAGGGCAGGTTGACCAGGAAGATCCACCGCCAGTCGACGCTGGAGGAGAGCCAGCCGCCCAGCAGCGGGCCGACGGCTGCCATCCCCGACATCACGGCGCCCCAGACCCCGAAGGCTGCAGCGCGATCGCGTCCCTGGAAGTTGGCGTTGACGCTGGCCAGGGTGGACGGCAGCACGGCTGCGCCGCCGACGCCCTGGATGGCACGGCCCAGGATGAGCGAGGACGAGGAATCGGCCATCGCGGAGAACAGGCTGCCGGCCATGAACAGCACGACGCCGGCGATGAAGAGTTTGCGCCGTCCGACCCGGTCGCCCAATCGGCCGGCACTGAGTAGCAGGGCGGCCAGCACCACCGAGTACAGGCTGTTCACCCATTGGGCATCACCCAGATCCAGTCCGAGGTCGTCAATGATCGTCGGTAAGGAGACGCCGACGATGGTGCCGTCGAGCACGATCATGGATAGGCCGGCGGCCAGAACGGCCAGGGCGGCCCATTTATTAGGTGGGGGCTTCTTCACGTCGTTAACGTTACGGGTCACACCCACCGAGGCCATCCACCTTTTGGTCGATCGTGGGTAGGCTGGAGGGACGCACAGCGGAAGGCGAAAACCATGAAGATCAGTGTTGGACAGCTCTCACCCAGCGGCGATATGGCAGAGAACCTGCAGGTGGTTCGCCGGTTGGTCGCCCGCGCCAAGGATTCGGGTGCGGAACTGGTGCTTTTCCCCGAGGAAACGATGTTCACGGTCCGCAAGGTCGAGGGGAACCTGACCACCGCCGTGGAGCGGGACTGGAGCACCTTCGTCCAGCAGCTTTCCTTGGTGGCCGCGGAATTCGGGGTGGCGATCGTCGCCGGGGGATACGAGCCCAGCGAGGATCCCCAGCCCTACAACACACTGGTGACCATCGACGGTAGCGGTGCCATTTTGGGTACCTACCGGAAGATCCACCTCTACGACGCCTTCTCCTACCAGGAGTCCAGCCGGATTAAATCAGGCGATGTCGAGGCGGTCCCCGTCTTCGAGATCGGCGGCCTGAACGTGGGGATCATGACCTGCTACGACATCCGCTTCCCCGAGGTGGCCCGCCGGCTAGCGGTCGCCGGTGCCGACGTGGTCCTCGTGGCTGCCGCCTGGTTCAAGGGCGATCACAAGATCGACCACTGGGAAACCCTGCTCAAGGCCCGCGCCGTGGAGAACACCGTCTGGGTGGCTGCCGCCGGAACGAGCTCAACGAACACCGTTGGCCACTCGGCGATCCTGGACCCGCTGGGCATCCCGGTGGCCTTCCTGGGAGAGGAAACCGAGGCGCTGGTCACCGTGGATGTCACCCGTCGACGGGTCGAGGAAGTGCGCCGATTCCTGCCGGTACTGGCCAACCGGAGGATCGGCACCGACATCAACGCCTGAGGGCGGCCTCGCGGGCGTTGTCCGCTGCATGGTCTTCCCAGCCGGGTGAGGCGGGGATGGCTAGGAGCCGACGGCTGGCAAAAGCCAGAATGACAGCGATGCAGCAGATGCCCGCACAGAGGGCCAGCACGCCAGACCAGCCCCAGGCCGCGTAGCCGAATCCGGCGACCAACGGGGCCAAGGGGATGGCGCCCATGGCCAGCAGGTCAAGCGCGCTGTTGGCCCGCCCCAGCAAATGGGTGGGTACCGCGACCGTGAAGTAGCCCAGCAGCGAGGCATTGATGGCGGGGGCGGCGAACATGCTGGCCCCCAAGACGGCGCACACTGCAGGAATCGAGTGCACGAATGGCAAGGCGGCCACCGCAGCCGTACACGTCGCCAGCCCGAGGGCTCCGAGCCAGCCGGTCGATATCCGCCGCACCAGTGGGGGCGCCAGAAGGGCTCCAGCGAGCATCCCGGCACCGACCGAGGCGGTCGTCACGCCGATGCTGGCCGGTGATTCGCCCCGCTGCTGCAAGCCGAAGACGACGGCGGTGATGGAGGCGTTCATGCCGAGGTTCACGATGGTGGAGATGGCCATGACCCCGCGCAGTTCCGGCCGGTGCAATATCCAGGAGAAACCCTCCCACGCCTCACGCAGATAGCCGGTCCGGACGGGGGAGGCATCGTCGTCGTGCTCCGGGGTGCCGCGCAACGGACGGAGGTCGGCGCGGATGCGCAGGACAGAGAAGAGGCCCAGCAGGTTCAGCATTGCGGTTGCGGCGAACGGCACCGCATGGCCGATGACCATCAACACGCCGCCGACCGGACCGCCGGCCAGGCTCACGACGGCGTCGCGGCCCTGGTTGGCGGCCATGGCCGAGCCGATGGAGTGGGGCTCGACGACGGACTTCAGCGCGGCATTGGGGACGCCGTCGAATAAACCGCTGCGCACGTTCATCAGCAGGTTCAGGATGGTCAGCAGCCAGAAGCCGAGCAAACCGGCCAGCTGGAAGGCGGCCAACGCGCCCGCCATGGCCACGCCGGTGGCGGTGCCCAGCAGGATGAGCCGGCGGCGGTCGTGCCGGTCGGCCAGGACGCCGCCGGGAAGGGTGGCTACGACGCGACCGACCTGTCCGATGGCCGCGATGATGCCTGCCTGGGCGGGGTCGCCGGTGACGTAGAGCGCCAGGAGTGGGACGGCGAAGTTGTGTAGGGCGCGTCCGAGTCCGGTGGAGGTGTCCGTGGCCAGCCACCACCGGTAGTCGCCGTTGCGCCATAGTGCCGGCGGGCGCCCGGACGTCGTAGCCGACGGGTTCGGGCCACGGGTGGATGGTTCGTGCTGGAGCGGTTCCATGGGATGAGCCTAGATCCGCAAGAATAATTGCGCAAGAGAAGTTGCGCAACTTTTGTCGCAGGTTTGTAGACTAGTCCCATGGAAGCCGAACGCCACAGTGCCCGCGCGCCGGAACGTGAACCACGGGTCATGACCTCACCCATGCTCAAGGCCATGGCGCACCCCTTGCGCCGGCGGATCGTGGCCGTGCTCGGCGCCCAGGAGTCTGCCCGTGCCGCCGATCTGGCACAGCAGCTCGGGGTTGCGGCGAACACGCTGAGCTTCCATCTGCGCACGCTGGCGGACGCAGGGTTCGTTCAGGAGGCTCCCGAGTTCGCACGCGATCGCCGGGACCGGGTCTGGAAGGCTGCGGTCCAGTCCTTCAGGGTCGGGTCGCCGGAGACGCCGATTGGCCCGGAAGACGAAGCGCCGCTGACTGCTTATCTGGACCAGTTGACCATGGACCAGCAGGAGATGGTCGCTAAGGTGACGGCCTGGGCCCCGGGTTTTGCGACCGGCCGCGAGCCGGAAGCGAAGGCGGACTTGAGTCTGGGGACGTTACGGTTGACGCCGGCGGAGGCCGATGAGCTCTTCACCGAGGTCTGCGCGGTCCTGGATCGCGCCCGCTCGTTGCACCATGTGCCCGCGGCTTCCGATGAGGCAGACGGCGTGCGGGCTTGGGACTACACCTTCATGGCCGCGCGCGAGGACCTGTAGCACCGCGGCCTCCGTCGTGCGGGAAGGCGGAAAGCTAAGCCAGGACCTGCCGTTTGGAGGAGATGACGCCGGTGTTGAAGCCGGCCAGATGGAGGCCTCCGTGGAAGCGGGCGTGCTCGATCTTCACGCAGCGGTCCATGATCACGTTCATTCCCGCGGCTTCGGCCTTCGTCGCGACGTCTTCGTGCCAAGCGCCGAGCTGTAGCCACAGCGTCTTCGCCCCGACCGCAATAGCCTCATCCAGGACGCCGGGCAGGTCGTCGTTCTTGCGGAACACCTCGACCAGATCGGGGACCTCCGGCAAATCGGCCAACGATGCGTAGACCGGCCGGCCCAGGATCTCGTCCAGGACCGGGTTCACGAAGTAGACCGTGTAGCTGGTGGAGGAGAGCAGGTAGGTTGCCACGAAGTAGGAGGCGCGTGCCGTCTTGTTCGAGGCTCCCACGATCGCGATGGACTGCGTGGAGCGCAGGATGTTCAGCCGCTCGGGGGCCGAGGGGCCGACCCAGCTGCGTTCGGTGGTTGCGGTGCTCATGAGAAGACTCCGATCTCTTCGGCGACCGGCGCCGCGGGCGTGCCGGAGTCTTCGTGTTCCTCGAAGCCTGACTGGGAGACCGTGAGGGCCTGGTCCAGATCCCAGATGATGTCCTCGACGTCTTCGAGCCCCACCGAGAGACGGATCAGGTCCTCCGGCACTCCGGCGGCGGCCAGCTGCTCGGGGTTCAACTGCTGGTGCGTGGTCGAACCCGGATGCAGGACCAGCGTGCGGGCGTCACCGATATTGGCCAGATGGCTGGCCAGTTGCAGCGCCTCGATGAATCGGCTGCCAGCTGCGCGTCCGCCGGCAACCCCGAAGCTGAAGACCGATCCAACGCCGTCGGGCAGCAGTTCCTTGGCCCGGGCGTGCTGCGGGTGGGAGGGCAGCCCGGCGTGGTTGACGTAGGTGACGCGGGGGTCGGCCTCGAGCCAGGCGGCGATCTTGGCGGTATTGGCCAGATGGGCGTCCATGCGCTGCGGGAGTGTCTCGACCCCCTGCAGCAGTTGGAAGGCCGACTGGGCGGAGAGGGCAGGACCAATATCGCGCAACTGTTCGGAGCGCAGCTTCGTCAGGAATCCGTATTCGCCGAAGTTCCCCCACCAGGAGACATTGCCGTAGGAGGGCACCGGTTCGGTCAGGGTCGGGAAGTTTCCGTTGCCCCAGTTGAACCTCCCGGATTCGACGACGACACCGCCCATCGTCGTGCCGTGCCCGCCGAGGAATTTGGTGGCCGAATGGATGACAATATCGGCACCATGTTCGATGGGGCGCAGGATATATGGCGGGGTCAGGGTGGAATCGACGACCAGCGGAATACCCGCTTCCCGGGCGACGGCGGCCAGACCCTTGAGGTCGGCGATGTCGCCGGAGGGGTTGGCGACCACCTCGGTGTAGATGGCCTTGGTTTCCGGGCGGAGGGCTGCGGCGAAATCGGCGGCCTCATTGCTGTCCACAAAGGTGGTGTCCACGCCGAAGCGGCGCAGCGTCACGTCCAGCTGGGTGATGGTGCCGCCATAGAGCTTCGACGAGGCGACGATATGGTCCCCGGCACCGGTCAGTGCGGCAAAGGTGATGAACTCGGCGGCCATACCCGAGGCGGTAGCCACGGCGCCGATGCCGCCCTCCAAGGAGGCGACGCGTTCCTCGAAGGCCGCGACGGTCGGGTTGCCGATCCGGGAGTAGATATTCCCGTACTTCTGCAAGGCGAACAGATTGGCCGCATCGTCGGTGTCCTTGAAGACGAACGAGGTGGACTGGTAGATCGGTACCGCGCGAGCGCCGTGCTCGGCGTCGGGGGTGCCCCCGGCGTGCAGGGCGCGGGTACGGAATCCAAACCGATGTTCCGACATCTCCGTGGTGGCTCCTTCGAAGTGGGGGTCGGGAAGTTCCCGATGCCTTCCATCGTGACAAATCATCACCTTTCATCAAAGAATGTTTCGTCACGTGGCAGCTGATCGAGTGTAGTCCGAATAAACTGCGCCTCAGGACCCCCGGATAGGATGGGTGTATGGGAACACGCATTGCGCTGGTGCGCCACGGGGAAACCGCATGGAACGCCGAGGGCCGTCTTCAGGGGCAGACCGACATCCCCCTGAATGAGACCGGCAGGGCCCAGGCCCGGGCCGCCGGAAAACGGCTGACAGAACACGACGGCGGCTGGGGCGCCCTGGTCTCCTCCCCGCTGGGCCGTGCGGTGGAAACTGCCGCACTGATCGGCGCCCAGCTGGGCCTGGAGGCGGTGGAGCCTGTCGTGGGGCTCCAGGAACGCCACTACGGCAACGGGGAAGGCCGGGCAGTGGTCGGGATGCCGCGCCCCCAGATCGACGAACTATTGCTCAGCGCCGAGCCCGAAGCCGAGGTCGTCGAACGGGGCCTGGCCGCGTTGGTCAGTCTGGCCCGGGAGTACCCGGACACCGATCTGGTGGTCGTCGCTCACGGAACCCTCATCCGCCTGGTCATGAGCGTCCTGCAAGACTGTAGCCATCCTCGGTTGGAGAACGGGGAGATCGTGCTCACCGATACCTGCCAGCTCGAGCGCACGACGGCGAGACGGGATTCGGCCCCCGTCCACTAAGTCAGTGATGTGCGCCACAGGTTCTGATACGGTTTTTCAATGACTCTCGCGAACCTGAATGACTGGCTCGGTACCTCCGAAGGTTGGCTATGGACCTTCATCGGCATGCCCGTCGTCGTCGTCTTGGCCATCTACTTCACCTTTCGAACCAAGGCCGTTCAGTTCCGCATGCTGCCGGCCATGTTCAAATCGATCACGGAAAAGGCGCAGCGCGACGAGGACAGGAACACGAAATCGCTGTCGGCGTTCCAGGCTTTCATCGTCTCGGCGGCAGCCCGCGTCGGGACCGGCAACGTCTCGGGCGTTGCGGGCGCCTTGTTCATCGGCGGGCCGGGTGCCGTGATGTGGATGTGGATCATGGCCCTGTTCACCAGTTCCGCGAGCTTCATCGAGTCCACGCTGGCCCAGCTCTATAAGACCCGCGGTGAAGACACGTATAAGGGTGGGCCGGCCTTCTACATTCATCGCGGTCTGGGGAGCCGTGGCTTCGGCGTTTTCTTCGCAACCCTGTTTATCTTCTGCTTCGCGCTGGCCTTCACCTCGCTGCAGTCCAACACCATTGTCGATGCCGTCAGTGGTGCGGTCGGCGCCTATACGGACCCCGAGTCCGTGACCTGGCTTCCCTGGGGCCTCGGGCTGGTGCTCGCGACCATGACCGCCGTCATCGTCTTGGGCGGGATGCGCCGCGTCGCCTTCGTCGCCCAGAACCTCGTGCCGTTGATGGCACTGATCTACGTCAGCTTCGGCCTCGTGATCGTGCTCATGAACATCGAAGAACTCCCTCGCGTCATCGGCCAGATCGTCGATGGGGCCTTCAACGTCAAGGCAGCCGTCGGTGGCGGCATCGGCGTGGCCATCGTCCAGGGTGTCCAGCGCGGCATGCTCTCCAACGAAGCCGGTATGGGCTCCGTTCCCAACGTTGCGGCCACCGCCTCGGTCAGCCACCCGGTGAAACAGGGGTTGACCCAGACGCTGGGCGTCTACTTCGATACGTTGCTCATCTGCTCGATCACCGCGTTCATCGTTCTCATCGCCTTCCCCGACCTCGGTCAGGGCGGTGAAGGATTGGCGATGGTGCAGGAGTCCCTGGTCGGCAACCTCGGGGCGTGGGCGGCGATCGCCCTGGCGGTGATCATGTTCCTGCTGGCCTTCACCTCGGTGCTGGGCAACTTCTCCTACGGGGAAGCCAACGTCAACTTCATCACCCGCAATAAGCGGGTGCGGACCCTCTTCGCGCTCGCCGTCACCGCCGTCGTCTTCCTCGGCGCCGTCATCTCCGTTGACCTGGCCTGGTCACTGGCGGGGGTCACGATGGTGTTCATTGCCATGATCAACCTGGTGGTGATCACGATTCTGGCGCCCACAGCGCTCAAGCTCCTGCGCCATTACAACGCCCAGCGGGCCCAGGGGCTGGACCCGGTCTTCCTGGCCACCGATATGCCGGAAATCAAGAACATTGATTGCTGGACCGAAGAGGACGTCAGCGACCATCTGACCCAGCGCGGATACCAACGGAAGGTGTCGGTGTCGGACACCGAATGATCAGCGGGCCGAGCACATCCGTTTCAGGGCGGGCAGGCACTCTTCGTTCTGCAGGCTCGTCGTATCACCCAAGGCGGTTCCCTCGAACAGTTGGGTCAGCAGCCGGCGCATGATCTTCCCCGACCGCGTCTTGGGCACGTCGGGCACGAAGATGACGTCGCGCGGTTTGGCGATCGGGCCGATCTGGGTTGCCACGTGGGCGCGGAGTGCGGCCGCGGCGGCCAGTTGCGAGGGCGTCGACCCGGAACTGGTGACGCCGCCGAGGAGCGCCCTGTCGCGGGGCACGACGAAGGCCGTTGCCGCATGGCCGGTCGTGGCATCGACGGTCGGGCAGACCCCCGCCTCGACGACCCCCGGATGGGAGACCAACGCCGATTCGATCTCGATGGTCGAAAGCAGGTGACCCGAAATATTCACGGCATCATCGGTGCGCCCCAGGATCCACGTGTCGCCGTCGTCGTCGTACTTCGCGCCGTCACCGGCGAGGAACCAGCCCTGCGCGGCGTACTTCTGCCAATAGCTGGTGAAGTAGCGTTCCGGGTTGCCCCAGACGGTGCGGGCCATTCCCGGCCCGGTGGCGGTGAGCACGATATTGCCCTGGACGTTGGCAGTGACCCGGGCGCCGGCGTCGTCCACGATGTCGGTGGTCATCCCGGGCAGGGCGCGCGTGCCACAGCCGGGCTTGAAGTCCTTGTCGGTGGTGCGGGGGGAGAGGACCGTGGCACCGGTTTCGGATTGCCACCACGTGTCGACCATCGGGATGCCGGTGTTGGGCTCACCGGGGACCAGGGAATCGCGGCCGACCTGGGTGCGCAGCCAACGCCACGCCTCGGGATTGACCGCCTCGCCAACGGTGCCGGCCATCCGGATGGAAGAGAGGTCGTGATCGGCGGGGATGCCGTCCGGGAACCATCCCATGAGCGAGCGCACCAGCGTGGGGGCCGTGTAGTAACTGGTCACGGAGTAACGTTCGATGATCTCGAAGTGCCGGCCCGGATGTGGGGTATTGGGCACCCCCTCGTAGATGACCTGGGTGACACCGTTGGACAGCGGTCCGTAGATCTCGTAGGTGTGGGCGGTGACCCAGGCCAGATCGGCGGTGCACCAGTGCACGTCCAGGTCCCGTTGGCCGGGGTCCGGATGGCTGAAGAGGAACTCATGGCTCCAGGAGGCCTGGGTCAGGTAGCCGCCGGTGGTGTGCACCAGGCCCTTGGGCTTCCCGGTGGTGCCGGAGGTATACATGATGAACAGTGGCGTCTCGGCGTCGAAGGCCTCGGCCGCGTGGGTGCGCGGCTGGGTTTCCACCGTTTCGTGCCACCACAGATCCCGGCCTTCGGTCCAGGCGATCTCACTGCCGGTGCGGCGGATGACAAGCACGTGTTTGATCGCGTTGTCCCCGGCGACCGCGGCATCGGCATTGTCCTTCACCGGCACCGCGGTTCCGCGACGGAACTGGCCGTCCGTGGTGACCAGTAGTTTCGCCCCGGTGTCTTCAACTCGGAAACGTAGGGCCTCGGCGGAGAAGCCACCGAAGACCAGCGAATGCACCGCACCGATACGGGCGCAGGCCAAGGTGATGACGACGGTTTCCACCAGCACCGGCAGGTAGATGACCACGCGGTCCCCGACGCCGATGCCCAAGGATGTCAGGGCGTTGGCCGCCTGGCTGACCAGCCCGGTCAGTTCGGCGTAGGTGACGGTGCGGCGGTCCCCGGGTTCGCCCTCGAAATGCAAGGCCACCTTCTCGCCCCGGCCGGCGGCCACATGGCGGTCGGCGCAGTTCACCGCCGCATTGAGTTTCCCGCCCTCAAACCAGCGCAGTTCGGGGCCCCGACGGGCTAGCGGGTCCACGGGAGTGGTGCTGTGGACCGTATGCCAGGGGTCGGCCCAGTCCAGACGTGCCGCGGCATCGGCCCAAAAGTCTAGGCGTTCGGATTCGGTGGTCGTGGCCGGTCCGGGGTACGGGGCAATGCTCATGAAATCAGCTCCATCGTTCCTGGCGGAAGCACCTTCGCCGGTGACGGACTCCGCGGGGTTGCGGGGACGTATTCGGCGTGGTTGCTGCGGCGTCACGGAGCCAGATCTCTCGGCCGCTCGGGATGGGTACCGTTCCACTTAAGGCCACCGTGACGCGATGAAGCAACTTCAGGAACGTGTTGCGTAATATTTCATCAAGGATTCAGATGCCGGGTCGTCATAGAACTTTTATGTCAGAAAACCTTGAAAATGGCAGGATTATTCGATGTTTTGAGGTCCTCGGCAACCCAGATTTCCGGCTGTAAACGCGTCACATTGCAGGTCGACGTTCCTTCCTGCGGTGGCGCTGAAGGTTCCGAATGTGGCCCAATGGAGGTAACAACCATCCAGAGCGGCCGAGAGATCTGGCTCGATGACGCCGCAGCAACCCCTTCCCGAATCATCGGGAGGAAGGTGCTCACGCCGGAACCGATGGAGTGATGTTTTGTGGCAGCCCTGACGATCGATGACGTGACACCGCGACACCTGATCAAACTGACCCCCGGTGTGCCCGCGGACGGGCACTACGACGAACTCGCAGCGGTCTTCCGCCCCGTCTTCGCGAGCATTGCCGACGGGGCAGCCGAACGCGATGCCCGCCGGATCTTGCCCTTCGAGCAGGTCGGCTGGCTCAACCGGGCCCGCTTCGGTGCCTTGCGGGTGCCCCGCGAGGCCGGCGGTTTCGGCGCCTCGCTGGTGGATTCCTTCCGACTGCTCATCGAATTGGGGGAGGCCGACTCGCAGATTGCCCAATTGCTACGTGCCCATATCGGCTTCGTCGAATCGGTGCTGCTGCTTCACGACGAGGAAGTCAAGACCCGCTGGTTCGCCCGCTTCGTGGCCGGGCAGATCGTCGGCAACGCCTACACCGAGCGCGGCGGCAACGACCTGGGCCAACTCAATACCGCCGTCGAACATTCCGAGGCCGGCTGGTTGCTCACGGGGGAGAAGTACTACTGCACCGGGACGATCTTCGCCGACTGGGTCGCCGTGACGGCCATGGCACCGGCGATCGAAGGGCGCCACATTGCGGTGGTGTCCACCCAGCATTCGGGGGTGGTCATCCACGACGATTGGGACGGGTTCGGTCAACAACTCACCGGAACAGGTTCCACCGGCTTCGCGCGGGTTCCGGTGGATACCTTATTGGACCCTGAGGTGCTGGATATTCATCCGGAATCTGCCATCTTCCAGTTGGTCCTGCTCGCCGTGCAGGCGGGTATTGCCCGGGCAGTGCTCGCCGACGTCCGTGCTCATACCCAACTGCGTGAGCGCGCCTTTACGACGGGAACCGGGCTGCCCTCCCGGCACGAACCGCAGATCCTGCAGGTCGTCGGAGAAATCTCGTCGACCGCCTTTGCCATCGACGCCATCTTGTTGGCCGCCGTCGCCGAACTCGAATCCGTGATCGGCCAACCGGGCCTGAGTGCCGCCGAGCAATACGCTGTCTGCGAGCTGGCCGCCAACCGCGCCCAGTCGGCCATCCAACCGCTGGTGCTCGAGGTGACCAGCCAGCTCTTCGACGGCCTCGGCGCCTCGGCGACCTCCGCCGCCTGCAACCTGGACCGCCACTGGCGAAATGCGCGCACCGTAGCGACCCACAACCCCGCCATGTACAAGTCCCGCATCGTCGGCGACTACGAGGTCAACGCCGCGGCGCCGCGCAAACTCGGCGCCGTCGGTGACCTCAAGACCCCTGAAGGAGAAAAATGAGCACCACACCAGCACGCCGTCGGATCCGCCTGAACGCCTTCGACATGAACTGCGTGGTCCACCAATCGCCGGGACTGTGGCGTCATCCGCAGGACCAGGCGTGGCGCTATAAGGAACTGGGCTACTGGACCGAGCTGGCCAAGACGCTGGAGAAGGGCCTGTTCGACGGGATCTTCATCGCGGACGTCTTGGGCACCTACGACGTCTACGGATCCACCAACTCCACTCCGCTCTCCGCCGGCGCCCAGGTCCCGGTCAACGACCCGTTCCTGCTGGTCTCCGCGATGGCTTCCGTCACCGAGAACCTGGGCTTCGGGGTCACCGCCGGAACCGCCTACGAACACCCCTACCCGTTCGCCCGCCGACTGGCGACCCTGGACCACCTGACCAACGGCCGCGTCGGCTGGAACGTCGTGACCGGTTACCTGCCCTCGGCGGCGAGGAACATGGGCCAAGAGGACCAGATGGAACACGACGAACGCTACGACCACGCCGATGAGTACCTCGAAGTCGTCTATAAGCTGCTCGAGGGCTCCTGGGAGGACGACGCCGTGCTCCGCGACCGTGAAACGGGGGTCTATACCGACCCGTCGAAGGTCCACGAAATCGGCCACGAGGGCAAGTACTTCAAGGTCCCCGGCATCGCCATCACCGAACCCTCGGTGCAGCGCACCCCGGTCATCTATCAGGCCGGCGCCTCGCCGCGCGGCCTGGAATTCGCGGGGGCGAACGCCGAATCGGTTTTCGTGAACAGTCCCACCAAAGAAATCCTCACCGACACCGTGCGGAGGATCCGGGACAACGTCGAGGCCGCCGGCCGCGACCGCTACGACGTGAAGATCTACACGATGCAGACGATCATCACCGCTGCCACGGACGAGGAGGCGCAGAACAAATACGCCGACTATGCCTCCTACGCCGACATCAACGGGTCGCTGGCCCTGCTCTCGGGCTGGACCGGAATCGACATGTCACAGTACGACCTTGACGACGTGATCGGTGAGGACGTGAAGTCCAATGCCATCCAGTCCTCGGTGGAGACGTTCAAGAAGGCCTCCGGGGATGACGGCAAACCGTGGACCATCCGCCAGTTGGCCGAATGGATCGGCGTCGGCGGTTTCGGCCCGGTCACCGTCGGTGACGGGGCCCAGGTCGCCGCGAAGCTCGTTGAGTGGGTCCAGGACACCGACGTGGACGGCTTCAATATTGCCTACGCCATCACCCCGGGAACCTTCGAGGACGTCGTCGAGTTCGTCATCCCCGAACTGCAGGCCCTGGGTGCCTACCCCACCGAATACGCGCCGGGGACCCTGCGCCAGAAGCTCTTCGGCGCCGGGGACCGGGTCAAGGACAGCCACCGGGCTGCCGACTACCGGCTCGCGGGAGCACAACTGGCCACCAGCTAGACCGCAGTACCGAAAACCACCATCCAGAGCGGACGAGAGACCTGGCTCGTTGACTCCGCAGCAACCACCCGTTTCGGGCAGGTGCTTCCGCCGGGACCGATGGAAAGGACCCCTCATGACTATCTCCACCCCCACCCCGCCAACCCGCAGGATGCGTTCTCGCGTCGCCGTCGCCAGTTTCATCGGCACCACGATCGAGGGCTACGACTTCGTGCTCTACGGGCTCGCTGCGGCGACCGTCTTCGGCCCGCTGTTCTTCGCCCCGGCAGATCCCCTGGTCGGGACGATGGCCGCCTTCGCGACCTACGCCGTCGGCTTCATCGCCCGCCCCATCGGTGGGCTGCTCGGAGGGCACTACGGGGACCGGATCGGACGCAAGACCGTGCTGGTTGCCTCCCTGCTGCTGACAGGAATCGCCACCACGGCGATCGGTTTGCTGCCCACCCACGACACCGCCGGATGGATTGCGCCGGCCCTCCTGCTGATCCTGCGGGTGGCCCAGGGCATCGGCTACGGGGCCGAATGGGCCGGAGCGGCCCTGATGACCGTCGAACACGCTGCCCCCGGGCGTCGCGGGCTGACCAGCAGCGCCACCCAGATCGGTCCGAGCGCGGGAATGCTGCTGGCCACCGCGGTGCTGTTGGGTCTGGAATCGGCTCTGCCGGATGCCGCCTATCTGGCCTGGGGGTGGAGGCTGCCGTTCCTGGCGAGCATCCTGCTGGTCGCCGTCGGGCTCGTGGTGCGGCTGAAGATCGAGGACAGCGCCTCCTTCAAGCAGGTCGTTCAAACGCAGCAGGTCTCCCGCCGCCCGGTGCTGGAATCGCTGCGCACCCATCCCCGCCAGGTCGCCCTGACCACCGGGCTGCGCATCGCCCAGAACGCGTTCTACTACGTCTACACGGTCTTCATCCTGACCTACCTGGCCCAGGGCGGAATCAGCCGCGAAACCGGGTTGCAGGCCATTCTCATCGCCTCCGCCCTCGGACTGGTCACCGTCCCGTTCTGGGGCTGGGTATCGGACAGGATCGGGCGCCGGCGCACCTACCTCTTCGGCGGGATATTCAGCATCCTGGTTGCCCTGATCGCCTTCCCGCTGCTCGATACCGGCAGCTTCGTGCTGATCGTGCTGACCGTCGTGCTGGGCATGAACATCGGCCACGATGCGATGTATGGCCCGCAGGCGGCGTTCTTCTCCGAACTCTTCGACACCCGGGTCCGCTTTTCCGGGGTGTCCATCGGCTATCAGATCGGTTCAGTCCTGGGCGGTGGCCTGGCCCCGCTGGTGGCCACCGCGCTGCTGGCCGCCGGCGGCGGCAGCCCGTTCTGGGTCATCGCCTACTTCGTTGCCGTCGGCGCGCTCACCGTCGTCACCACCCTGCTTTCCCCCGAAACCAGTGCGCGGGATCTGGACGCACGCCAAGACGCCTGCACCGTCTCTGAGCCCGAACATACCCTCGTCAGTTAGGAACGACCATGAGTGAAACCACCACCACCCCACCGGCCTTCGACACCCCCGTTCCGGAGGGCTCCGAAGCCCGCTATCTTGCCCTGGCCGCACGCTTCCGCCCCGTCTTCGAGGCCATCGCCGTCGACGCCGTCGCCCGCGAACAGGACCATGTGCTTCCCTTCGAACAAGTCGGGTGGCTGCAGGAGGCCGGTTTCACCACCTTGCGGGTGCCGGCCGAATACGGCGGGGACCCGGTGAACCATGAACACCTGTTCCGGCTGCTGGTGGAATTGGCTGCCGCCGATTCCAACGTGGCCCATCTGCTGCGATCACATTTTTCCTTCGTCGAAACCATCGCCTTGCAGCCGAGGGACTTCCGCAACACCTGGTTCCCGCGGGTACTGGCCGGGCAGATCTTCGGCAATGCGGCCACCGAACGCGGTGGCAACGCCCTGGGCACCACGGCAACGAAACTGAGCGAGCACGACGGCGGATGGGTCCTCAACGGTGCGAAGTACTACACCACCGGCAGCATCTTCGCCGACTGGGTGGTCGTGATGGCCAGCACCGAAGGTGTCGAAGGCCGGCAGTACGCCGTCGTTCCGGTCGGGGCCGACGGGGTGACCATCCACGATGACTGGGACGGCTTCGGCCAACCGTTGACCGGCACCGGAACCGCGATCTTCGACAACGTGGCCGTCGAGTCTGCAAACATCATTTCCCGCAAGGTCACCAGCACGCTGGAACCGGCGTTCTTCCAGCTCGTGCTGCTCGCCGTGCTGGCCGGGATTGGGCGGGCCGCGCTGCGCGACGCCTCCGAACTCGTCGCCGCCCGCACCCGGACGTTCAATACCGGATCCGGTGGACTCTTCCGCGATGACGCACAGATCCAGGAACATGTCGGCACCCTCGCCGCACGGGTCTATGCCGCCGAAGCAGTGGTTGCTGCAGCGGCCCGCGACCTGGACGCCGCCGTCGATCCGGCTTTGGCCCTGGACACGGAAGCGGCGTTCCTGCGCGCCGAAATCGCCGTGCAGAAAGCCCAGGTGACTGTCCCGCCGCTGGTTCTCGATGCCGCAGGGGCCCTTTTCGACGTGACCGGGGCCTCCGCCACCAGCCGCGGGAAATCCTTGGACCGGCACTGGCGCAACGCCCGCACGGTGGCCACCCACAACCCGGCGGCCTTCAAGGCCCGCTCCGTCGGTGACTTCCACATCAACGGCACCATCCCCATCGGCCTGAACAGCATCGGTGAAGCCACCACGACTCCGAAGGACACCACCCGAGCATGAGCACCAACCAACGCCCGCGCCTGCTGCTGAGCGCCTTTTTGATGAACACCCCGAGCCACATCCTGGGAGGCCAGTGGCGTCACCCCGAGGCCCAACAGCACCGCTATAACGAGCTCGGTCTGTGGGTGGATCTAGCCCGGCAACTCGAGGACGCAAAATTCGATGCCCTGTTCTTCGCCGACGTGGTGGGCCTCTACGGCGACCATGAGGGAGGGTGGGCCTCGCTGGTGGAGAAGGGGCTGCAGGTACCCTCCAATGACCCTCTGGTGCTGGCCTCCGCCCTGGCCGCGACCACCTCTCAGATCGGGTTGGCGCTGACCAGCTCAGTGGTGCAGTCCGACCCGTTCCAGATGGCCCGCCAGTTCTCCACCCTCGATCACCTCTCCGGAGGCCGGGTCGCCTGGAACATCGTGACCAGCGTGTTGGAGAACTCCCACCGCAACTTCGGGGCCACGGGTCTGGCCGCCCATGCAGACCGCTATGACTGGGCCGAGGAATACGTCTCCGCCGTCTATAAACTATGGGAAGGCTCCTGGGCGGATGGGGCTGTGCTGGCCGATAAGCAGACCGGTCGCTATGCCGACCCGGCCCTGGTGAACAAGATCCACCATGAAGGCCCCCGCTATTCCATCGAAGGCCCGCATTTGTCCTCGCCGAGCCCGCAGCGCACCCCGTTCCTCTTCCAAGCCGGCAGCTCACCGCGTGGTAAGGCCTTCGCCGCGGCCCATGCCGAGGCCACGTTCCTGTTCGCCCCGAACACCGAATACGTGCGCAAACAATCAACGGCCATCCGGGCGGCCGAAGCCGCAGCGGGAAGGTCGCCGGGGGACGCGAAGATCTTTGCCGGGCTGTCCTTCGTCGTGGGCAGCACCGAGGCAGAGGTCAAGCGCAAGGAGGCCGAATATGACCAGTACCTGGACCCCCACGCCCTGATCGCGCATATCGGCGGGGGCATCGGCGTGGACCTCGGGGGCCTGGACTTGGACACCCCGCTGGGCGATATCGAAACCGAAGGGGCACGCGGGGTCCTCGAGGCGGTCATCGCCTCGGTACCCGGCGGTAAGCCGACCGTCGGAGATCTGGCCCGCTCGCGGGCGAAAGCACAACAGATCGCCGGCACCCCGGAACAAATCGTCGACGAACTTGAGCGGTGGCAGGATGCCGGGATCAATGGGGTCAACATCATCAACCAGATCCTTCCCGGCTCCTATACCGACTTCATCGAGGGGGTCCTTCCAGAACTGCGGGCCCGCGGTCTGGCCCAAAGCGAGTACGCACCCGGGACCCTGCGGGAAAAGGTCTTCGGCAGGAAGGCCACCCTGGAGGACAACCACCCGGCCGCCGCCTACCGGGGAGCGTTCTCCAAGCACTCGGCAGCTGCCACCCAGCAGACGGCCCCGGTGGGCTGACGGGCGCCGGTGGGCCTTGTAAGGTGGGGGCCATGACGGAACCAGCACCGCAGAACCAACCGTCCGATGCCGAGCTGGCAGGGATCCCCGATCTGGAGATCCCCGCAGCCGATATCCCGGAGGCCGATATTGCCGATGTCGACATCCCCGCGGCACCGGTCCGTCCGCCGTCCACCCCCGGGGAATCGGCACCGCCAGGTCTCGATCTTGCGGGGACCGGCCGTCGCGGAGCCGTCGTTGAACCGGAGGTTCCCGAGGTCGAAGGACCACCGTTGGGCACCACCGATCCGCAGCTGCGCACCACTGAGCCGGTCCTGAACGTGTCCGATCCGGTGCTTTCCGAACCGGTGCTGCGCGAGCCGGTACTCGGTGATGGCGGGACCGACGGTCCACAGCTGCGCCAGCACCACATCAACGATCCGGACACCATCCGGCGTCTGCTCACCACCCCGGCCCGTTGGGCCATCGTCGGTCTGTCCAATAATCCGATGCGAGCCGCCGTCGGGGTGGCGCGGATCGTGCGTGATGACCTGGGCATGGACATCGTCCCGGTCTCGCTGAAGGGGGACACCGTCCACGGGGAGCGGGGCTACACCCGGCTCGATGAGATCCCCGGGACCATCGACGTCGTGGACTGCTTCGTGAACTCGCAGAAGGTCGGCGCCATCGTCGACCAGGCCATCGACATCGGCGCGAAGGCCGTGTGGCTCCAGGTCGGGGTCATCGATGAAGCCGCCGCGGCCCGCGCCACGGCCGCCGGACTGGATGTGGTCATGGACGCCTGCCCGGCGATCGAGCGGCGCAACCTGATGCGCTCCTAGAGCCCGGCACCCTGTTTCATCTCGTCATAGCGCGAGCGCATGAACAAGAAGACCGCGTAGGCCATCAGGCCGACGGCGATCGCGATGAGGGCGAAGGAACCAAACGGCTGATCGCGCACTGCCTTGAGGGCACCATCGAGGCCGGTGGAATCCTCGGGGTCGTGTTGCGCCGTGGAGACGACGATCAGCAGTCCCAGCGCGGCCAGAGTCAGCCCCTTGGCCACGTAACCCGCGGTGCCCAGGATCATCAGGGTTCGCTGCACCGTGGGGCTGGAGGGCCGGCGCAGGCTCTTGGTGAACTTTCTGGCCACGCCGGAGTAGATGAAATAGATCCCGACGCCGATGACGACCAGGCCGGCGATGATCAGGGCGACGCTTCCGGCGGGTGAGGACATGAGGGTGGCCGAAATGGACGTGCTCTGTTGGGAGGAGTCCTTTCCGGCGCCGAGGGCGTAGCTGCCGAACGTGGTGCCGATGGCCGCGAAGACGACGCCGGTGCCCGCCTGTTTGACGATGAAACCGAGGCCCTTCTGGCTGGGAACGATGGCCTGGGCCAGGCTCCAGACCGCCAACAGGAGGCAGCCCAGGAAGCAGATCCAGATCAGGATCTCGCCACCGGGTTGTGCGGAGAGCGTCCTCATGGCGCCCGACTGGTCGGCATCCCCGCCACGCGCCAAGGCGACATTCAAGGTCAGGAAGCCCAGCATGGCATGCAGGATGCCGTTGGCCACGAAGCCAAGCCGTGCCGCGCGTTCGAACCATTCGCTGCGGACTGCCTTGCGGGCCTCGACGGCCGCCTTGTCGGTGTTCTTCATCCCCTGAGTTTAGGCCGAAGGAGCCGCGCGTTGGCGCATCAGCGCCAGCGGCAGAGTGGCCAGCGAGATTCCGGCGGCCACCAACAGGGCGATGGGGAAGGACAGCCCCGCGGCCAGGGCTCCCACGAGCACCGATCCCAGACCGGTTCCGGCATCAAAGCCCATGTTCCAGACGGCGCTCGCCGTCCCATACTGTGCTGGCCGTACTGCCGAAAGGGAGAGCAGCAAGGTGAGGTTCTGTAGGCCGCCATAGGTGATGCCGATGATCGTCATGGCCACCAGGAGCAGGGGGACCCGGGTCGCGTCGGGATCCTTCACCGCGAGGGCTGCCAGCACGAGTCCGAGACAGGTGAGCAGCACCAGCGGCCAGAGGAAGGCTTTCGTCCCGTGCCGATCGGCCAGGGCTCCCAGGCGCCACCGGCTGACGGCAGCGGTGGCGGTCAGCAGGGCCAGACCCCCGGTCGTTGCGGTGGGGGAGGAGCTCATTTGCGGGACGAAGGTGATCAATGCGCCACCCGCGAGGGTCACGGCAAGGAGCAGGATCATCGGTTGGAAGAGTCCACCCGGAAGCCGGGGGAGCCGCCGCCCGGTTGTCGCCGTGGTGCCCTCGGCGGGCAGGTCGCGCTCCTGGGCCGGGCGGCGACGGGACTGTTCGGCTGCGCGGACACGTAGGGCCTGGGCCAACCGGGGGGCTGCCACGATACCCAGCAGCGGCAGGGTTCCCAGGGCGAAAACCGCCCAGAAACCGATCGTGTCGGCCAGCCACGGACCGGCAGGTAACAGGAGCAGTTGGGGTACGGCGATTGCCGCGCCATAGGCCCCGATGGCTGCGCCATGCCTCGCCGGTGCCACCAGATGGGCGACCGCAGCGGAACCGGTGACCGTCAAGATTCCGAACCCCACCCCACGGATCAACGACAGCGCCAGGATCCAACCGAGCTGATCGGAGATGAGCATCAGGAGGGAGGGCCCGCCGAGGAGCAGCAGACCCGCGGCGAGAACTCGGCCCGTTCCCAGTCGTTGCAGTAACCGCGGGACGAAACCCTGGGTGAGGACGGTGGCCAGCAGGAGGGCGCCATTAACGAGGCCGGAACCGGCCTCATCAGCTCCACCGTGGACTGCCCAGAGCGGGGCCATGGGCAGCAGGGCGGCGAAACCTGCGAAACCGGCGGCCGTCAGGGACAGTAGCGCCGGCATTCCGGGGGCGCGCCACACCGATTTCTGGCGGGAAGGATCAGAGCTGTTCACGAAGCCCCACCCTAGCAAGGGAGACCATCAGCACATCGCGCTCATTTGAGTCCAACTATTTGCTCATATGTTATGCTCGGATTTGTTAGCTACATCACGATCGGAGCACATCATGACGCGTCTGCAGGCCGGGGCCCTAGCCGAACTCAACGACCTGGTCGCAGTGCCCGGGTATCCACTGGGGCAACGACGCATCGGCATCGTGCACTTTGGTGTCGGAGGCTTCCATCGGGCCCATCAGGCGATGTATCTCGACGCGTTGATGAACTCGGGTCAGGATCTGGACTGGGCCATCTGCGGCGTCGGGCTCATGCCCCACGACCAGCGCATGCGCGATGTCATGGCCGAGCAGGACGGCCTGTATACCTTGGTGGCCAAGGCCCCCGATGGAACGCGCGATGCCCGGGTCGTCGGTTCGATCGCCCGCTACCTTTATGCCCCGGACGGTCCCGAGCTGGTCCTGGCGCAGCTCACCGACCCGATGGTGCGGATCGTGTCGCTCACCGTGACCGAGGGGGGCTACAACTACAACCCCTCCACCGGGGAATTCGACGCCACTACCCCTGCGGTCGCCGCCGATCTGGCCGAGGATGCCGTACCAACCACCACGTTCGGGTTCGTCACCGAGGCGCTGCGTCGCCGCCGAGCCGCCGGAGTCGCGCCGTTCACGGTGATGAGTTGCGACAACATCCAAGGCAACGGCCACCTGGCCGCAAAGGTCTTCACCGCCTTCGCCCGGTTGAAGGATCCGGAGCTCGGAGCGTGGGTGGCCGAGCAGGTGCCCTTCCCGAACTCCATGGTCGATCGGATCACCCCGGTCACCACCGATGCCGACCGGGCTGACATTGCGGCCGAATACGGTGTGGAAGACGCCTGGCCGGTGGTCTGCGAGGACTTCATCCAATGGGTCCTGGAGGACAGATTCCCCGCCGGGCGCCCCGACTGGGGGTCGGTAGGAGTCCAGCTCGTCGACGACGTTGAACCCTATGAGCTGATGAAACTACGCCTGCTCAACTGCAGCCACCAGGGCATCGCCTACCTTGGCTACCTCGCCGGGTACCGCTTCGCCCACGAGGCCTGCTCCGACCCGCTGCTCGTCGAGTTCCTCCTCGCCTATATGGAACGCGAGGCCACCCCCACACTCAAGCCCGTGCCGGGGATCGACCTGGACGCCTACCGGCACGAGCTCATCGAACGTTTCGCCAACGAACAGGTCCAGGACACCCTGGCCCGGCTGGCCGCTGAATCCTCCGATCGGATCCCCACCTGGCTGGTCCCGGTCATCCGGGCGAACCTGTCCGACGGCGGAGCGGTGCGCCTGAGTGCCGCGATCGTCGCTTCCTGGGCCCGCTACGCCCGCGGGGTCGACGAGGCAGGGCAGCCCATCGAGGTCGTCGACCGGCTCCGGGATCGCGTCCTCGCCGCCGCGGCCGCCCAGGATGAGGACCCGTTGGCGTTCCTGCGCGACCGGGAACTCTTCGGCGATCTGGTCGACCACGAGGACTTCACCAAGCCCTATCTGCAGGCCTTGGCCATCCTGGACGACGGCGGGGCGCTGGCCCTGCTGCGCACCCTCCGTGAGGACGGCTGGAACTAGGACTCCGCCTCCCTGCGGCAGCCTCGAGAAGGGGCCTACACCCCATAGAGGCGGGTGCGTTCGGCGGCGTACAGGGTGCGCGATTCCCGCCCCCAGCCGTCGCCCGACGGACTGAGGCGGGCCTGGGCGTGCCGCTCGAAGACCGGCAATTCCCCGGTGGCCGCCCACGCGGCCTGCCGGGCGGCGCCCAGGGCCACGTATTCGCCGGCTTCCAGGACGTCCACGTTGATTCCCAGCAGTTCGGGGGCCACCGCCCGCAAGGATGCCGAGCGGGCGCCACCGCCGATCAGTAGTGCCCGTTGGGCCGGACGCGACACCTCGGAGAGGGCTTCGGCGGCATCGGCCAGCGAATTCATCACGGCCAGGACGGAGGATCGGGCCAGATTCTCCCGGGTCAACGAGGCCCGGCTCATACCGGTCAGGGACCCGGAGGCTCCCGGAAGATTGGGCGTGCGTTCGCCATCGAAATAGGGCATGAGGTTCAGTCCTCCGGCCAACGGGTCCCCGGAGGAGGCGAGCCGGTCGAATTCAGCCAGCCCAACGCCGAGCAGTTCGGCGGTGGTGGCCATCACCCGGGCCGAATTGATCACCGCGAGCAAGGGGAGGTAGCCGCCGGTGGCGTCGGCGAATCCGGCCACCGCCCCCGTGGGGTCCGCGGTGGGGCGATCCGGTACGGAGGCGAAAACGGTGCCCGAGGTGCCGATGGACACCGCAATTTCCCTGGATTGCAGGCCCAGGCCCAGGGCGGCTGCGGCATTGTCGCCGGCGCCCGCCGAGACAACCGCCCCGTCGGCCCCGAACTCGGGCAGGAGGTGGCCGCCGACGGCGTCCGGGGCGATCACCTCGGGTAGCTCGGGGGCGCGACCGAAATATTCGGTCAGCAGTTCGGGGAGGTATCCGGTAGCAGGGTGGTAATAGGCGGTGCCGCTGGTATCGGAGCGATCCGTGAACCAGCTGCCCGTGAGCACGTGGTTCAGATAATCGTGGGGCAGCACCACGCGGTGCACCCGTGCCGCGGCTTCGGGCTCGTTCCGGGCCAGCCAGGCCAGCTTCGTCAGGGTGAAGGAGGCCACCGGGACCGACCCCACCTCGCGGGCCCAGAAATCGGCCCCGTGGTCGGAGACCATGGCCGCGGCCTCGGGAGCGCTGCGGGTGTCGTTCCACAACAGCGCATCGAAGACCGGTTCCCCGGCCGCGTCCAGGGCGACCATGCCATGCTGTTGGGCGGCCAGCCCGACGCCGATGACTGTACCCGCCCCCGCCGGGTCTGCTTCTTTCCAGGCGCGGTGCAGGGCGGCGGCCCAGATCCGCGGATCGATGCTGGTCCCATCGGGATGGGCCACCTTGGCCGAGCGCAATTCGGCCCCGGTGGCGGCATCCAGGACCAGCACCTTGCAGGACTGGGTCGAGGAATCAATGCCGACGACGACGTCGCTCATGCCGGATCCTCCGTCGCGGTTGCTTCAATCAGGTCAAGCTCTGTGGCCAGGGCGTGGGCCAGTGACGGGCCGAGGACCAAGTGGTTCACGATTCCGGCGGCCACCGCAGCGCGGACCCCCGCGACACCGTCCGGGCTGGGGGCGACCATCACCACTTGCGGGGTGGCTTTCAGCTGGGCCAGTGAGACGGCGATGACACAATCATCGACCCCTGCCGCTGCCGCCGAACCGTCGGCGGCCAGCAGTCGGCCCGAACATTCGGCGACGGTGCCCGCCGCGGTGGCGGCCCGACGCTGGGTGGGGGAGAGGCGTTCATAGACGGTCGACTTCCCGGGGGCCCAATCGCCCAGGGCGACGACGGCGACATCGAGATCCTCCGCTGCCTTCAGGGCGTCGGAGATCTCCGGCTGGCGGCGCAGGCTCGCGGCCGTCTCGGCCGTTTCAAGGATGAGCGGGGCCGGCAGGGGCCAGGTCCGGCCACCGGCTGCTGCTCCGAGCCGATGGATCAGCGCCCCCGAACCGCTGCCGCCGGTGACGGTGATGGAGCCGGCGAGCTGGACGACGTCGCAACCGGGCAGTGTTGGCAGGTGTCCGGCCATGGCCTGCAAGGTGCGCGACCAGGAGACCCCCAGTCGGCATCCCTCGGTGACGACCCGGGCGACGACTCCTGCCGCGGCACGGGCCAGCCGGTCGCGTTCGTCGAGGGCCCCCGTCGGGGTCGGGGCGATGGTCACCGTCGTGATGCCGAGGGCGCGGGCCAGTTCCGCTTCTTCGACGGGTACGGCTGCGGGGCGACGGATGGTGATCTGCACGATTCCTTCGTGGCGTGCCTCATCAAGATAGCGGGCGACCTGGAAGCGGGAGATCCCGTGGGTCTTGGCGATCTCGACCTTGGAGGTGTTTTCGAGGTAATACTCGCTGGCGATCTGCGCCAACATTTCCTCGTGCCGTTCGGGCATGGGGTGGCTTCCTTCGTTTAGGCCGGCACTCCGTCGTGTCGGACTCATGTGAGTTGAATGTCTTGCTCAAATGATCTTATATGACTAGAGTCACATAACAAATGAGCAGTTGGTAGATATCACATGAGCGAAATGATCGCTCGGGCGAGGAGCACATCATGGCGATACGGGATTTCTCCCTCAGCCGCCGAGGATTCATGGGGGCAGGGCTCGGTGCCATGGCCGCTGCAGGGCTCAGTGCCTGTTCGGGACAGGCGACGGCGGGAGGGAAGACCAGCCTGATCGTCGCCATCGTCTCCAACCCGCAGATGACCGATGCGATCTCCTTGATGGATGACTTCCGGTCCAAGCACCCGGGGATCGATGTCCGTTTCGTCTCGCTTCCCGAAAACGAGGCCCGCGCGAAGATCACCGCCTCCGTAGCCACCGAAGGCGGGGAGTTCGATGTCGTGATGATCTCCAACTACGAGACGCCGATGTGGGCAGAAAACGGCTGGATCACCGATCTGAGTCCCTATATGGAACAGACCGAAGGCTACGATGCCAAAGATTTCATTCCGACCATCCGTGAGGCACTGACCCATCGGGGGGGCCAATACTCGGTGCCGTTCTACGGAGAGTCCTCGTTCGTGGTCTACCGCGAAGACCTCTTCGAGAAGGCGGGGCTGAGCATGCCCGAACAGCCGACCTGGGAACAGATCCGCGGATTCGCGCAGAAACTTCACGCGCCGGAGAAGGGTTTCTCGGGGATTTGCCTGCGCGGACTGGCCGGCTGGGGCGAAGTGATGGCACCGCTGGACACCGTCATCAACACCTACGGTGGCCGCTGGTTCGACGAGGACTGGAACGCCACCCTGGATAGCCCCGAGGTCCACGAGGCAGTCGCCGGCTATGTGGACCTGGTGCGCAGCTACGGTCAGCCCGGGGCAGCGACCTCGGGCTACGGCGACTGCATTACCCGCTTCTCCCAAGGAAATGCGGCCATGTGGTATGACGCCACGGCCATGGTCTCCTCCATTGAGGACCCGTCCTCATCGAAGGTCACCGGCAA
This sequence comes from Glutamicibacter sp. BW78, assembly GCF_002332245.1. NCBI lineage: Bacteria > Bacillati > Actinomycetota > Actinomycetes > Micrococcales > Micrococcaceae > Glutamicibacter > Glutamicibacter sp. BW78. The sequence continues at coordinate 95,129 of NZ_NRGU01000032.1, forward strand.
GACCAACTATGCCCTGGCACCGGTCAAGGAGACCGATTCGGCCGGCTGGCTCTACACCTGGGCGCTGGCCATCCCCGAAACCAGCCGGAAGAAGCAGGCCGCCTGGGATTTCATCGCCTGGATGACCAATAAGGAATACCTGAAACTGGTCGGCAACTCCATCGGTTGGGAACGGCTGCCCCCGGGCAGCCGCACCTCCACCTATGAAATCCCCGAATATGCCGCGATCGCCAAGGACTATGCGACACCGACCTTGAAGGCCATGGGCAATGCCACCCAGGACAAGTCCATGGTCCATCCGGTGCCCTATACCGGACTGCAGTTCGTGGGAATCCCCGAATTTCAGGACCTCGGCACCCGGGTGGCGCAGCAGATCTCAGCCTCCATCGCCGGAAGCCAAAGCGTCGAAGAGGCGCTGCGCCAATCGCAGGACTTCGCGGCCACCGTGGCCCGGACCTACCAGAAGAAGGGCTAGGCCATGAGCACGTTGACCCAGCCGGACCGCCAGCAAGCGGCCGCCGGCTCCGAAACGCACGCAGCGCAACAGCGTCGCGCCCAGCGTCGGGAGGGGTGGAGCCGCCGGCTGCCGCTACTTCCCGCACTGATCTTCACGATCGTCGTCACCCAGCTGCCCTTCCTGCTGACCATCTGGTATTCGCTGCGTTCCTGGAACCTGTTGCGTCCTGACGGCAATATCTTCGTGGGACTGCAGAACTTCGTGGACATCTTCTCCGATTCCACGTTCCGGGTCGCCGCGGTGAACTCGGTGGTGATCACCTTGGGCTGTGTTGCCGTGGCCCTGGTCCTGGGCACGTTCTTCGCGATTCTCCTGGACCGGGAATTCTTGGGCCGGGGGATCGTGCGGACCCTGCTGATCACCCCGTTCCTGATCATGCCGGTGGCCTCCTCGCTGCTGTGGAGCGTTTCGATGCTCAACCCCAGTTACGGGATGGTCAACTGGGTGCTCGGACTCGTCGGGATCGGACCGATCGACTTCACCTCATCCGCACCGCTGCTGTCGGTGGTGATCGCCCTGGTGTGGCAGTGGACCCCCTTCATGATGCTGCTGGTCCTAGCCGGGCTGCAGGCCCAATCCAAGGACGTCCTGGAAGCCGCTTCGCTGGATGGCGCCGGCTGGTGGAAGACCTTCACCTGGGTGACCATGCCGCAACTGCGCAGGTATATGGAACTGGCCGTGTTGCTGGGTTCGATCTACGTGGTCAACACTTTCGACCAGATCTACCTGATGACCGCCGGCGGGCCCGGCACGGCTAGCGCGAACCTGCCGTTCTACATCTACCAACGTGCCTTCCTCGGTTTCGATATCGGCCAGGCGGCCGCCATGGGCGTCGTGGTCGTCATCGCGACGATCCTCATCGCCACCTTTGCGCTGCGCTTGATCTTCCGCAGCTTCGACGACAAGGAGCTGTCATGAGCACCACGACCCAACAAGCCGCAGGGCCCGGCACCCGGGCCGAGAATCCTGAAGTCTATAAACCGCGCCGGAAGGGGGTGATCAGCGGGAGTCTGCTGACCACGTTCACCTGGATCGCCGCACTGGTGTTCTTCGCCCCGATCGCGTGGATGGTGATGACCTCCTTCAAACAGGAGAACGTGGCCGCTTCGAGTCCGCCCAGCTTCTTCTTCGAACCCACGCTGGATCAGTACAAGGCGGTTCTGGGCTCGGATGCCGCCCCCTACTTCCTGAACTCGCTTATTGCCACCGGTGTTTCGACGCTGTTGGTGATCCTCCTGGCCATTCCGGCGTCCTACGCGTTGAGTATCCGGCCGGTGAAGAAGACCAATGACGTGTTGTTCTTCTTCATCTCCACCAAGATGCTCCCGATCGTCGCGGTGATCATGCCGATCTATGTGATCTCCGGTCAGTTGCGGGCCCTGGACAGCATCTGGACGTTGGTCATCCTCTACACGGCCATGAACCTGCCGATCGCCGTGTGGATGATGCGTTCCTTCTTCCAGGAGGTCCCCGGGGAGGTGCTGGAAGCCGCATCGGTGGACGGTGCCGGGCTGATCAAGACGTTGCGCTCCGTGTTGATCCCGATGGTCACCCCGGGTATCGCGGCGACCGCGCTGATTTGTGTGATCTTCTCCTGGAACGAGTTCTTCTTTGCCCTGAACCTCACCGCCGCGAAGGCGGCGACGGTCCCGGTGTTCCTGATATCGCAGATGACCAGTGAGGGGCTGTTCCTGGCCCAGCTGTCGGCGGCCTCGGTGTTGGCTTCGTTGCCGGTGGTCCTGGCCGGTTGGTTGGCGCAGAAGCAGCTGGTCCGTGGCCTGTCGATGGGTGCGGTGAAATAAACAGCAGCCACTTCTTCCTGCGGCACGACGCCGGCGCCCCTCGGGTGCCGGCGTCGTGCCGCGTAGGATGCCGGGTATGGACGACTCAGCCTTCCGTGCCTATTGCCTCGGGTTGCCGGGTGCCTTCGAGGACCACCCGTTCGGTCCCGGTGCGACCGTGTTCAAGGTGGCCGGATCACCCGAAGGGCGGGTGAAGATGTTCGCCCTGCTCTGGGACGGATCGGACCCGGCGCGGGCGAACCTGAAATGCGAGCCGATCCTGGCAGACCAGCTGCGTGCTGCGCACCCGGAAATCACTCCCGGATACCATATGAGCAAAAAACACTGGAACACCGTGGCCTGCGCCGGATCCCTTGACGACGCCACGGTGCGCGACCTGATCGAGGACTCCTACGACCTGGTCGTCGAATCACTGCCGAAGGCCGAGCGCGAACGCCTGGGGTGGAAGGGCCTGACTCGGGGATAGGCTGGTCGCATGATTTTCATTGTCGTGAAATACAAGGTCAAGCACGAATTCGTCGACTCGTTCCTCGAGATCACCCGACCCTTCACCGAGGCCACGCGTGCCGAGGAAGGCAACCTCTGGTTCGAGTGGTCGCGCAGCGTTGAAACGGAAAACGAGTTCGTACTCGTCGAGGCTTTCCAGGACGGAGCCGGTGAGGCCCACGTCCGCAGCCAGCACTTCGCCGACGGTCTGGAGGCCATGCGGCCGACCTTGGCCGAGACCCCGCAGATCGTCAGCCGTCAGATCGAAGGCGAAGGCTGGGAGCAGATGGGCGAACTCCAGGTCGACGCCTGAAGCACGCACCCTACGAGGTGCCCGGATTTAAACCGATTCGCCCGTCGAGACCTCAACGTCGAAACCGACAGGGGTTCCCTGTTCAACGGTGCGTGAGACCGTGCAGTGCTTATCGTGGGAGAGCTTGACCAGGCGTTCGACCATGCTGGCCGCCTTCTGGCCGGCGGCGTCATCGCCGAAGGCCAGCTTGAAAGCCAGATTCAGGTTCTCCATCCGGCTGGCACCGCCCTCGTCGGCGACCTTGTCGCCCGAGGCGGCGACCTCAAATCTGGTCGGTTCAGCGCTGCGTGAGGTGGCGACGTCCACGTCGATGGCGGAGCAGCCGGCGATGGCTGCCAAGAGGAGTTCCACGGGGGAGAGCAACCCCTCTCCCTGGCCGAATTCGACCTCGGCTCCTGCCGCATTCCGTGCGGTGTAGTGGCCCGTTTTATTACGGGATAACTCGATGGAACGGGTGTTGGAATCCTGGGTTTCACTCATGCAACCATCATGCCATCGGCGGGTGGGTCCCGACGGCGGCGGGATACGCTGGCGCTGTCGTCGTCTTCTAGGAGGAACCCCATGAATCGCCCGCACTCGGTCGCCGGGATGTTCGTTGCCACCCTTGTGCTGTGGTTGGTATCCATCGGCTGTGGAATCGCCGCCGGACTCACGCTGAACTGGAGCGCAGATCAGGGGCAGCAAATGCAGCCGCTGGTCATCATCGGGGCCGTGGCCGCGGTGGGGTCGGCCATTTTTGCCCTCTGGACCGGGTGGCGGGCCTGTCGGGCGCTGGATTATCTGGTGGCCAACGCCCGATAGGGCGTTGGCCACCGCATCATCCCATCGCCCAGGGTCAGCCCTGTGCCGGGGAGGTCTCCGCAACCGAGGTGCGTCGCATCCGCTTGCCGTTGATCAGGCCGATGGACACCGAGGCGACCAGCAGGACGCCCATGCCGATCAGCAAAGGGTAGGGCCCAAACTGGTAGATCAGGGGCATTGCGGCTGCGGTGATCAGGCCGCCGCCAAAGAACGGTTCAAAGACCAATTGCTTATATCCGAAGGCCTCGTAGGCGGGGCTCTTTCCCTCGGGGTCGGCGATCCGCATGAGAATCAGGCCCGTCGCCGTGACACCCATGGACTGCCCGAAGTCGCCGATCCCGCGTTCAAACCAGTACTTCGGGATGTAGCGCCGAGCCAGGAAGAATAGTACGACGACGTTCCACACGATGCCCACACCGGCCAGGAGCAGGAAGGGGCCGATGTTGGCGGCGATCGCCTTCAACGACAAGGATGCCAGGGCGCTGACGATGAGCAGGTCCAGGGCCAGGCCTTGGATGCGCATCATGGAGCCACGGTCGATGAGATGGAGCTTCCCGGTCTTGTCCAGCACGAGCTGGATGATGACCCCACCGAGCATCGCCAACGGGAAGAGTGGAACGTATTCGAACACCTTGACGGAGTCGGCCCAGGTGACGCTCTCGATCCACTGAAGCGCTGAGAGCAGTAGCTGGCCGACGAGGATGGCCAGCGCGATGAACGCCACATGCAGGGTCATGCTTTCCACCGAGGAGGAGCGCACGGTCAATTGGCCAGCCGAGGGCTGATTGTCCTTGGAGTAGAGGCCCTTGAGCTCGTCGTCCGGAAGTTTGGTCGAAGCGGAGATGACCTCGGTCCTGCCCGTGCGTACCGCCCAGTTGATGGCAGCAATACCGATGACGATGCCGCTGACGATCCCGATGGTGGCCATGCCCAGTGCCAGATCCGGGCCTTCGGTAAAGCCCAGTTCGTTCATGACGGGGGCCATGCCAGCTGCCGTGCCGTGGCCGCCCTCGAAGCCGATCTCGATCAGCGCCCCGGCCATGGGGGTCATCCCGAAGATCGGGACCAAGACCAGGACGGCCAAGGCCAGGCCGAAGACGTATTGCCCGGAAGCGAAGGTGACCCCGAGGCTCAGCTGCGGCCCCAGGAGTCGTGCCGCCCGTTTGGGTGAGGGGATCGATTCACCCATGAACAGCGCCGCGAAAACCACGCTGATGAGCAGGCCGGGCAAGGTGCCCCAGACTTCAAGGATCTGCGTTCCGAAGAGGCCACCTTCGGCGAACCTGTCGGTACCGGCTAGTGATGCCAGATTGCCGAACACGTAGGGGCCCAGCAGCAACGCCAGGAATCCTCCGAGGATCGAGGCCGGCAGGAACAACTTTTGTGCGATCTTGCTACGTACCCGGATCAGCTTGCCGAGAAGGACGATGAGTCCCAACAGGACAAGAGCCAGGCCCACGACGTCTGCCGACATGGTTCTCCGATTCTTGGTGGGCGGACGCTGTCACAGCAGCGGCGCGGTGGTCGATCGGCAATTATTGCGTGATGCAGGCCTCGCGGTCCACTTGATTGGTCGGCCCTGAGAGCAGGTTCCGCGTCGCTGCGTGACAAATAGTCGCAATGCGTGAACAAGATCACAGGATTTTCGTTGAATCTGAGTGAATTCTGTGCATGGCTCGTGGACTCTTGGTTGGATCGCAGCGGAGGAATGACTTACTTCTGGTGGATCTGCACGCGGTGCCCGTCGGGGCTCTCGACGAAAGCGAAAGAGCCCCACGACTGGATATCGGGGTCGGTAACCGTGGCACCACGCTCGCGGAGCCAGTCGACGGTCGCCTCGATGTCGTCGCATGCATACGTCAGGTAGGCCCCCTCTCCGACCTGTTTGCTGGCCTGACCAGCGTCGAGCAGTGCCATCGTGGTCGCTCCCTCCGCTGGCGCCAGCTCAAGCCAGCGGGCGCCGTGGCCCATGTCCTGATCGGTGACGACCGAGAACCCCAGCAGGTCGCGGTAGAACCTCAGGGATGCTTCCTGATCCGAGACGTACAACATGGCGGTGCCGATGTGGGTGATCATGCGGTCACGGTACTCGGAAGGGGTCTGCCGGCCAATAGGTCAGGCGGGTCCCGCTAGAGTCACGGGATGCGATTTTCTGCTTTCGACTGGTATGTCGAGCACGTCTTGGGTCCACGGACAGACCTTGCTTCCGTTGAGCCGGAGGAACAAAACGGCGACTACGAATCAGGCCTCGTGGTGCTTTCCGGGCAGCGCTGGCGGTTGCGTGCCGCACGCCTCACCCCGACGAAGCCGGGAGCCTTCGTGGCTGTATGGCGTCGATCCGCGCAGGGCGACACCGAGCCCTTTCCGGCAGACGATGCGGTAGCGGGGCTCGCAGTGTTCGTGGCGGGGGAGGACCAACGCCGTGGAGTCTTCTGGTTCACCGCCGAACACTTGCGCGAGCTGGGCATCACCAGTTCCGGTAGACACCCCGGCAAACGCGGGTTCCGTGTCTATCCTGCCTGGTGCACCGGCCTGAATCGGCAGGCGTCGAGAACCCAGGCTGCGCAGTCGGCCGCGTTTGTCCAGCTCTGGCCAGCTTCGGGGCCCTGACCCCTGTCCGGGCGGAAATTGCGACAGAATGGCAGCATGGACGCCAACGCATCGGAAACCGCTCCGGCCCAGGGATCCCTCAAGCGCAGCCTGACGCTGGGCCAACTGGTCTTCTACGGTCTGGTCTTCATTGGCCCGGCGGCTGCCGTCGGGATTTATGGCACCCTCGACGCCAAGTCCGGGGGAGCTGTGGCGTCGGTCTACGTCATCGCTACCCTGGTCATGGCCTTTACCGCCTCCAGCTACATGCGCATGTCCCGGGAGATTCCCCGGGCCGGCTCCGTCTTCGCTTATGCCGGGGCGGGGATCGGGCCCCGCGCCGGGTATGTCTCGGGGTGGATGATCCTGCTGGACTACCTGCTCATCCCCTCGGTCGCCTACATGTTCACCGGCATCGCACTGAACTCGTTGTTCCCGGCAGTGCCCATCTGGGTTTTCGTGGCCGTCGCCGTGGTGGGGACCACGGCGCTGAACCTCGCCGGGGTACGCGTCGCCTCCAAGGTGATCACCGCAGTCGTCCTCCTGGAGGTCCTGGTCCTGCTCATCGTGTTGGTCTGCGGTGCCTACGTGTTGGCGACGGCCGGCCCGGAGCGGCCCTGGCTGAGCCCCTTCGTCGGGATCGGAGGGTTCTCGCTGGTGGCTGTCCTGGCTGCCGTCTCCGTCGCTGTGCTTTCCTTCCTGGGGTTCGACGCGTTGGCCACCTTCGCCGAAGAGACCAAGGGCACCGTCCGGCTCGTCGGCCGGGCGACGCTGATCTGCCTGGTGGTCGCTGGACTGCTCTTCGTGGCACAAACCTACGTCGGAGCCTTGCTCTCCAGCACGACACCGGCGCAGCTGGCCGCTGACCCGAGCCTGGAAGGTGCTGCCTATTATGTGGCTGTCGAGGAGAGTGTCGGTGAATGGCTGCACTGGCTGCTGGCCCTGTCCAAGGCGGCGGGCGCGGCCTTCGCTGCGATGGTCGGGCAAGGCGCCGGTAGCCGAATCATCATGGACATGGCCCGGGAGCGGCGTCTGCCCCACGCGCTGGCCCATGTCTCTGAGCGGACCGGGGTGCCGGTACGCAGCATCCTGATCACCGCAGCCGGGAACATTGTCGTCGCCGTCTGGGCGGCCACCCGGGCCGATGGGCTCGATATTCTCAGCTCCATTGTGAACGTCGGGGCGCTGACGGCGTTCATCCTGCTGCACGTCTCGGTCATCGGCTACTACCTGGTCCGCCAAAAGGCCGCCGCGCGCGGGACCTGGTTCGCCCATGGAGTCATCCCCGCCGTTGGGGCCGTGCTGCTGGTCATTGTCCTGGCCTCGGCCACCGAACTGGCGCTGCTCGTCGGAATCGTCTGGTTCGGGGTCGGCCTCATCGTCGCCTTCGCCTCGCACCGGAACAGTCGAGCCCGAGGCGGGGTCAGACCGTCAGCGCCAGGATCTCCACGCGGTTTCCGAAACCATCGCGGCAGTGGAAACGCTCAAACCCCTCCAATGAAACCCGTTCCACCCAGGACACCTCGAAACCGGCGGCAGTGATCGAGTCGGCGCGTTGCTCGAGTTCGACGACGGATCCCACCAGCAGGGCCGGGTGCGCTTTCTTCGCTGGGACGAATGGATCGTCGACCCCCACATGGATCTCCGCCTCCACGGTGCGACCGTCGGCAGCCACGGAACGGAACCAGCATCCTCCGCGGCCCGCCAGCGAATCCGGCTTCTCGACTTCCTGGAAGCCGAGGGCATCGGCATAGAAGCGGCGCGCCTGGTCCTCCGCGCCGCGTGGCATCGACACCTGGACATGGTGCAGCAGCATTCTCGGCTCCCGTTCGTTTGCTTCGTTGGGGTCCAACCTAGTCGCCAAGGCCTGCCCGGCGTCGAACTTCGCGCGCCGGAAGACGCACACCCGAGGCGGGAGTAGGCTCGGGGCATGAACCTGTTGGCACCGCTGAGAACCCGCCTGCGGATGACGTTCGCCGGCCAAGCCGAAAGCGTTCCTGCCTGGGAAAACGCGTTGGAGAACGGCGAAGACGCCGGATACTTCGACGCCGGGTCTGCCGTCTGGCAGGTGAACGGGGGGACGACGCCGATTGCCGCCGGAATCCGCGCACTCCTGATTCAGGCACTGCATCCGGGCGCGCTCGCCGGCGTCGCCGAGCATTCGAACTACCGCGAGGACCCGCTGGGACGGCTCGCAGGAACCATCCGGTGGATCTTCACGCTGACCTACGGCGATACGGTCGCCGCCCACGAAGCCTGCAGGTATGTGCGCAAACTCCACGTTCCGGTCCACGGGGACTATACGGATGGGCACGGTACGGACCAGCGGTATTCAGCGAACGACCCCGGCCTGTCCGAATGGGTCCACCTGGCTTTCACCGACGCGTTCCTACGTTCGTACGAACTCTTCCGTGGCCCCGTGCCGGCACGGCTCGGCGGCGCCGACGCCTATGTCGGCCAATGGGCGAAGGCCGGTGAACTCATGGGGGTCATCAATCCGCCGCGCACCGACGCCGAACTGCGGGAGCGTCTGCAGGGATACGACGACGAAGGCCTCCTGACTGGTGGACACCGCGTGGATGAGGTGGTTTCCTTCCTGAGGAACCCGCCGCTGGATCCGATGCTGCTGCCCGGCTACCGTCTGCTCTTCGCTGCTGTGGTCGATTCACTCCCTGACCGTTATCGTGAACTGCTCGGACTGCAGGCTCCCGCGGTGAGGCTGCCCGGCGGGCGGCAGCTCCATGTGCCGGTACGCCCCGCGGCGAAGGCGTCGTTGGCCGTCATCGGGGCCGCCTTGGACAAACAGGTTCCCAGTGAACTGGCGGCTCTCCGTCGCCTTGCCCGGATCGGCCGGCCAGGGGACCTCACCTACACCGACTTCGGTTTGACCGAACTCGGCCGCGCCCCGGCGGGTTACCGCACCGTCAGGCGTCGAGCGCGTGTGGGGAACGGCGAGGACGCGTTCCGCCGGCTGGCCGACGGGATCCTGGGCTGGGAGATGCACCGCGGTGCCGGGCTGAGGGTGCCGGAGGAGACCCCGCGGGCAGCTCCTGGCGTCCGTGTCGTCTCGGGAATGGGGGCCGGGCCGGTGCGGTTGCCGGCACCCTGCCGCGTGCTCTGGAGCCAAGAGCCCGAAGCGGCTGATCCAACAACAGGCCCGCGCAGGGCGGGCTTCGGGTACGGAACCCTCCAAGGTCACCCCGTGGCGGGGGAAGAAGCCTTCACCGCCGTGCTCGATGACGACGGCACCGTCTGGTTCGAGGTCCTGGCCTATTCGCGGCCAGCCAACTGGTTGATGCGGGCCGCGGCACCGGTGACTCAACGAACCCAGGAGTGGGTGACTCGGGCCTACTTCAGGTCGGCCGAACGGTTGGCCGACGCCCGGCTGTTCTGAGAATGGAAGACCTGAGACTCCTGAGGAATCAGGGCCGGGGCGTCCGGCGGCGGAGAGGACTGTTGACCACCCGGCGGGAGGACCTAGACACCGGGGGGCTCGAGATGACGATCTGGGACCCTTGGTCGTTGCGCTCGGTCCTGGCGATCAGATCCGGGAGGGTTGGTGCTTCACCGCCGTCGATTTCGTCGCGGAGCTGCGGCAACGGTGGCGATTGCGGTCGGCCCATACCTTGGCGGCCTAGGGCCAGCGAGATCAACAAGGTGGCGACCCCGGCCACTGCCAGGATGGTCGCCCAGAGCCAGGTGCTCTGGAACGCGCCGGAGAGCAGGAGCAGGGCAGGGATCGTCGCCGAAAGATGGGCGATGATCACGGTGAACCAGCCGGTGGCTGCGGTCAGCGACTCCATGCCCAGCGCGAGCACCAGGTAGAACATCAGCCACAGGATGGCCCACAACAGCCAGATCACCCCGAAGACCGGATCCCCGACCAGGGAGAACTGCAGGTAGGACATGACGACGGCGACGCCGGAGACGAACAGTGAAAACCAGCCGACCCCTTCGCCATCGAGCCCGAAGGTGATGTTGAAGGCGATGTAGAGGTAGGTGAATCCGAACAGGTACAGGCCCGAGGCGGAGAGCGTCATGGCCGGATCACCACCGGATTGGGCGATGATGATGGTCGGGAAGATGACCTGCATGGCCCCGACGAAGTAGTTCATCGGTGCCGCTGCTCTTCCGGGCACGAAACCCAGCAGCATGAGGCCGTTGATGAAGAGTACGGCGCCGACATACAGCAGTCCTACGTTTCCCATGGGGAACTCCTCGAGAAGTCGTGTTGACCGGTGGAGGTCCCCGATGGGTGGGCCAGCAGGTGGTGGCGCACGCGAGGGTGGTCGATGAGGCTCATTATAGTCTCGAATCCGAGACCCGCCAACGCGGATTCAGGTACTTGGCAGGTGTCGCGGACGCACAGAATTGTCTTTCCCGAACGGCAAGACAGATGTAATGTGGCCGCATGGATCCCGATCACCACTTGAGCGCAACCGAAGCCAGGGAATCGCTGGAAGCCCTGGATGCCGTCGGCGACCTCAACGCCGAACGCCTGCACCGTCCGCGACGCTACTGGCCGATGGTCGGCGCCCTGCTGGCAGTCCTTGCCTTGGTGCCCCTGGCCACCGACCTGCTGCCTCCGTTGGTGGTGTTCCTCCTGATGCCGGGGATGATCGTGGTGATCTTCAGCGTCGCTGCGCGGAAGCAGCCCCCTGCTGTCCGTCATATCCGCCTGCAGGGTTCCATGTGGCTTCCTTATCTTGGTGGTGTTCTGGTGATCGGGGTGGTCGGTGGCCTCAACGCCGCCCTCTACGACCTCCACGGCTGGTGGTGGAGCCCCGTCATCGCCGCCGTCGGGATGTTCCTGTTCTGCGCTGTCGGCGGACCGGCGCTGGACCGTTGCTGGATCGGACGTGCTCGGAGTCGGCGGGACTGAGACTCCATGAACGACGACGGTTTCGACCCGGTGATTCATCCTCTGGCACGACTGCGGATCTGTGCACTGTTGGATCCGGTCCATCATGAGGCCTTCGCGACGGTCCGGGGCCTGCTCGGATTCACCGACTCGACGCTGAGCAAGCACATCCGAGTGCTGATCGACGCCGGTTACCTCGAACCGACGAACGCCGGACGCTCGGGACGCCGTCCCGTCACCCTCGCCATGACTCGAGCGGGCCGAGAGTCCTTTCACCGCCACATCGAAGCACTCAACCAGTTAGCCGGAACACCGAAGGAGACCAACCCATGACAGGAACCACCACACCAGCCCCGGTCCGTCGAACCCCCGCCGGATTACTCGGTCGCGCCGGCGCCAGCGGAGCCGCGGTCGGGCTCTGGTACGCACTGCCAGACTATGTGGACCGCCGCAGCTCGCGCGTTCTTGCCAAGCTGGGAATCCTTGCGGCGGCGGGTGTCTTCTTCGCCCGCCGACAGGATCCGAATTCAGTACCGACTGCGCCGTTGGCAGGGGGAATGCCGCCGGGGCGCGGCTCCGGGCATCGGGATACTGCCTATGGGTACTCCGCCGACAAGACGGCAGGAGCCAGGGCTCGGCTCATGAGCCCGAGCCCCGGGCTACTGATCGGACTGGGTGCCACGGTCCTGGTGGCGGGCGTTGGTGCGAACGTTGCCACCGAACGGTGGATCCACCGGTTCGGGAACCGTTTGGCCCGGAAGGGGACGCTTCTTCCCCACACCGCGATCGGCCTGGTGGCAGGAAGCCTGACAGTTCTGGCCGGTTTTGACGAATTGCCAGACCGGCAGCGGATCGACCGTCCAGAAAACACCGCCTGACATGGACGTAGACGTGAAGGCCATGGCCCTCAACGTGGTCATCCCCAATGACCTGCGATGGACCGATGTCCGACGCGGAGAAGAGTTCGAGCTGCAGACGCTGACCATCCGTTTGCTGCCCGATGGTGGGTTGGCAGCCAAGGCCTACGGCAAACCCGTTGAGGGGGGACGCGGCACCTACGTTTCCTTTCCCGTGCGTGATGAGCCGGGTATCCGCGAACTCATTGACGCGGCGGCACGTCGTGGTGGCGCATTGTGGGCGCAACACCGCGGCTGGGGAGCTTGACGACCAGCCCGCGCACTGGTTGACGGCTCATTTCCGGTTCTCCAAATTTGCTCCAAATCAAAATTTGGATTTGGAGCAAATTTGAAATTGACGATGGATACAGCAGTGGCCCGGCGGAAAACCGCCGGGCCACTGCTCAGGATGCGCTAACCTATCAGAATTACTCCGGCAGGGCGCGCACGTGGGCGGCGCAGTCCTTCTCGGACTACGATGAACCCGGTCTCCTCGCAGAGGCAACGCACAGGGCACTTATGTGGTCGTTGAAGACACGGCGCAAAAGAAGTCGCTTGCCCCTGGGCAAGCGTGCTCTACTTCCAGTTTGCGGTGTTGGGGTCGATGCCGTGGTCCCGGGCGTTGGCGTCGATGCTTTGACGGAACCATGCCGCAAGACCGGCGCGGACGCCGTCGTAGTGAGCAGCGAATGCCGGATCGGACTCATACATGCGACCGAGACAGACCTGCATCTGCCGGGTGAGGGGAAAGTATGAGGCCGTGAACACCGCGCGGTGACGCTCGACGAGTTGCTGCGCTTCCGGACTGCCGGGTCTGAAACCTGCCCCCATTGCCTCCCCCAGGGAACGATCGAGGTCGGCCATGGTATCGGCGATGGATTGCCATTCAGCCGGACTACGGGAGGCTGATTGCTCGGCATACTGCTGCCATTGGGGAGTGCCTTCGTAGCGTTGGTGTGCTTGAGCCGACCAGTCCGGGTTCCACCGCGGACCGAAAATCGCCGTCTGCTCCTGGACGGTCAGCAGCAGACCGTGCTCGTGGGCGTCGATCATCCGATCCAGCCCGGCACCGAGCTGCTGCAGATGCTCGATCCGGTCGGCGACCTGCTGGCGTTGGGTCCGCAAGGCTTCTGGCACGTCCGTATCCGCGTCGTCCAGGATGGCCCGGATCCGTTCCAGGCCGAGGCCGAGTTCACGGTAGACGGTAATTCTGTGGAGGCGCTCCAGATCACCGGCGGTGTAGAGCCGATATCCGGTAGCCGTACTGAGCGAGGACCGTGCCAGGCCGATGTCATCCCAGTGGTGTAGCGCGCGGATGGTCACGCCCAGTCGCGTTGAGACCTGACCGACGGTCAGGCCATCGGCAGAAGTTCCATCAGGCATGCTCACGATTGTCCTCGGGACGGCCATCCGGTGGGGTGATCCCGATACCTTCAAGATTTCGTGCCTCCTGGCTGGCTGGGTCAAAGGGTTTGGCCGCGGTGAAGACGATCCGGGCGTTTTCTGGGGTGATCACCTCGACATCACGAGTGTTCCATGGGGTATCCCATGGTCCTTCGACCGATTCCGGCCGCAATGCGCGGCAGGCCTCGACCAGGGCATCGACCTGGCTGAGGACGCCCGCGAAGCTGAAGCTCATGGCGGGTGCCTGGTCCGGAATGCTCTGCGCATGGACGAGAAGCACGTCCTGGAAAGCCCAGCGGCGGAGGTGCACCAGCGTGCCGGGGATGCTGAAGAGTTCGAAGAACCCGAGCCCACGAATCCAGAAATTCACGGACTCCTCCAAATCGCCCGACGGAATCGTGACGAAGGCGGGCATCCCATAGATGCCGCGGAAGGGTTCCGGCGGCACCGCATCCGGTGTGGGCACGGGCACGGGGCTGATGTCGAATGCGTTGTAGTAGTCGCTCATGTACCCCAGCCTCCGGCCTCACACTACGTGAGGGTCAAGCCGGGGCCACCGCTCACGCCCGGCGGCAAGGCTGCCATCCCATCCGTCTACGTGGGCGCGATTCCTAACTGGTCGTACCCGGCCCCGCCGAAGCCGCGGTCCCGATGCGCCTGGATGATCCGCTTTGCCGCAGCCTCTCCACCGACCACCAAGGACACGATACGGACAGCCTCGTCAGCCGACATCTGTTCCGGGACGAAGGCTGCATCCAGGGCCGGGTGATCCAGATGGTTCGGATCCGGGCGGGGTAGGAGCAGCTGACCATTAGCCCGGTCGAGGATGGCGCCCAGCACGAGATTCAGCACCACACGATCACGTCCGTGCAGCATGAGGCGGCTGACTTCAGCGTCGAAGGGTTCATCGTCCTGATACTGGACACAGAGGACCAACGTGTGGAGTCGGTCTTCGAGGGCCGAGACCCTGGCCTCCAAATCGGCGATTCGTTGTTCCGCGGCTGGTGACATGGTGGCTCCTTTACTCTCGGCCCCGGTTCCGGAAGCGCTGTGTGGCAGGACACCCGTGGCCCGGCGGAAAACCGCCGGGCCACAGGTGTCAATGAGCTAACCGATCAGAAGTACTTCGGCAGCGTGCCCTCGTGGGCGGTGCGCAGTTCCTCGAGGCTCGCGCTGAACTGGCCCTGGACCTCCAAGGAGTCCGAGGACGCGTCGACGATGCCCAGCCGGACCACCGGGAAATCCCGGGCGGTGGTCATGTCCTTGAAACGGACCTCTTCGGAGCGCGGCACGGCCACGATGGCGCGGGCCTGGGACTCGGAGAACAACGCGGTGAACGCGTCGACGCCGTCGCGGTCGCACAGATCCTGCAGGGCCACCCGGGCGCCGACCCCGTAGCGCAGCGACATCTCCACCAGCCCTGCCGCGAGGCCGCCTTCGGAGAGGTCGTGGGCCGCGTCGATCATGCCATCACGTGAGGCATTGACCAGCAGGTCTCCGAGTAGCTTCTCGGCGGCCAGATCCACCTTCGGCGGCAGGCCGCCCAGATGCCCGCGCAGGTTCGCGAACTCCGAACCATCCAGCTCATCCGCCGTCGTACCCATCAGGTAGATGGCCTGCCCGTCGGCGCTGGAGTGCCAGCCCGAGGGGGTGCGGCGGGCGACGTCGTCGAACTTGCCCAAGACGGCGACCACCGGGGAGGGGTGGATCGGGGTGGTGCCTGTCTGGTTGTAGAGCGAGACGTTGCCGCCGGTGACCGGGATGCCCAATTCCATGCAGGCATCGGAGAGCCCGCGAATGGACTCGGCCAACTGCCACATCACGTCGGGGTCCTCGGGGGAACCGAAGTTCAGGCAGTCCGAAACGGCCAGCGGCACGGCACCGGTCGTGGCCACGTTGCGGAACGCCTCCGCCAGGGCCAGCTGGGAACCGTGGTACGGGTCCAGGTAGGCGTAGCGGCCGTTGGCGTCGGTGGCCAGGGCGACGCCCATTCCGGTTTCCTCATCCACCCGGACCACGCCGGCGTCATCGGGGGAAGCCAGCGCCGTGTTCCCGCCGACGTAGCGGTCGAACTGGTTGGTGATCCAGGACTTATCGCACATATTCGGTGAGGCGACCAGTTCCAGGACTGCGTCCTTGAGCTCCTCGCCCAGGCTCGGCAGGGTGACCCCCGCCGGGGAGGCCTTGAACGTATCGGCCTGCAGGGCATCCTGCCAGTCGGGGCGGGCATAGGGGCGATCGTAGACCGGGCCGTCGTGGGCGACGGTGCGCGGATCCACGTCGACGATGACCTCGTCGTCCCAGGTGATGACCAGCCGTTCGGTGTCGGTGACCTCGCCGAGCCAGGAGTATTCCACGGCCCATTTATCCATGACCGCTTCGAAGGCCTCGAGGTTTTGCGGGGAGACCACGGCCATCATGCGTTCCTGGGACTCAGACATCAGGATCTCGCCCGGGGTCAGCGTCGGATCACGCAGCAGCACGTTGGTCAGTTCGACCCGCATGCCGCCGTCGCCGTTGGAGGCCAGCTCACTGGTGGCGCAGGAGATGCCCGCGGCGCCCAGATCCTGGATGCCCTCGACGAGGGAGGCCTTGAACAGTTCAAGACAGCATTCGATGAGCACCTTTTCGGCGAAGGGGTCACCGACCTGGACCGCGGGGCGCTTGGAGGGTTTGGTCGCATCGAAGGACTCGGAGGCCAGCACCGAGGCGCCGCCGATACCGTCGCCACCGGTGCGGGCGCCGAACAGGACGACCTTATTGCCCTTCCCGGAGGCGTTGGCCAGACGGATGTCCTCGTGGCGCATGACGCCTACTGCCAGCGCGTTCACCAGCGGGTTGCCCTGGTATACCGGGTCGAAGACCATTTCGCCGCCGATGTTCGGCAGCCCCAGCGAGTTGCCGTAGCCGCCGATCCCGGCGACGGCGCCGTGCATGACGCGGGCGGTATCGGGGTGGTCGATGGCCCCGAAGCGCAGCGGGTCCATGACCGCCACCGGGCGGGCGCCCATGGAGATGATGTCGCGGACGATCCCGCCGATGCCGGTGGCCGCCCCCTGGTAGGGCTCCACGAAGGAGGGGGAATTATGCGATTCGATCTTGAAGGTGACGGCCCAGCCATCACCGAGGTTCGTGACCCCGGCGTTCTCGCCGATGCCCACGAGCAGGTCCTTCTTCATCTCCTCGGTCACCTTCTCGCCGAATTGGCGCAGGTGGTTCTTGGATGACTTATACGAGCAGTGCTCGGACCACATGACCGAGTACATGGCCAGTTCAGCACCGGTGGGGCGGCGGCCCAAAACCTTCACGACGTCGTCGTACTCGTTCTGCTTCAGGCCCAGTTCGGCCCAGGGCAGCTCGGTTTCGGGGGTGACCGCGGCGTTCTCGACGGTGTCGATGTTGAATTTCTGGCTCATTTGGTGCCTCCCACCAGGGTGCTCAGGACGGAGGAGAAGAAGCCCAGGCCGTCGGTTCCGGTGTGCGCGCCGGCGGCGGTCGTCGGGCCGAAGCCGGCCTCGACCGCATGTTCGGGGTGTGGCATGAGCCCGACGACGTTGCCTGCGGCATTGGTGATGCCGGCGATATCGCGGCGTGAGCCGTTGGGGTTCCAGCCGATGTAGCGCAGTGCGACGCGCCCCTCGGCCTCGAGGGCGTCCAGGGTTTTTTCGTCGGCGACGTACTGGCCGTCCTGGTTCTTCAGGACCACGGTGATCTCCTCGCCGATGCCGTAGTGGTTGGTCCACGCGGTGTTGTTGTTCTCCACGCGCAGGACCTGGTCCCGGCAGAGGAACTTCAGGTGATCGTTCTTGATCATCGACCCGGGCAGCAGATGCGATTCGGTGAGGATCTGGAAGCCGTTGCAGATGCCCAGTACGGGCAGTTTGGCTTCCGAGTTCGCGGCGTCGATGATGCGGGACATCATCGGTGCGAAACGGGCGATGGCCCCGGCGCGCAGGTAGTCGCCGTAGGAGAAGCCGCCCGGGATGATGACGGCGTCGACGTTCTCCAGGGAGTCGTCTCCGTGCCAGAGTGCCACGGCTTCGGCTCCGGCCAGATGCACGGCACGGGCGGCATCGCGGTCATCGAGGGTGCCGGGGAAGGAAACGACGCCGATGCGCGCGCCGTTCAGTGCGGTGTCCGGCGTGCTGTAGTCGCCGATCAGGGGAAGTGAATCGTTGCTCATGCTTCGGCGACGACCTCGACGTTGACCACGTCTTCAATGACCGGGTTGGAGAGCAGGGTCTCGGCTGCGGTGCGGGCCTGGGCCAGGATCTGATCGGTCACCTCGCCGTCAACGGTCAGTTCGAAACGTTTGCCCTGACGGACTGACGAAAAAGCGTCGAAGCCCAAACGGGGCAGTGCGCCCACGATGGCCTTGCCCTGGGGGTCGAGGATCTCTGGTTTGGGCATGACGTCAACAACGATGCGGGGCATCCGGGGTCTCCTGTGCGCGAGGTGGATTGAGTACGCCTGCGGAGGTGCCGTCTCACGCCGGGCTGGAGGCGCTCCGCGAGCTTGCCCGATTAGTCTACCGGGTTCGACGGGGCCCGCGGCCCGGCGTGACGCACCCCACGATTCTGTCTCAGCGCTCACGGTTTCCGCCTAGGCTGGGCCCATGGATGAGCAGCGAAACAACGGTGGGAATTTCCCCGACTACGACGCCGCTGCGCGCTGCCCCTGCCTGTCGGGGGAGGTCTTCGGCGCCTGCTGCGGGCCGGTGCACGCCGACCGCAGGGCAGGGGGCCCCGGGGCGGCGACGGCCGAGGCGCTGATGCGTTCTCGCTACAGCGCCTTCGTCACCGGGGATCGTGCCTACCTGTTGGCCAGTTGGCATCCTTCGACCCGGCCGGCCAGCCTGATATTGGACCCGTCAATGATCTGGCGGCGGCTGGACATCGTGGACACGGTCGCCGGAGGGCCTTTCGATGACACGGGGATTGTCGAGTTCGCCGCGCATTACCGGCAGGACGGCGAACGGGGGGTCCAACGGGAACGAAGCACCTTCCTCCGCGTGGACGGGCGCTGGTTCTACACAGCCGCCGTGTCCTAGCGGTCCAAGGTGACCGTCCGCAGGTCCAGCCGACGCAGTACCCGATCCACAGCTTCAGGATCCGCCCCGGGTTCGCGGCGCATCGCCAGCACCTCGCGCCGAGCTGCGCCGAGGGCCTCGCGTTGGACTTGGTCCATGGCTGCGAGGGTCTTTTTGACGATGCGCGCCTTCTCCGGGTCGTCACCAAAATCGTGTTCGAGGATCTGGTGCAGGGAGGACATGCGGCGGGCCAGCTTCTCGCGCCGTTCGGGGGAGAGCTTCTGGGCCGCAGCCGACTGCCTCACGGTTTCCATGGCGACCTCCTCGGCCCGGACGGCAACGGCCCGTTCGGCCCGTTCGGCCTTGGCCCGGTCGTCGGGCAGTTTCAGATGCCGCATCAGGGTGGGCAGGGTCAGCCCCGGGCCCACCAGGGTGACCAGCAGGACGGCGCAGGCGCAGGTGATGATGAAGTTGCGCCCCGGGAAGGGGTCGCCGTTGTCCATCTCCAGGGGGAGCGCCAAGGCAAGTGCCAGGGTGGCCAGACCGCGCATGCCGCACCAACTGACCACGAGGACTTCCTTGAGCGAGCCGGGGACACTATTGCGTTTTTCCGTGCCACCGACCTTGTACATCAGCATCATCCAGCCGAAACGCACCAGCAGCACCGCGGCGCAAACGACCAGGATTCCGGGGATGAAGGCGATAATGCCTGCACCTTCGTCCTCGAACACATAGCGCATCTCGATGCCCAGCAGACCGAAGGCGACACCGGTGGTCAGCATCTCCACCACGTCCCAGAAAGAGTTGCGGGTCAGGCGTTCCGCGGAATCCTGGGGGCGGGCCCTCCGGCCCAGTTCCAGGGCGGTGACCACGACGGCGACGACGCCCGAGCAGTGGATCTCCTCGGCCAAGATGTAGACGGCAAAGGGGGCCACCAGGGTGGCAGCGGAGCGGGCGACCAGATCGGGGACGAAACGGTTCAGCGTTCCCACCACCCACGCCATGGCCAAACCCAGCAGGACAGCGCCGGCGGCGCCGAGGAGGAAACGCGGAATCACATCCCAGCCGACGTCCTGGCCACTGGCGGCTGCGGCCACTGCGGTTTGGAAGATCACGATGGCTGTGGCGTCGTTGAAGAGCCCCTCGGTCTGCAGCACGGTGGTCAGCCGGCGGGGCATGCTGACCTTGGCCGCAACGGCCTCGACGGCTACGGGGTCCGGCGGGGCGACGATGGCGCCCAACGCAATGGCTGCGGGCAAGCCCATGGAGGGGATCAACAGCCAGGTGGCACCGGCAACGATGGCCACGGTCACGGCGATGAGGAGTACCGCCAGCAGCACCAGTGAACGCCAGCGCAGTCGGAAGACGGCCCAGGAACTGCGTTGGGCCACCGCGTAGAGCAAGGGAGGGAGGAATAGCGGAAGGATCATCTCCGCGTTGATATGGATTTCCGGGATGAACGGCAGGTAGGCGACCAGCGCCGAGAAGACGAGCATCAGCACCGGGTAGGGCAATCTGATCCGCTCCCCGAGCCCGGCAACGAGCACCGTTCCGAACAGCAGGCCAACGAGCAGGATCAAGAATTCCATGGGTGAGTTCCTCCGGGAGCTATTCTTTCACGCCGTAGACCGGTCGGGTGCCTCGTCCTGTCGAGCGCTAGCACGGTGACTACCCGGGGGATGAGGGCCGCCAGCGGATCCCCTGGTCCTCACAACCTGTGAGGTCGGTGTTGTCCTCTTCGAGGCAGGAGGCGTCCACGATAGCCCGGTGGCCCACGGGTTCGCTCAAGTTGATCGTGGTTGGTGCCGGGCTCACCCCCAGGCAGGTGGAGTTCCCGTCCGGCAGGTCGGAGAGCAGACCGCGGATGAGGATGCGCTCGGGTTCATAGGCGACGTGTGGTCTTTCGACGGTGCCGGTAGTCCCTCCCGAGCATTCGAGCCGATAAACGTCCACGTCCAGGCTGGTGGAATCGGGGGTGACCTTCTGTGGGGTGCGCAGGTCCCAGTCTTCGGTGATCGAACCGGACGGCGCCGGTGCTGAACATCCGGCGAGCAGCAACGTTGCTGCGAGGAAAGCTGCCGCCATCCGTACCGGCCGCATCGCTGTGCGCCTCATGTATTTCCCGTCGTGGTTTGATCGTGCGGTTTCAGGGCCCGGGTCCAGCTGCCGGGAGTAGGTTGGTTCCATGACCGAGCAGCAGCCCTACGAGGTGATCCGTGGCTACGAGCATTTTGAGTTACGACACTACCCTGAACATCTTCTGGCCGAGGTCTCCGTTGAGGGCTCCTTCGAGGCAGCCGGAAACCAGGCCTTCCGTCACCTCTTTGCCTATATCAGCGGTGAAAATCGTTCGAATCAAGCGGTATCGATGACGGCGCCCGTCGTGCAATCCGAGGGTTCTCAACGCATCGCGATGACTGCACCGGTGGTGCAGGAACCCGTGGGGGCCCCGGAGCCGGGGCAGCAGGCGGGGACCCATCGCGTCGCCTTCGTGCTGCCGGAGGACTTCACGCTGGAATCGGCGCCTCAGCCAACCGACCCGGTGGTGACCCTGCGTGTGGTGGCCGAACGTGAGGCAGCGGTCATCCGATTCAGCGGGCGGTGGAGCCAGACTCGTTACCTGCAGCAGCTGGAACATTTGCGTTCGGCCTTGCCCGTAGCAGGACTTCTTGAAACGGGAGGGCCACGATTCGCCCGTTTCGACCCGCCGTACCGGCCCTGGTTCCTGCGGCGCAACGAGATCCTTGTGGACGTTTCCCGCGCGCGTGACTGAGGGAACCGGGATGATTACTGGTCGCCACTAGCGGTTCCACGCCCCAGCAACGCCTCAGCAGATTTCCATGCCGAGATCCTGCAGCCGTTCCCCAGGGCGAAAGCGCGTTGGACCGATGCCTCGTTCAAGGTGCCCTGCACGATGGCCGTCTGCGGCCCCGCCGATTCCTGCGTGCAGTCGGCGTCCTTCTTCGTCTTCTCGGTCAACACGATCTTGCCGGGGCCGTCGAGGAAGGTGCAGGCTGCTTCGGCCTGGGGGTGGTCGGTCCCCTTTCCGGGGACCCCTCCGACGCAGACCAACCGGTACCGGTGGGCAACCTCCTCACCATCGGAGGTGATCGTGATGGACAGATCGGCGTCCGTGCCCTCGGCGGGACCTGCCGGCTGTTCGGTGGGTTTTGGTGCCGAGGAGGGGCTGGAGACGGTACTGTCCGTCGGTTCGGCGTCGGGAGTTTCGGCTGCGCAGCCGGCGAGCAGCAGCAGCCCCACGGCAGCAGTTGCGACACGTGAGACGGTTCGTGTGGTCCAGCGGTTGGCGTGGTTCGTTTCCATCATGCACCCCCGGTAGCGGTTGGTCGGGCAATGGCCCTCACTGGTGAATCTGCCACTCCCGGCCGCCGGTGTCCACCGTTTGACGTTGCCGATTCATCTGCCGTTGCTGGGCGCGGGGTCCATTTCCGCTGCGGCGAAGAGGTCGTCGGCGATGTCCAACAGGCGCAGACGGAGTTCATTGGCCTGCTCGGCAAAGCGTTGTTGCAACCTCACATATTCGGCTTTCCCGGCGGTGGTTTCGATGCGGATCGGGGTGTAACCCCAGTCGCCCAGATCGTAGGGCGAAGCCCGCATATCCATGGTCCTGATGTCCCACGCCAGTTCGAAGGTGGCCAAGAGTAGTTCCCCGGGGACGGCTGCCGAGAGCTTATACGCCCATTTATAGAGGTCCATGTTGGCGTGTAGGCAGCCGGGCTGGTCCAGGGACGGCTGGTTCTCCCGTGTGGGCTGCTCTTCGTTCAGGGGCACCGCCTGCGGGGAATAGAAACGAAAAGCGTCAATATGGGTGCACCGAATGCGGTGGCCTTCGACGACCTGGTCGGTGCCGGCGGCGCCCAGACGCAGGGGCAGCTGGTCGTGACGTACCCCGTTCTGCTCCGATTGATAGACCATCGCCCATTCATGGAGGCCGAAGCAGGAGAAGCGGGCGGGGTTGGACGCGGCCCCGGCCAGGATCGAACGGGCGTGGGCAACGGTCCGGTGCCGGTCGGTCATGAACGCCGCAGCATCGAAGGTGACGCCTGCGCCGTGGGGGCGGTGGTACTTCCAGTGAAGCCGTTCGGCGGCAGCTTCGCCCCAGAGGACGACGCCGGTGCCGGGGTTCCAGCGTTGCAGCCGGCCGGGCTTCTCCGTGTAGTAGGTGAAGAGGAAGTCCTCCACCGGGTGTTTACGCTGGGTGGAACGCCGCTGCAGGAACGGGTCGGCGAAGTGGTGGACCCGGTCCCGGTGTGCCCGGGCGCGGGGGAGCCAGATGTCCTCGGTCAGGTGGGAAAGTTCGGCTGGCATGTTCCCATTATCGGGCCCAACATCCCGCGGGGCCGCATCGGCGGCGGAACCGGGGAGGGAATAGTTGGATAGGATGGCCTGTCCAGGGATTCCGGCGCCCCGGGCGCATCCGCGCTCGGCACGAGGCAGGGAGCCCGAGCCTGAGAGGAACAGATGGACCATAAGCGGTTGCCCATTGTGAAGGACACCACCGGTTTGGGGATGGGATACAAAATCGGTTGGTGGTTGCAATTCTTCGGCTACTTCTTCTTCGGCCCCGCAGATCAGCTGCCCCACCTGGATCCCCGGGAACGGTTGAAGCGCGAACGGGCGCGGCGGGTCTTACGGGCTCATCGCAAACACGGCACTGAAGCTCCACACGAAGTCATGCTGGTCGCCGGCTCCGACTGAACCAGCTGGGGGATCGGGGAGGAAAAGCCTGCGAGGCAAGGTTGTAGGATTGTCTGCATCCGACAAAATCGACCCCAGTGAGGAACCCCCATGCCCGCCTCGAGCCTCGAGCCGTTGCAACAGGAGTCCACTCCCTCGATCATCGCGCGCAAGATCCGCACCGCCATCGGCAACGGAGAATTCGAGCCCGGGTCGCAACTGGGCGAAGCTGATCTGGCCGGCCGGCTGGGCGTCAGCAGGGGCCCGCTCCGTGAAGCGATGCAGCGATTGACCCAGGAGGGTCTGCTGATCAGCATTCGCAACCGGGGGCTCTTCGTCGTGGAACCGACGCGTGAGGATATCGCCGATATCTACCTCACCCGCACCGCGGTCGAACGTGGCGCGGCACTGAAGATCATCGAAGTGGACCGGACGGGACATGAAGCGGGCGCCGAGCTGTTGGCCATCGTCGAGAAAATGGCTGCCCTGGGTCCCGGAAGCGATCCTGCCGAACTGAGTTTAATGGATATCTCCTTCCATGAGGCCATGGTTCGCCGGGCGTGCAGCAAACGGCTGACCCGGATCCACCGCACCCTGGTCACCGAAACACGGATGTGCCTGGCAGCGCTGGAACAGGCCGAGTATTCACTCCATGACCGGGTCGAGGAGCACCGGCATATCGCCGAGGCCATCCTGCAGTCAGATGTCCCGGCCCTGCACCGCGCACTGGCCGAACATATGGACAGTGCCATCGCCCAACTGCTCGAACCGCTGAGCGACGACACCACTGACACCTGAGGCGGCGGCCCCAAAAAGGGAGGGTGCGCGCCGCGGCGCACACCCTCCCTCTGCCGATCTGACGTCCTACTGGGCCATGGCCTTGCCGGCGTCGGCTTTGGTCCGGTTGGTCTGCACCCATTTCTTGGATGGCCAGCCGACCGAGGCGGGATCGCCGGGCAGCTCCTCGCCACGCAGTGACGCCTGGGAGGTCTCACGCATGCACAGGATGGCGATGAAGCCGATGACGCCGGCCAGCGACATGTAAATCCCCGGCACCAACACGTTTCCGGTGATATCAATCAACTCGTTGGTCAGCGTCTGCGAGGGGCCCGCAATGAACGCCACGGAGAAGTTGTAGCCGATCGCGAAACCGGTATAGCGCACGTTGGTGGGGAACAGCGCCGGCAGGGTGGAGGACACCGAGGAGACCAGGATGACCAACAGGGCACCCAAGACGGCCAGACCGATGAACTGCAGGAAGAGGTTGTCGATGCCCAGCAGCACCATCGCCGGAACGGCCAAGAGAATATAGCCGCCGGCAGCGGTCAGGAGCAGGGGCTTGCGTCCGACCCGGTCCGAGAGGCTGCCCATGAACGGGATCACCACCAGCATGACGACCATGATCGCCACCAACATCCAGTTGCCCTGAGCGGTGCTGTGCCCCAACTGTTCGGACATATAGGTGGGCATGTAGCCGAGGATCAAGTAGAAGGCGACGTTGAGCAGGACGACGAATCCGCCCAGGATGAGCACTTCGCGCCACTGGGTGCGCAGGGTGTGGCGGATCGGGGTCTTGGAGGTTTCCTGGCTATCCGAGGCTTCGGAGAAGACTGCCGCTTCGCCCAGCTTCGTCCGGATGTACAGGGCGGTCAGCCCCAGGGGGATGGTCATCAGGAACGGCAGACGCCACCAGCCGGCGAGCATCCCGTCGTCACCGACGATCGTGATCAGCGCGGTGCAGACCGTGGCCGAGAGGATGAAGCCCACCATCGTGCCGAACTCCAGGAACGAGCCCAGGAAACCGCGGCGCTGGTCGGGAGCACATTCGGCCATGTAGACGGCGGCGCCACCATATTCGCCGCCGGCCGAGAAGCCCTGGACCATGCGGCAAAGCAACAGCAGCAGCGGAGCCGCCAAACCGATCGTCTGAATGGTGGGCAGCAGGCCGATGACGCCGGTGGCAGTGGTCATCATCAACACCGTCAGGACCATGACCTTCTGCCGGCCGAATTTATCTCCCAGCGGGCCCAGGATCAGGCCGCCCAAGGGGCGGACCAGGAAGGACATCGCCAAGGTGGCCAGGGCGAGGGTGACGCCGAGTCCGCCGTCGCCCTCCTCGGAGCCGAAGAAGTTCACTGCCATGTAAATGGTGAGGTAACCGTAGACGCCGTAGTCGAACCACTCGACCGCGTTGCCGAGGGCCGAACCCAAGATGGAGCGGTGCAGGCTGTCCTTGGCTTCTTGCGTCTGGGGTTCGGCGCCCGGGGCGTTCGGATCCTCCATCGTGATCGCTCCGGATGATCCCTGGGGTTGTTCGCTCATGATCGTTCGCCTTTCGGCCGTCGGTGGGCTAGGCGCCGGATGCGCCGTTATCGGGGTTCAGCAAGGTGGATATCAGCATGCCATATGCGCGGGTTGCTGCGATAACTTCGGATACGCGAACCGACTCGTTCGGTTGGTGCGCCTCCTCGTTGAGCTCGCCGGGCCCCAGCACGATGCTCGGGATCCCCAGGTCGCGGGAAATGAATCCGCCGTCACAGGAAGCGGTCCAGCCCGAGACGCGGGTCTGCACGCCGGCCTCGGCCAGTGCGGCGAGGGCCGCGGTGACCAGGGGGTGGTCGGGCTCGGTGCGGAACCCCGGCATTTCCATGGTGGTGCGCAGCTGAACGGAAATCCCGTCCCCGGTGATACCTGCGGCATCGATGCGGGAGAGCAGGTCTTCGCGGATGGAGGTGGTGTCCTCACCGGGCATGAGTCGACGGTCAAACCATAGATGGGCTTCGGGGGCGACCATCGAGGTGCCGCGGCCGCCGGAAACCATTCCGGTGTTCCAGGTGGCGTACCCCAGCAGCGGATCGTTCTCGGCCCGCAGGCGCTCCTGGTCTGTGGTCACCAGGTTGCAGATCCGTACCGCCGCGTCGATCGCGTTACGTCCGTCGCTCGGGCGGCCCGAATGGGCGGCCTGCCCCGTCACCTCGACCTCCAGATAGGAATCCCCGCGGCAGGCGATGACCGTTTCCAGATCGGTCGGTTCGGCGACCACACAGCCCAGATATGGGTGGTCCAGCCCGTCGGCGACCAGAGCCCGGATCCCCGCCCCGGTCTCCTCTTCGTCGACCAGACAGGCCAAGGTGACCGGTCCCGAAAGCTGGGTTCCGGCGTCGTGCAGCATGGTCATGGAGGTCAGGATGGCCGCCAGTCCGCCCTTCATGTCGGTGGCACCACGACCGAAGAGACGGCCGTCGGCCACATAGGCGTCGAAGGGATCACGGTCCCATCCGTCGCCGACGGGGACGACGTCGGAATGCCCCAGAAAGAGCAGCCCCGGCCCCTGCCCGCCGGGCAGGGTGATGAACACATTGGGTCGACCGGGTTCGACCTCACGGGTGGTGACCTGAAGTCCTCGTCGCCGCGCTTCGGCGACGAGGACGTCCACGGTGGCCTGTTCGGTTCCCCCGGGGTTGACCCCGCCGGCGTTGACCAGCTCGATCGTCAGGGCAGTGAGAACCGAGGTGTCGACCTGCCACGCGGTGGCGCCGGTCGCCGTCTCTGCCATTCAGCCACGTCCCGGGGCGGACGTGGAACTGGTGGCCGCGGCCTCGGGTTGCCGTGTCTCTTCCAGGGCCAGGTCCAGGGCGGTGACCAGGCGTTGGACGCCGGCATCGGTGCGCTCCGGTCCGGTGGAGGCGAAGCAGAGCCGGAACGCCGAGGCGAAGCGACCCCCGGCTGACAGGGCAGGGCCGGGGATGAAGGCCACGCCTTCGGCCAGGGCGATCTCGAACAGCCGGCGGGTATCCACTGCAGCATCCTCCCCGATCAGCGTGACCCAGAGGAAGAAGCCGCCATCCGGATGGGTGGTGCGGATCCGCCCGCCCAAATGCTTCTCCAGGCTGGCCTGCATGGCGTCACGCCGGGCATGGTATTCCCCGCGCAGGAACGTCAAATGCTCATCGAGGATCCCTCGGACCAGATATTCAGCCACCATATGTTGGGCCGGGACGTTGGTGCAGGTGTCCATCGCCTGCTTGGCGTTGATGATGAGCTGCTGGAGCGACGGGTCGGCGTCGATCCAGCCCACCCGCAGGCCCGGAGCCAGGATCTTGGAGAAGGTCCTGACCGAGAACACCAGCGGATCATTCTCGCTGAGCTGGCGGAACCCGGGCAGGTCCTCACCGGCGAAACGCAGCAGCCCGTAGGGGTCGTCGTCGATGATGACCGCACCCCATCGGCGGGCCAGAGCGATGAGACGTTCACGGCGTTCCAGCGACAGCGTGGTGCCCGAAGGGTTCTGGAAGTTCGGGATCGTGTAGATCGCCTTGGGGGTACGGCCCGCGGCGTCGACGAGGCGTTCGAGTTCATCGACATCCATCCCGTCCTGATCCATTGGCACCTCGAGCAGTTCGGCGCCGTAGCTCAGGGCGGTGGCCGAACCGTTGGTGTAGGTCGGAGATTCGACGATGACCAGATCGCCCGGGTCGACAAAGAGTTTGCAGGCGATATCCAGGCCTTGCATGCCTCCCGAGGTGATGCTGATCCTTTCGGCGCTGGTGGGCTCCGCAGTGGTGGCCAGATAGTCCACGAGCGCCGTGATCAAACGGGGTTCGCCCTCGGAGGCGCCGTAGGTGAAGGAGGAGGCGTCGTGGACGCTGGAGGCGATCTCGGTGAACGTCTCCACCGGGACGAACTCGTCGGCCGGGGCGCCCATGGCGAAACGGATGACGTCGTGTTTCTGGGCTGCGAGCAACGACGTGCTCGAGTCGATGACGGAGCCCACGAGGTTCTCGGCGCGGCCGGCGAGCGGCAGGTTCACGGTGGTCATGGTGTCTCCTTCGTGGGGTGATCGGTGTCGCTGTCGTCCTCGAGGGATTCCAGCGGCGGGGTGGTGGGTCGGGCCGGATCGCTATCGGCGGCCTCGGCATTGCGTGCCACAATGTTCATCGAACCGGTCAGGGTGGACTCCTCCGGGGTGGTGAACCCGAAACGCGGGGTGGCCGGACGGCGCGGTTCGTTGGTCGGAGGAGTCATCCCGGGCAGGCCCGGTGCGTTCGAGACCGCGCGCTCGCCGGGGTTGCCCAAGAGGCTGATTGACTGCGCCGCCTCGTGCCCGGACCGGCCGGCGGGGACGAGTCCACGCGGGAAGGACGTAAAGGTCTCGACACCGCTATCGGTGACCCGGATGGCCTCGGAGACCTCATAGCCGTAACCGTCCATCCACATGCCACACATCAGGTGGAACGTCATGTTCTCGGCCAACAGCGTCTGATCCTCACTGCGTAGGGAGATGGTCCGCTCGCCCCAGTCCGGGGGATAGCCAACACCGATGGAGTAGCCGATCCTTGAAGCCTTCTCGTAACCGTATTCGAAGAGCGTGCGGTTGAAGACCTGCGAAAGTTCCTGCACCGGGGTCCCGGGCTGCACCGTTTCCAGCACCGCCGCCAACGCGTGGTCGGTGGCCTGAGACAAATGGGCCAGCTGAGCGGTGGGGGTGCCGGTCATGAAGGTTCTGGCCATGGGGACGTGGTAACGCTGGTAGGCCCCCGCCAGCTCCACGATCATCGCCTGATCCTTCTCGAGCGTCTCGTTGTTCCATGTCAGGTGCGGGGTATCGGCTGATTCCCCGGTGGGGAGCATCGGAACGATGGCCGTGTAGTCACCGCCGAACTCCTCGGTGCCACGGATCTGTGCGTTGGTGATCGCCGCGGCGACGTCGCATTGCCGGGCGCCGACTTCGATGGCGTCCTGGGCCGCGTGCATCGCCATGTTGGTGACCACCGCCGCCTGGCGCATCAGCTGGATCTCCGCCGGTGACTTGATCGCCCTGACCCAGTTGACCAGTTCGAAGCAGTCGACCAGCGTCCATTCGGGCAAGGCGTTGACCAGTGAACGGTAGCCCTTGGGGGAGAAGAAATGGGCGTCCATCTCCAACCCCACACAGCCTTTGGTGGCCGGCGCGATCAGATACCTGGCGCGCAAGGCGTAGGCGACCCAGTCGAAGGGGTGCAGGTGAGGGCGGTGCACGTAGCGTTCCGGATACCCCACGATATTGTCCGAATCCAGCCAGGTGGTGCGGAACGCCCCGTTGGCGTCCATCTCACGGGTGAACAGGATCATGTCCCCTTCCATGGGGACGAAGACCATTTGCGGGGTGTAGAACGACCAGGCGTTGTACCCCGTCAGGTAATAGATGTTCGCTGGATCGGTGACGATCAGCGCGCTGAGGCCCTGCTCTTGCATGCGCACCCGTGCCGCGGCCAATCGTGCGGCGTACTCTTCGGTTGAGAAGAGCATGGGGGCGAAGCCCGTTTGTACCATTCAAGCTCCTTAACTACCCATCGTAGATTGTCTACAATTCTAGGTTGTGGTTCAGGTCACTGGCAAGCATGACGCCTATCGGCGTGGCATGGCCATGTACTTGGTTTCGAGGAACTCCTCGATGCCGACCCGGCCGCCCTCGCGTCCAAGCCCCGAAGCCTTGATGCCGCCGAAAGGTGCTGCGGGGTTGGAGACGATGCCAGTGTTCAGTCCGACCATGCCCACTTCGAGGGCATCCCCGACACGGAAGGCCCGGTCCAGGTCCTGGGTGAAGAGGTATCCGGCCAGCCCCCAGGGGGTGTCGTTGGCCATGGCCACGACCTCGTCCTCGGTGTCGAAGGGGATCAGTGGGGCCACGGGACCGAAGATCTCCTCGGTCATCAGATGGGCCGAGGGGTCCACGCCGGTGAGCACCGTGGGGGAGTAGAAGTAGCCGGCGCCCTCGGGGCGGGAACCGCCGCACACCACACGGGCCCCCTTGGCCACGGCGTCATCCACCAGTTCCTGAACCTTCGTCAGCGCCTTCTCTTCGACCAGAGGGCCGACGTCGGTTCCGTCGATGGCGCCGTTACCCACGGTCAGTGCCCCCAATCGCCGGGCGAGCTTCGCGGCGAATTCCTCGGCGACGGAGGACTGCACGAAAATCCTGTTCGCCGCAGTGCAGGCTTCGCCCATATTGCGCATCTTCGCGGCGAACGCGCCCTCCACGGCACGGTCCAAGTCGGCGTCCTCAAAAACGATCAGCGGTGCGTTGCCGCCGAGCTCCATCGAGGAGCGCATGACGTTCTGGGCCGCCTGCTCCAGGAGCCGGATCCCGACCCCGGTGGAACCGGTGAAGCTGACCTTGCGGGCGATCCCCGATTCCATCCACGGGGTGACCACCTCGGAAGCTGATTTGGTGCACACCACGTTCAGCACCCCGTCGGGCAGACCCGCTTCGATCAGGATGTCCACCAGGGCCAGTGAGGACAACGGGGTCAGGTTGGCAGGTTTGAAAACCATGGTGCAGCCGGCGGCGATGGCCGGGCCGATCTTGCGGGTGCCCATCGCCAGCGGGAAGTTCCAGGGAGTGACCAGCACGCAAGGCCCGACCGGCTCCTTGGAGACCATGATCCGGTTGGCGCCGTCCCCGGTGACCATCTGGTCGCCGCCGATACGCACGGCTTCCTCGGAGAACCACCGGAAGAATTCGGCGGCGTAGGCGACCTCGCCGCGGGCCTCGGCCAACGGCTTACCCATTTCGGTGGTCATGACCAGGGCCAATTCGTCCTGCCGGGACATGATCAGGTCGTAGGCCCGGCGCAGGATCTCGCTGCGGACCCGTGGGGGCGTGGCCGCCCAGTCCTTTTGGGCGGCACCGGCTGCTTCGATGGCTCGCCGGGCGTCATCGGCGTTGCCGTTGGCCACCGTGGTGATCACTTCCTCGGTGGCCGGGTTCACCACGTCGAAGCGCCTCCCGGAGGCGGAGGGGACCCATTCACCGTTGATGAACAGGTCGGTGCTGATGCCCGAGACGGCACGACGGGCTGACTCGGCGACGGATGAGCTGGAGGTCTCGGTGGTCATGGGTGCTCCTTCGGGTGGGTGGTGGAACGGAGGTGGTCGGTGGCTGGTTGGGGGTCGAGCAGTTCGGCCAGATGCAGGCCGCGTCGGCCGGCGTCGAGCTGGGCGACCTGCATGGTGCAGGAGAAGCCGTCGGCCAGGACGGGGACCTCCGGCTCGCTGGCGGCCATGGCAGGAGCCAGAGCCAGATCGGCGACCTTCATGCTGACCTCGTAGTGATCGGCCTCGAAGCCGAAGTTCCCGGCGACCCCGCAACAACCGGTGGCATCGGTGACATTGGCGACACCCAGGGCTGCCAGGGCCCGGCGTTGGATGGCGGCACCGAAGACCGAGTATTCGTGGCAGTGCGTTTGCAAGACCACTGAGGCGGGGACGGGGGCGGCCGGGGCCGGAGTCCACCCGTCGGCGGCCAGGGCGGCGATATGCCCGGCGAAGCTCCGGACCCGGGCCGCGACCCGGCGGGCGGCGTCGGTGTGGACGAGTTCGGGCAGGTCCTTGGACAAGGCGGCGGCGCAACTGGGTTCGATGACGACAATTGGGCGTTCGGTTCCGTCGTCGAGGACGCGGGCCGCTTGGTTCAGCAGGCGGCGGGCCGTCCCCAACTGTCCGGTGGAGATATAGGTCAACCCGCAGCAGGCCTCGGCCGAGCAGGTGACCGGTTCCCCGGTGCCGACCATCACCCGGGCAGCGGCCCCGGCGACTTCGGGGCGGAAGCCGCGGGTGAAGGTGTCCACGAACAAGACGGCGCCCGCGGTGTCGCGACCCGCCACGGCGTCGTTCTCGGTGGCGGTAGCCCGTGGCGTCCGGGCCCCGGAACCGGCGAGGGTGCGCGGCGGCCCGACCCGCTGTCGCGGTGCGGCGGCCAGGGCCGCGTCGACCTCGCGGCGCCAGGCCGACCCGGAGGCGAAACGCGGCAACGCACGTTGGGTGGTCAACCCGCCGGCGGCGGAGACGAGCTTGCCCAGCGGTGAGCCCATGACGGCGTTGACCAGTGGGGCGACCCGTCCGGTGATCTTGAGCCATCGCGGCAGCCAGCCCAGCGAGAAGTGCGAGAGCGGGCGCATGCGCCCGGCGTAGTAGTGGGAGAAGAACTCGGATTTATAGGTGGCCATATCCACCCCGGTCGGGCAGTCGGTCGAGCAGGCCTTGCAGGACAGGCACAGGTCCAAGACCTCGCGGACCTCCTTGGATTTCCAGCCCTCTTCGACGGTCTTCGCGCCGCGGACCATATCCTGCAGTACGCGGGAGCGGCCGCGGGTGGAGTCCTTCTCGTCCCCGGTGGCCCGGTAGCTGGGGCACATCACCCCACCGGTGGCCGAACGGCAACGCCCGATGCCGATACAGCCCTGGACCGCGTGGACGAACGGATCGAGCCCATCCCCGGTTTTTCCCGAGGCGGGGGTCAGATCGAAGCTGGTCCGCCACTGGCGTTCGGGCACCCCGGCCAGCAGCAGATTCTCATCGAAGGCGTCGGGGCTGGTCATCACCCCGGGGTTCAACAACCCCGTCGGATCCCAGATGGCACGAAAGTCCTCGAAGGCAGTGAGCATCGCCGGGGAGTACATCAACGGCAGGAATTCCGAGCGGGCCCGGCCGTCACCGTGCTCCCCGGAGAGCGAGCCGCCATGGGAGACGACCAGCGCCGCTGCGGCCGCCGTAAATTCACGGAAGACCTTCCGGCCAGCGTCACTGCGCAGATCGTAGGTGATGCGCACATGCATGCAGCCGGCGCCGAAGTGCCCATACATGACCCCTTGGAGCCCATGGTCGGCCAGCAAGTCACGGAAGTCGGAGAGGTAGTCGGCCAATCGTGCCGGCGCGACGGCGGAGTCCTCCCAGCCGGGCCAGGATTCCCCGCCGGTGGACAGCCGGGCCGAGAGGCCGGCACCGTCCTCGCGGACCCGCCAGAGGGAGGCGCGTTCGACGGTGTCGGGGACCACCCGGCCATCGACCATCCGCCCGATGCCACGCAACTTTTCCAGCAGGTTCCCGGCCTGAGTCCGAACCGATTCCGGGTCGGTCCCGTCCAGGTCGATGTAGAGCCAGGCTTTGCCGTCGGGCAGGCCCGTGACGGAGTCCTCCCCGCGCCGGGACTTCATGGTGGCCACGATGGCGTCGTCGATCCCCTCGACGGCGGCCGGGGAGAACTCCAGGATGGTTTCAATATCGCGGGCGGCCTCGACGACGTCCGGGTAGCCGACACACAGCAGCAGCGCGCTCGCAGGTTTCTGCACCAGGGCCATCCGGGCGCGGACGACCAGACCGCAGGTCCCTTCCGAACCGACGAAGGCCCGGGCGATGTTGAACCCCTTTTCCGGCAGCAGATGCTCCAGGTGATAGCCGGAGACCTGACGCTGGATTTGCCCCAGATCGGTGCGGAACCCCGCAAGGTTCTCCTGCACCAGCGACTCAAGCGACTCCGTCATCGCGGCGGCATGGCGCACCGCGGCGACGTCGTTCGTGTTCGTGGCGCGGATCCCGGAAGCGGTGGCCGTGAGTCGGCGGCCCTCGACGGTGACCAGGTCGATCTCCACGACGTGGTCGCTGGTCCGCCCGTAGCGCACCGAGTGGTTCCCGCAGGCATCATTGCCGATGGCACCACCGACGGTGGCCCGGTTTTTCGAGGACGGATCGGGGGCGAAGGTGAGCCGGCCCGAGGTGTGGGCCTCGATGCGGGCCGAGAGCGTGGCCAGAACCATCCCCGGTTCCACGTCGACCCACAGGTTCTCCTCGTCGATCTCCAGGACGTCGTTGAAAAAGCGCGAGGTGTCGATCACCAGTCCCGGGCCCACAGCATTGCCGGCCATCGAGGTGCCGCCGCCACGGCCGGTGACCGGGGTACCGGTTTCGTGGCAGGCCTGGATGATTGCCGCCACCTGATCGGCGTCGTGCGGGAACACGACGCCGATCGGTTCCACCCGATAGTTGGAGGCGTCATAGGAGTACTCTGCCAACCGTCGCGGTGAGGTGTCGACCTCGATTCCCGCCTCGAGGAGGAGGGCCGTCACGGCCTGGGTGGTGGGTGGTGCCATCTGGGTCACGAGTGGTGGATTCCTCTCTACGTCCGGCTTAGGGAGCGTTCGGATACGACGGAAAGTGCTGCCTCGAAGCGTTCCAGCCCGAGGGTGATCTCCTCGGAGGTGGCCACGAGTGCGGGGATCAGCCGCACCACGTTTCCGTGCGGTCCACAGGTCAGCGTGAGCAGACCGTGCGCGGTGGTCTCCTGCTGGAGGGCTGCCGCCGTGGCGGCGTCGGGCATGCGGTCGGCGGTGCTGAATTCGATGCCCTGCATCAGGCCCAGGCCACGCACGTCGCCGATGGCCGGGAAGCGGGTGGTTAGATCCTTCAACCCGGCCTGGAGCTGCTCCCCGCGTAGCCGGGAGTTCTCCACCAAGGACTCGTCCTCGACGACGGCCAGGGTGGCGACCCCGGCGGCGGCCGAGACCGCGTTACCGCCGTAGGTCCCGCCCTGCGATCCGGGCCAGCCCTGGGACATCAGCTCGGTGGAGGCGGCGATGGCGGAGATCGGGAATCCGGAGGCAATGCCCTTGGCGGTGATCAGGATATCGGGGGTCGCTGCCGAGTGTTGGTGGCCCCAGAACTTGCCGGTCCGTCCGACGCCGGCCTGGACCTCGTCGATGATCAGCAGGATGCCGTGTTCGTTCGCCCGTTCGCGCAGGCCCTCGAGGAACCGTGGCGGGGTGGGCAGGTAGCCGCCGTCGCCCAAGGCCGGTTCGATGATGAAGGCTGCTGTGTCGTTGGGAGCGGTGCGGGTGGCCAGCAGGTAGTCCAGTTCCTGCAAGGCGAAGTCCACTGCGGTCTCCACGTCCCAGCCGTAGCGGTAGGCGTAGGGGAAGGGGGCCATGTGAACCCCGGCCATCAACGGTGAGAAGCCGGCGGAGAATCGGGTGCCGGCGCTCGTCAGCGAGGCGGCGGCGACGGTGCGTCCGTGGAAGCCACCCTGGAAGGACACGATATTCGGCCGTCCGGTGGCCATGCGGGCCAGACGGAGCGAGGCCTCGACGGCCTCCGCGCCGGAGTTCGCGTAGAACACCGAGTCCAATCCGGTCGGCAGCTTCTCGCCGAGCTTTTCGGTCAATTCCAACAGCGGCTGATGCATGACCGTGGTGTTCTGGGCGTGGATGATCTTGCCGCACTGCTCTTGGGCGGCAGCCACGACGCGCGGGTGGCAGTGCCCGGTACTGGCCACACCGATGCCGGTGGTGAAATCCAGATACTCGTTGCCGTCCGTGCCGTAGATCCAGGAACCGAGGGCGTGATCGACCACTACGGGGGTCGCTTGCTTCAACAGGGGGCTCAGTGAGGTCATATGGCCATCGTGGAGGCCCCCTCGGTAGATTGTCAACAATCTTTCGGACCGGTAGCGTAGGTGACGTGAAACACGCTGATTCAAACCGTCCCCGCCTGGCCCTCCTCACCGCCGCCGGCGTCCCCGAACCCCACAACCTCGACGCGATTCGCGATCGCGCCGACGTCGTCATCGCCCATGCCGATGGTCTGGCCGAGGCACTTCACGGCGCCGATGCCGTCCTGCTCTGGGACTTCTTCTCCTCAGCGCTCAGCGACGCCTGGCATGCCGCCGACACCCTGGACTGGGTGCATGTTGCCGCAGCGGGCGTGGACGCCATGCTTTTCGACGGGCTCCGCCAGGCGCCGGTGACGCTGACCAACGCCCATGGGACGTTCTCCCAGCCAATCGCCGAGTTCGTGCTGGCTTCAGTACTCGCCCACGATAAGCAGTTGCATCTGAGCAAGGCGCTGCAGCAAGAACGGACCTGGAAACATCGCGAACTGACCCGCACTGCCGGATCGCGGGCCATCGTGGTGGGCACCGGAGGCATCGGGCGTGCCACCGCGAGGTTGCTGCGGGCCGTGGGACTGCAGGTCGAAGGCGCCGGGCGGAGGCCACGGGCCAACGACCCCGACTTCGGCACCGTGTTCACCAGCGACGAATTGGCGGACCGGGTGGGGGAGGCCGATCATGTGGTCTTGGCAGCACCGTTGACCGAAGCGACCCGCGGGATCGTCAACGCCGAGGTGCTCGCCGCGATGAAACCCAGCGCCCATCTGGTGAACATCGGCCGCGGGGCCCTGGTGGACGAGCCGGCACTGATCGAGGCGCTGCGGAGAGGGGAAATCGCCGCAGCCTCCCTCGACGTGGTCGCCGTGGAGCCGATGCCCGAGGACCACCCCTTCTGGGGCATGGACAACGTGCATATCTCGGCTCATATGAGTGGGGACGTGCACGGCTGGCGGGACGAACTGGCCGACCAGTTCCTGGACAACCTCGATGCCTATATCGCCGGCAGGGAATTGGCGAACGTGGTGGATAAGGACCGCGGCTACGTGTCCACGGCACCGGCGGCGACCTGAGCGGCCCAGTGCAAGGTCTCCCGATTTCGGATGCGAGGAGCCTAGCCACGGCCGTCGGAGCCAACAAGGGTTGTTGCTAGCCCTCGATACCAGCCAGCCGCGCCTGAAGGGAACGGATCTCCCCGGTGAACTCGGGGACGGGGCCGATGACCTGGATTCCGGGGGCGACGGCTTTGATCGGCAGCGGTGCCACGGGACCTGCCGGCACGCCCCATTCGCGATGCCAGGCGGTGAGTTGTTCGGAACTGGAGGCCAGCACAATGGTCCCCAAGCCAACCCAGGCGTGCGCGGCACTACACATCGCACAGTGTTCCCCCGAGGTATAGACCACAGCCTCTCGGCGTTCGGCCGGGCTGAGGTTCGCCGCAGCCCACCGGGCGATCGCGATTTCGGGGTGGCGGGTGGCATCGCCGTCCTTCACCCGATTGCGGTCCTCGAAGCGGACGGTTCCTGCGGCGTCGACCAGCAGCGAGCCGAAGGGGTGGTCGCCGGCCTCGAGGGCTTCGCGGGCCAGCTCCACACAACGGCGCAGATGGCCGCGGCCTGTCTCATCTAGTGGCTGGCCCTCTCTTCCGGGGCCGTCGTTGTTGGCTGTTGAGCGATGGGCGTCCATGCCGCCAACCTAGCAGGAAAGGCCCGGACTCCCCGCAAAAAACTTGGGGGAGGCCGGGCCTTTCACCGGTCGGGACGCTCTAGCGGCCGGTGCCGCCGTGGACCGTGGCTTCGGTTTCACCGTCGAGGTCGAAGGCCCCGTGAACGGCGCGTACCGCGGTATCGAGCCGTTCGGCGTCGGTGACGACCGAGATGCGGATCTCCGAGGTGGAGATCATGTCCACGTTCACTCCTGCCTGGTGAAGGGCCTCGAAGAAGCGGTAGGAGACGCCGGGGTTCGAACGCATGCCGGCACCGATCAGCGACAGCTTGCCGACCTGGTCGTTATAGGAGATGTCCTCGAAGCCGATCGTGGCGCGGGCCGCTTCCAG
The DNA here is from genome assembly GCF_002332245.1 of Glutamicibacter sp. BW78. Taxonomy (NCBI): domain Bacteria; kingdom Bacillati; phylum Actinomycetota; class Actinomycetes; order Micrococcales; family Micrococcaceae; genus Glutamicibacter; species Glutamicibacter sp. BW78. Next base: position 132,777 of record NZ_NRGU01000032.1, read on the forward strand.
GGCCTCGAGAGCGTCAGTGCCTTCGACGCTGGGCAAGGTGAAGGAGATATCTGTTTTGCCGGTTTCGGCTTTCGAAATGTTCTGCACGATCATGTCGATATTCACGTTGGCACCGGCGATCACACCGAAGATCTCAGCAGCAGAGCCGGGGACGTCGGGGACGCCGACCACGGTGATCTTGGCTTCTGAACGGTCGTGGGCCACGCCGGAGATGATGGGCTGTTCCATGGTGTCTCCCTCTTGGAGCTTGATGTTGTCTTCGGGGCTGGGCAGCACCCAGGTTCCCTCATGGTCATTGAAGGATGAGCGCACGTGCAGTGGCACCCCGAAACGGCGGGCGTACTCGACGCAGCGCAGATGCAGGATCTTGGCTCCGTTGGCCGCCATCTCCAACATCTCCTCGCTGGAGATCACATCGATCTTCTGGGCCGCAGGCACGATCCGTGGATCCGAGGTGTAGATGCCGTCGACGTCCGTGTAGATTTCGCAGGAATCGGCCCCGAGGGCGGCAGCCAAGGCCACCGCAGTGGTGTCGGAGCCGCCGCGGCCCATCGTGGTGATGTTGTTTGATTCGCGGCTCATGCCCTGGAATCCGGCCACGATGGAGATGTAACCGCGGTCGATGGCCTGGCGCACGCGATGCGGCGAGACGTCAATGATGCGCGCCTTGCCGTGCACCGCATCGGTGATCATGCCGGCCTGGCTGCCGGTGAAGGACACTGCCTGGCTGCCGGACGATTCGATCGACATGGCCAGCAGGGCCATGGAGATGCGCTCACCGGCCGACAGGAGCATGTCCATTTCGCGCGCGGGCGGCGCATCGGTGAGCTGATTGGCCAGATCAAGCAGCTCATCGGTGGTGTCACCCATGGCCGAAACCACGGCGACGACGTCGTTCCCGGCCTCCTTGGTGGCGAGGATTCGGGCCGCGACGCGTTTGATGCCTTCGGCATCAGCGACCGACGAACCGCCGAACTTTTGGACAATCAGGCTCATGCGTTTGCACACTCCACAGGGTTGAGGATAGGACGGCCAGCCGCCGAGCCGGCCGGACACATTCTTAACCAGTGTAACGAGGCTGCGGCGTGGTGCCGTGTTCGAGTGACCGTGAACCGTCATGATGCGCCCCGAGATCATCCCGTGGGTTGACTCGCTCCGTACCGAACCAACGTAGGCTCATCCGCACGATCACGGGGCACAAGGCGCCGTGGCGCAGTCTGTCAGGAGGGGTGATGGGCATCCAGGAAACCCAGTACGACGGCGGTGCTCCGGTTCGAACACCGGCGGCCGGATCGGGGGTGGTGGCCACCGGGCTGGCCCGCTCCTTCGGAACCGTTCGCGCGGTCGAAGCCATGGATTTCACGGCTCGGCCCGGGGAAGTCACCGCATTGATCGGCCCCAACGGTTCGGGCAAGACGACCCTGCTGCTCATGCTCGCCTCACTGCTGGCCCCCGATACCGGAAGCATCAGGATCTGCGGCATCGATCCCGTCGAGGATCCACGCGGGGCCAGGGCCCTGTTGGGCTGGATGCCTGACACGCTCGGCGTGTGGGAAGAGCTGACCGTCCACGAGATCCTGGCGATGATGGGCCGGCTCTACGGGGCCTCCAAGGTCGATGCCTCCGCCCGGTCCCAGGAACTTCTGGAACTGGTGAAGCTCGATGAGTTCGCCTCCCAGCCAGCGCGCGTCCTCTCCCGTGGGCAACAGCAGAAGCTCTCCCTGGCCAGGGCGCTGGTCAATGACCCGCAGGTCCTGCTGCTGGATGAACCCGCTTCCGGGCTGGATCCGGGAGCCAGGATCGAGCTACGTAACCTGCTGCGTGAGCTGGCCGGACGGGGACGCACCGTGGTGGTGAGCTCCCATGTGCTGGCCGAACTCGATGAGATGGCCGACCGGGCGGTCTTCGTCTCGGCCGGTAGGACCGTCAGCGAGCAGCGGGTCGACGACGCGGGGTCCACGGGGCGCCGCTATGCCATCGAGGCGCTGGACCGCGAACAGCTGACTGGCGCGCTGGATGCCGCGGGCATCGAATTCACCCTTCCGGCAGGAACCCGGCAGGCGGAGGCCGTGGTCCATCTCGGTTCCGATCCGGAGGCCGCGGCGCTGTTGCGCCAACTCATTGTCGCCGGGGTCGGTGTGGTGGCTTTTGGGCCCGCCTCGGGAATCCTGGAGGAGTCCTACCTGCGTGCCGTGAACACCACCCAGGACCCTCCGACCCATCCAACAGCAGCAGGGGAGCCCCAGCCATGAGTACATCAACGGTGACGCGCCGTCCCGACGACGGGGGCCAGGGCAAGGAACAACGCGATGGCTCAGCATTGGGATTCTGGGCCGGAGTAGGAGCCGTCTTCCAACTCGAAAGCCGCCAACGGATGCGTTCGCGCGGCTGGTACGTGATGCTGGCCGTCTGGTTCGCCGTCACGGCATTGGTTGCCGGGCTGGCCGCGTGGACTGCGGGCTCCGAAGAGGGTTTCGGACAGGTCATGTTCGAACTGGTCATCGGGTTCGTGCTGTTCTTCGGCCTGCTGGTGGCCCCGGCGCTGTCGGCCAACACCATCACCGGTGACCGTGCCGGGGGGACCCTGGCCATCCTGCAGAACACCCTGCTGACCCCGGGCCAGATCCTGTGTGGCAAATGGCTGGCCGCCTGGATCTCCTCGCTGGCCTTTCTGCTGGTCTCGGTGCCGATGATCATCTGGGCGATGACCTATGGGGACGTCTACCTCCCGGCGGTACCGGTGCTGGTCGCCCTGACAGCCGTGGAACTGGGAGTTGCCTGCGCGATCGGGGTGGGGATTTCTGCCCGCTCCGCCCGGCCGCTGTTCGCGATTGTCGCCAGCTATCTGGTGGTTGCCCTGCTGGGGCTGGGGACCTTGATCATCTACGGTCTGAGCTTCCAGCTGGTCAAGGAGTCGGCGATGGCTTCCGAACAGATCTGGCCCGATGACCCCTGGGAGGAAGTCAGGTACAACGAGAAGGACGAAGCGGTGGACGCCCAGGGCGATGTCATCGAAGACCAGGAGGCCTATTTCGCCGAGATCGAGAAGAAGTCAGCGGCGGTTTTCGACGAGCAGAACTTCTCCTGCGGTAAAGCGCTATTTCCGGTCAACGTCTACCACACAGAACGAAACACGTGGTTGTTGGCGGCGAACCCCTTCGTGATGGTCGCCGACGCGGCACCGGTGAGACCCCGCAATGCGGCAGCCGATGACTATGTGGGTGAGGGGCCGATGGAGGCCGTCAGCACGATGGTCCGTCAAGCCCAACGGGGCACCGCGGCAACCGATCCGTGCCTGGACGGGGTGAAGCAGCCAGTCGTTGATGAATACGATCTGACCGGCACCACCCCGCTCTGGCCGCTGGGTCTGGGTGTCCAGGTCGTGCTGGCGGCGGGACTGCTGGAGTCGGGGCGCCGCCGGCTGCGCACCCCGGTGAAGAAACTGACGCGGGGGACCCGGTTGGCATGATAACGCGGGGTGTTCCCATCCCCCCTGGGAACACCCCGCGCGACTAGTGGGTACCGAGGGTGTTTTCACCCTCGCCGAGCACGGCGTGCAGGAAGTCCTTCGTGCGCTGGTGCTTCGGATCGCTGAACATCACCGAAGGTGAGGCCTCCTCGACGATCTTTCCGCCGTCGAACATCAGGACGCGGTTGGAGACATCGCGGGCGAACTGCATCTCGTGGGTGACGATCAGCATGGTGATATCAGTGGTTTCGGCGATATTACGCAGAATGCCCAGCACATCCCCGACGATCTCCGGGTCCAGGGCGCTGGTGACTTCGTCCAGCAGCAGGATCTCCGGGTCCATGGCCAGGGCGCGGGCAATGGCCACCCGCTGCTGCTGGCCACCCGACAGTGACGATGGGTGGGCGCCGGCCTTATCGGACAGGCCCACCCGCTCCAGCAGCTCCTTGGCCTTCAGGGTGGCCTCGCGCTTGGACTGCCCGAGCACATGCACCGGCGCTTCGATGATGTTCTCCACGACCGTCATGTTGGGGAAGAGGTTGAACTGCTGAAAGACCATGCCGATCCGTTGGCGGATGCGCTTCTGGTCCTTCTTGCTGACGGGCACCCGTTTGCCGCCGCGCTCCTCGTGCGTCAGGGGCTCGCCACCGACGAAGATGTATCCGCCGGTGAGCTCCTCCAGCGTCATGACCAGACGCAGGATCGTGGTCTTGCCGGAGCCCGAGGGGCCGATGAGGGTGACCCGATCGCCCTTCTGGACGCTGAAGTTCAGGTCATGCAGCACCACGTTGTCGCCAAAGGCCTTTTCGACATCGCGGAAGTCGATCACGGGGCCGTCGGCACCGGCACCCGCCGTCGGGATGGCTGTTGACTCAGGTTTTGTAGGCAAGGCGCTTTTCCAATCTGCCAATGAGGAGTGAAGTCGGGTAGCTGGCCAGCAGGAAGATGATACCCACCAGGGTGAACGCTTCGGTGTACCGGTAGGTGTCACCACCGTAGATCCTGGCGGCGTTGACCATGTCGACGACGCCGATGACCAGCAAGTACGGGGTGTCCTTGAACATCGAGATCGCATAGTTGCCCAGCGCCGGGATGGTCGCCCGGAGGGCCTGCGGGATGATGATGGCGGTCCAGGTTCGTAGCGTGGACATCGACAGGGCGGTGGTGGCTTCCCATTGTCCCTTGGGTACCGAATCAATGCCTGCGCGGTACACCTCTGACATGTAGGTCGCGTAGTGGATCCCGTAGACGATCACGCCGATGGTAATCAGGTCCAGTGACAAGAAGGCATAAGAGGCGAAAAGCAGCTGGATGATGATCGGGGTCATCCGGATGACGTTCGCGACCCATTTTACGGCCTCGGACAGCGGACGTGGGAGCACCCGAATCGCCATGGCGATGACCAGTCCCAAAAGGGAAGCGATCACGGTGCCCAGAACGGTGACCAGCAGGGTCACCTTCACGAACTGCGTCAACAGGGTCGGCAGGACGTCCGCGGCGGCGCTCCACTGCCATTCGAAGGCTGCCGGAATGCCAATCATGAGGCACCTCCTGCTCGGGTGGTCGCCGGCGGCGCCGGGGAAAGTACCCGCCACAGGGATGTGCCTTGTCCCAGCTTGTGCTTGGCCTGATGTTCCAAGGCGTTCATGAAGAACATCAGTACCAAGGCGAAGAGGAAGTAGCTCAACATGCCGACGACACCGTAGGTGAACAGGGTGCCCGCGGTGCGCTTGACCTGCTCGAGCTGGTACGTGAGGTCGGCCAGCGTAATGAAGCCCACGATGGCGGTGCCTTTCATCAAGTGGACCAGCAGACTGGATAACGAGGGAATCATCAGGGCCCAGGCCTGCGGGAAGATGATGCGGCGCATGCGCTGGACGGGGCCGATGCTGAGCGCGGTGGTGGCTTCCCACTGGCCCGTGGGGACGGCCTGAATCGAGCCACGGACCACCTCGGCGGAGTAGGCCCCATAGTTCAGTCCGAGGGCCAGGATCCCCACCAACAAGGGGTGCAGGTCGATGCCAAGCAGGGGCAGAACGAAGAACAGCCAGAAGACCTGGACCACCAGGGAGGTTCCCCGGAAGAACTCGATGATGACGCGGGCCGGGATGCGGAAGGCCTTGGCGGGGCTGGCGGCGGCCAGACCCAGGATCACGGCGAGGATGAAGGCGGCGATGGCGCCGAAAATCGTCAGCTCGACGGTGACTAGGAGGCCGTCGAGCAGGCGTGGCATGGCCTCGCCGATCGCGGCAAATTTCTCGTCCACGAGGAAGGGCTCCTTCTGGTGCGGGAGGGGCAGGGGGCAGTAGTGCTGCGGTCGGCCTGAGCGGCCGACCGCAGCAAGGTATTGCTACTACTTATCGCCGGGAGCACCCTCGCAGAGCTGCGCGGTGGTCATGTCCTTCGGCGGCAGGTTCTCTGCCGTGAAGCCGAATTCACCGACGACATCCAGGTAGGAGTCCTCGGATTCGGTGACCTTGGCCAGGCCTTCGTTATAGGCCTCGCGCAGTTCGTCGTCACCCTTGGCAAAGACGGTTGAGCCGGCGCCGAGCTGCTTGACGCCGTCGATCTCCTGGACGAATCCGTCACCGACGGAGATGTTGGCGTCAGGGTTTTCCTTGGCCATGGTGGTCAAGGAGATCGCGGTCATGGCGAAGGCATCGGCCCGGCCATTGTCCACCGTATCCATGCCCGTCTGCGCATCGGGAACCGACTGCACCTTCAGGCCCAGTGACTTCGCGTACCCGGCTTCGATGCCGCCAGCGAGGACGGCGAGCTTGATGTCTTCACCGTCGTCCATCTTGGATTTGATCGTGTCGAGGTCGTCAAGCCCCTTCGGGTTGTCCTTCTGCGTCATCACGGCGGTCGTATACATGATCTCCGGATCAGCGAAGTCGGCCTCGGCGCAACGCTCGGGCAGGATGGACATGCCTGCGCTGACTGCGTCGAAACGTCCGGCCTTCAAACCGGGGATCAGTGAGTTCCAGTCGACGAGTTTGGCATCGACCTTGTCGATGCCCATGTCGCCGAAGATCTTCTCGGCCAGGGCGATGGTGGCACCGGTGGGCTTGCCACCCTCCTCGTAGGAGTAGGGAACCTCGCCGGCGATGGCGACGGAGATGGAACCCTTGTCCTTCAGGTCCTGCAGGTGGCCCGATCCGGCCTGGACGGAGCCGCCGTCGCCGCCGGCCTCGCTCTCTGTAGTCGTGGAACCGCCACAACCGCTCAGGGCGAGGGAGGCGGAAGCAAGAATGGCGCCGGTGGCCAGCAGGGACCTGCGACGGATACTGCGGATCATGGTGTACCTCTTTCGGGGATGCATTGACCGGGTGGCGACGGTCCAGCCTCCCCCAGGAGGGCGGACCGACGTCGGGCGAACCCGACCGGTTGGTGCTGAGTGGTGTGAATCACGCTAGTCATGAAATAGTCAATTGACAATCCGACTTTCCAGACGTTGGATTGTCAACAATTGAAGATCCTGGAGATGAAATCCGTGGAAACTCGCGGAAACCTGCGGGAATTCGTGTCTTCTGCTCGTCCGGAAACACGCGAACAGCTCCACAATCACGATTAAGTTACGATCGAACCCCACGGATCCGGTAGCAGACCCCTCCAAGGTGCGAGCTCCCGCACGCCGCGAGCGGCAGAGAGGGAACTTCCAATGCCCATAGGGCAGCACTCAACGGCACCGAACATGGCACGCGTGCAACGGTCTTCCACGGTCGATCTGATCACCGCTCAGCTCCGCAACGCGATCTACGATGGGCTGCTCCTGCCGGGAAGCCAACTCCATGAGGCCATCGTCGCCCAACAATTGGGGGTGAGCCGGGGTTCGCTGCGTGAATCCGCCCAGCGGCTGGTCCAGGACGGGCTGCTCGTGGCCCGTCCTGGACAAGGACTCAGGGTGGCCACGGTCGGTGTCGAGGACCTCGAATCCCTGTACGCCGCGCGTTTGGTCATCGAAGAGGCCGCGCTGCGCACCTTGGCCGGGCTTCCGGGACGCGAGGCTCGACGAGGGCGTCTGGCCACCGTCATCCCGCTGCTGGAACGGCTGGAGGAATGGGATGCAGGGAAAGGCGTTCCTGGGTCCCCTCGTGCCATCGGTGACACGGACCTGGAGTTGCATTTCGAAACGGTGAAGGCCGCTGGGAACCTCCGGCTGGCCCACTTTATGACCTCGCTGGTGATGGAAACCCGTATCGCCAGCCTGGGACATCCCCGAGGCTATATCGTGCGCACCGACGTGGGTGAAGTGCATCGGCAACGCCTGGAACTGGTGCTCTCCGGGCGGGGAGACGCTGCGGTGGAACAACTCGGCGAACATTTCAGAGACACCCTGGACCGGCTCACGGGCCGCGTGCCCGCGACGGTGGCAACGGCCGCCGTCGAACAGCCCGAGAAAGACCAGCAGTTGGGGCCCATCGCCACCTGACATCCCTGAGGGGGGGCTAGGACCTCACCGTGCAGGTCAGGACATGACGCGGCGGCCTTCGAAGGCCCGCCCCAAGGTGACCTCGTCGGCATATTCCAGATCGCCGCCGACGGGAAGCCCCGAGGCAAGACGCGAGATCTTGATGCCGATGGTGGAGAGCATGCGCGCCAGGTAGGTGGCCGTTGCTTCGCCCTCAAGGTTGGGGTCGGTCGCGATGATGACTTCGGAAATCTTGTCGTCGTGCAACCGCCCGAGCAGTTCACGGATATGCAGCTGGTCCGGTCCGATTCCAGCGATCGGGTTGATGGAGCCGCCCAGCACATGGTAGCGACCGCGGAAGGATCGCGTGCGTTCGACCGCCATGACGTCCTTGGACTCCTCGACCACGCAGAGCACCGTGTCTTCCCGACGCGGATCACGGCAGATGCTGCAGGTCTCGGATTCGGTGACGTTGAAGCAGACCGTGCAGAACTTCACCTTGTCCTTGACCGCACGGATGGCATCAGCGAGCCGGTTCATGTCCTCCCGATCGGCTTCCAGAATGTGGAAGGCGATGCGTTGGGCGGACTTGGGCCCGATGCCGGGTAGCCGACCGAACTCGTCGATCAGCTCTTGGACTGCACCTTCGTACACGAAACCTCACACTGCAAAGTTGGATGACGGCTCCGGGTGGAACCTAGATGATCGGGGTGCCGTCATGGTTGCGCTCCTCGATCAGGCGGCCGTTGAGCAGGCGTTCGATCGCCGGGCGGCCGACCACTCCGGATTCCTCGATGGAGATGTCATCGTCGCTGGGAATGTCCTCAACGTAGGTCGATTCTACGTCCGTTCGGGGCCGGGGGGGCGTTGCCCCGCCGCCGGATGCTATTCCCTGGGTGTTTGAGGCTGACTGATCCTTCACCCGGGCCTGATTCAATAGCTGCTGGTATCGGCTCATCGGCTTATCGGCTGTGGGCTGCGGAGCTTCCCGTTCGGGAACGGCGGGGGCCGACGGCGGGGCCACGGCTCCGGGAGCCGGGGCCACGGGCGCCGCGGAGTCAGCCGGTGCCGGCGCTACCGGTGAGGCCGAACCGGCGGGCGCTGGTGCCGCAGGAGTGGAGGTACCGACCGGCGCGGGCGCTGCAGGAGCCGGTGCTACAGGAGTGCCGGCTGTCTGGTCTGCCGGTGTCGAGGGCGCGGGCGCTGCAGGAGCCGGTGCTGCCGGCTCCGGACGCTGCCAGGTTTCACCTTCGGGGCGGGTGGCGCGCTGGGTCGGGGGTTCGGCCGCAGGCGTCGCGGGGCCGGAGGGTTCGTCCCAGGGCGCTACGGGCACGGTGTCGCTGCCCCAGTCGTAGCCGCCGTCGTCCTCTGGCTCTGGGCCGAAGTCGGTGGGTCCTTCATCAGGTGAGCGGTCGGGTGCACCACGGGAAGGATGGGCGCTGGTCGTTGCGGCTCGATGCTGTCGCAAGGCGGCAGCAGGTCCCGATGCCGCGTGGGCTTCCGGCTTGCTGCCTCCGGGAGCCGGGGCTGCCGGAGGCTGGGTCGCCGGTACGCGGGCTGTCGGCGCTGGGACTGCCGGGGGCTGTGCCGCGGTCGCCGTGTTGCTGGAGGTCGACGGCGCGTGCGTGGGTGCTGCCGTGGCGCTGTTCTGCGCTACCGGGCCGCGGGACGCCGGCGCGGGCCGGCGCTCAGCTTTTGGGCCCGAACCACCCGCCGGAACGGAACCCCCGCCGGTGATGACGATCTCGGGCGCGACGCCCAGGATGTGGTTGATGGCACCCCGGAGCAGATCGATGTTCTCCTGCTTGGCGGAAAAGGCCTTCATGGGTCCGGGATTGGCGAAAGCGACCGTCAACGTCCGGCCATCGAAGCCAGCCAATGAGGCATGTGGCTGGATCGTCAGCCACACGAACTTCCTCTCTTCGCGCAGGGCGTCCATGATTTCCGGCCAGGCCCGACGGAACATCTCCACGGTGCCGGCAGTGCCGCCGGGCGCAGGTTCCTCCGCGGATGGTTCCGGCTGGGCCACCGGCTCATTGACCGGCGTCGAGGGTTCCTCCCGCGTCGGGGAGGGGGTGGCCACGGGCTGTTCCGGGGCGCTGGGAGCCGAGCCGCCGTCGGCCGGGCCAGCGGTTTCGGTGCGCTGGCGGTTGTTTTCCGTCGGGGCCGGGGCCTGGGCCTCGGTAGATGCGGCAGCAGCCGTGGGATCGGCGGGTGTCGCCGCGGCGGGCGGTGACGGATTCTCGTCGACGGGGCCCCAGGCCCCCCAGTCGGCCGATGATTCCTGCGGTGTGCCAGCAGGCTGCGGTGCAGCCGTGGGGGTGCTCGGCGACGGCGCAGCGGTTTCGGTCTCGACCGGTTGCGGTCCGGCTGCCGGTTCGGCAGGTTGCGGCGCAGCACTGGGCGGCTCGGTGTCCGGCTCCACGGGGCGGGGTTCGGTCGGGGCGGCGGTGGGCTGGTCCTTGCCGCGGGCTGCCCGCAACGCTTCGCGGACGGCAGCGGCCCCCTGGGGGCTGGTCGTGGATTCGAAACCCGTCGCCGCCTGCGGCGTGCCGGCGTCGCGCACCGGAACGTCGATCGAGGGTTGGCCGGCAGGGATCTCGGGGACGTCCCCGGCATAACTGAGGCGGCGTTCGATGCGGTCCACCCGGGCATTGATGCCCCGTTCGGTGGTGTCCGCCGCCGGCAGCAGCAACCGGGCGCAGAGCAGTTCGAGGTGCAATCGCGGGCTGGTGGCACCGGTCATTTCGGTGAGGGCCTGGTTGGTGACGTCGGCGCTGCGGCTGAGCTCCGCATGGCCCAATAAGGTGGCCTGCTGCGTCATGCGGTGCAGCTGGTCCTCGGGCAGCCCGCGGATCACCTGCGAGGCGCTTTCGGGCATCGCCTTCACGATGATCAGGTCGCGGAAGCGCTCCAGCAGGTCCTCGACGAAACGCCGCGGATCGTGCCCGGTCTGGATGACCCGGTCGACCGCCGAGAAGACGGTCGCCGCATCCTGGGCGGCCATCGCGTCCACCACGTCGTCCAGCAAGGTGGCATGCGTGTATCCGAGGAGGGAGACGGCCAGTTCGTAGTCCAGTCCCTCGGGGCCGGCGCCGGCCATCAGCTGGTCCAATACGGAAAGGGAGTCACGTACCGAACCGCCACCGGCACGAATGACCAGGGAGAGCACTCCGGGGGCCACGGGCATGTTTTCCTGCGAGCAGAGCCGCTCGAGGTAGGCCATCAGGGGTTCGGGGGGAACGAGCCGGAAGGGGTAGTGGTGCGTCCGGGACTTGATGGTCCCGATGACCTTATCTGGTTCCGTCGTCGCGAAGATGAATTTGATGTGCTCCGGCGGCTCCTCGACGATTTTGAGCAGCGCGTTGAAGCCGGCCGAGGTCACCATATGGGCCTCGTCGATGATGAAGATCTTGTACCTGTCGCGCACCGGGGCGAAGGTGGCGCGTTCGCGCAGGTCGCGGGCGTCGTCGACGCCGCCATGGGAGGCAGCATCGATTTCGATGACATCCAGGGAGCCGGATCCGCCGGTGGCCAACTCCAGGCAGCTATCGCAAGTGCCGCAGGGTTCCGCCGTCGGACCCTGGGCGCAGTTCAGGCAACGGGCCAGGATCCTGGCCGAGGTGGTCTTGCCGCAACCGCGCGGACCTGAGAAGAGATAGGCGTGGTTCACCCGGTTCTTGGACAGGGCAGCCATCAGTGGGGTGGTGACATGCTCCTGCCCGATCACGTCCGAGAAGGCGTCCGGACGGTAACGACGGTAAAGGGCTGTACTCACGAGTCGAAGCCTATCCGTTCCGCCGGGCTCATTGCATCCCCGGGGTGCCCGCAGTGAACCCGCCGAAGACCCACGGATCACGTGGAAGGTCGGAAGGGTCGAAGGCAGCCAGCGCGGCGGTCAATGAAGCACCCGGAAGTCCCAACGATTCCAGCAGGCGGGCGCGCACCCGCTGTGGGGGGAAACCTTCAGGTTCCAGCTGTGCCAACGTGACCGAACCGTCCCGTTTGGCGAGGCGTTGGCCGTGTTCATTCAGGACCAACGGGACATGCACGTATTCGGGCAGTTTTGCGCCGTGGAAGTCTCCGCCCAGACCGGAGAGCAGCGTGGCGAGGTACCCCTGACGTGGGGTGGAGGGCAGCAGATCATCACCACGAACCACCTGATCGACTCCCTGGAGGACGTCATCAACGACGACGGCAAGGTTATAGGCGGGGACGCCGTCATTACGGAGGACGACGAAGTCATCCACGACCCCGGTGTATGGCCCGTGGAGGGTATCGGTGATGGTGAACTGCACGACGTCGGTGCGTAGCCGAAGTGCTGCCGGGCGCAGCTGCCGGCGGCTTGCCCGTTCGGCCTCGTTCAACTCGCGGCAGGTCCCCGGGTAGGCGCCGGGGGCGGCATGCGGCGCCGAGGGGGCTTCGGCGATATCGCGTCGAGTGCAGAAGCATTCATAGAGCAGGCCTGCCTGCTGCAGGGCGGCGATGGCGGCGTCGTAGCCCTCGGCCCTTTCGGTCTGGCGGACCGCGGCGCCGTCCCAATCGATGCCGATGGCGTGCAGATCGGCCAACTGGACCTCTTCGGCGCCGGCGCGGGCGCGATCCAGATCCTCCACCCGCAGCAGGAAGTCCCGGCCAGTGGAGCGGGCAAAAAGCCAAGCCAGCACGGCGGTGCGCAGGTTCCCCACATGCAATTCACCCGAGGGGCTGGGGGCGTAGCGTCCGGCGCCCATGGTGACCTCCTCATCGCGCGGCGGTGGGAAAAGTAAAGACCCCTCATGCACCTGCCAGAGCCCACCTACCCTTGCTACCTTCCGGTCCTGGGGGAGTTCGACGGGATGACACCACATGAGGGGCCGACAAATAGTGTACCTGAAAATGCGTGCTCTCCCGTCCCGGGCTTCGGCCCCGTGGGGCGCTGGACCGGCAGCTATTTGGCAGCGGTCGGCCCGGAATGGGCGGGCTGGGTGTCGATTCGGTCTGCGCGGATTCTTCCGGTACGCTGGAAACTGCTCTTTTGGGCAATCTGGAGGATTCGCCTAGCGGCCTATGGCGCACGCCTGGAACGCGTGTTGGGTTCACGCCCTCGGGGGTTCAAATCCCCCATCCTCCGCGGATACAAAAGCGGCCCTGACATCGGAAGATGTCAGGGCCGCTTCTGTTTGCCCGGAAACCCAATCCTTTCGTGTCCCCGAATTCGTGCCTACCATGGGGACAGGTCCGCTGCCGGGCCGGTGGCGGATAGTCAACCGGAGGGAGCCCACCATGGCCACGCAGAGCACCAGCACCCCAGCGCGCAATGTCGCCCAAAAGCTGATCTCAACGCATTTGGTCGACGGGGAGATGACCCCCGGCGCCGAAGTCGGCATCTCCATCGACCAGACGTTGACCCAGGATGCGACCGGGACGATGGTCATGCTGGAATTGGAGGCTTTGGGGCTCGACCGGGTGAAAACCGAACTTTCGGCCCAATACGTTGACCACAACCTGCTGCAAACCGACGAGAAGAACCCCGAGGACCATCTGTTCCTGCAATCCGCTGCAGAACGGTTCGGGTTGTGGTTCTCCAAGGCGGGTAATGGCGTCTCCCACCCGGTCCACCAATCCCGCTTTGGCAAACCCGGTGCCACCATGGTTGGTTCCGATTCGCACACCTGCTCCGCAGGAGCCATCGGCATGCTGGCTGTTGGCGTTGGAGGCTTGGAAGTGGCCATGGCCATGGCCGGAGAGCCGCTCTATGTGGCGATGCCGGAGATCTGGGGTATCGAACTGACCGGGGAACTACCCGACTGGGTGTCGGCCAAGGACGTGATCCTGGAGATGTTGCGCCGCCACGGGGTGAAGGGCGGCGTCGGGCGGATCATCGAATACCACGGCCCCGGACTCGCGGGACTCACGGCCATGGACCGCCACGTCATCGCGAATATGGGGGCGGAACTCGGGGCCACGACCACCGTCTTCCCCGCAGACGAGGCGGTCCGCGAATATCTGGCGGCAGTCGGGCGGGAAGACGAGTTCCAGGAGCTGGTGGCCGACCCGGGGGCCGGCTACGACCAGACGGACTCCATCAACCTTTCCGAGCTGGAACCGCTCATCGCCAAACCCTCCTCGCCCGGCAACGTCGTCACCGTCGCGGAAGCCGCCGGGGAGGATGTTTTCCAGGTGGTCGTCGGTTCCTCGGCGAACCCCGGTCTGCGCGATTTTGCGGTATTCGCCGAGATCCTTGCGGGCCGTCAGGCCTCCGAGCAGGTCTCGGTCGATGTGAACCCCACCTCCCGCGAGGTCCTGGCAGATCTGATCGGCGGCGGCTGGCTGACCCAGCTGGTCGGAGCAGGAGCCAGGATCCACCAGTCAGGCTGCATGGGCTGCATCGGCATGGGACAGGCCCCGGCCACCGGTCGGAACAGCCTGCGCACCATGCCCAGGAACTTCCCCGGCCGCTCCGGAACCGAGGAGGACGCCGTGTGGTTGTGTTCCCCCGAAACCGCGGCCGCTGCCGCCTTGACCGGCAAGATCACCGACCCGCGCGAACTCGGCCGCACCCTGGAGATGGCCTACCCGCGCCCGAAAATGCCGAAAACGTTCAGCCAGAACTCCGACATGCTCCAAGCACCGTTACCGCCTGAGGAGGCGGCCCGCGTCGAGTTGGTCAAGGGATCGAATATCTCCAGCCTTCCCGATTTCGACGCCATCGCCGACGACCTGGACCTTCCGATCCTGTTGCGGATGGGCGACAACGTCTCCACCGACGAGATCATGCCGGCAGGGTCCAGGGTGCTGCCCTTCCGCAGCAACATCCCGAAGATCGCCGAGTTTTCCTTCTCCCGCATCGACACCGACTATCCGGCGCAGGCCAAGGAGAACGACGACGGCCACGCGGTGATCGCCGGGGAAAACTACGGTCAGGGGTCCTCGCGTGAACATGCGGTCATCGCCCCGCGTTACCTCGGATTGCGGGTAGCAGTCGCCAAGTCCTTCGCCCGCATCCACTGGCAGAACCTGGCGAATTTCGGGATCCTCGCGCTGGAATTCACCGATGCCGCAGATTACGACGCCGGGACCACGGGGGAGCGGCTGGTCATCAACGGCCTGCATGCCCAACTGAAGGCAGGCAACGACGTCGCGGCGACCTTGGGTGGTCGGGATGTCACGTTGCGCCATAAACTCTCGGACCGGCAGGTCGATATGGTGCTGGCGGGTGGACGGATTCCCGCCGTGGCGAAGGGCTAAAGAGAACCCGGCAGGGGGTTCGTAGCGGTGACGGCGAGGCCGCCACCGCTACGGTGCTCCGGGGCAGGACCCTAGTCGGTCAGCAGCTCGCGGTTGGCCGCACGACGGCGGGCCTGCTCGGCGGGATCCGGCACGGGCAGCGAGGCGATCAGGCGCCGCGTGTAGTCGTGGCGCGGACTGCCCATGATCTGGTTCCCGATTCCCTCTTCGACCAGCTCACCGCGGTACAGAACACCGACCCAGTCCGCGAGCATGTCCACGACAGCAAGGTCGTGGCTGATGAACAACGCGGCGAAGCCGTACTCCGTCTGAATTTCCTTGAACAGGTCCAGCACCGCGGCCTGCACGGACACGTCCAAGGCGCTGGTCGGCTCATCGGCGATCAGGAGTTTCGGGTTCAGTGCCAGGGCCCGGGCCAGGCTGGCACGTTGACGCTGCCCACCCGAGAGTTCATGGGGGTAACGGTCCACGAACCGGCCGGGTAGCTGGACCGCATCCATCAGTTCACGCACCCGGTCCCGGGCGCCCGAGACCGTGGGGTCCTGATGGACCCACAACGGTTCGGCCACGCAATCACCGATGGTCAGATGCGGGTTGAATGATGCGCCCGGGTCCTGGAAGACGAAACCGATGTCCTTGCGCAGCGGTTTGAACGTCCGCTCGCGGAAGTTGAGCATCTCGTAGCCGAGCACGTTCAGGCTGCCACCGGTGATCTTGTTCAGACCGGCGATGGAACGTCCGATGGTCGTCTTACCCGACCCGGATTCCCCCACCAGCCCGTACACTTCCCCAGCAGAGATCTGGAAGGACACCCCACCGACGGCCCGGAAACCGGATTTACCGATCCCTCCGGGGAATTCGACCTCCAGATCCGTGGCGCGCACCAGAACCTCGGCCTCGGAATGGGCCCGTTCCACCAGTCCAGCCGAGGCAGAGTTCCGCCCCAAGTGCGGGACGGCCGCCAAAAGCTCCTTGGTGTAGTCCTCCCGTGGGTTGGCGAACAGGTCCGCCACGGGTGCCTCTTCGACGACATCCCCGCGATACATCACCACCACGCGGTCGGCCAGATCCGCGACGACCCCCATGTTGTGGGTGATCAACACGATCGAGGTTCCGTCCTGATGTTGCAGCTCCCGGAGCAGCTCGAGGATCTCTGCCTGCACGGTGACATCCAGGGCAGTGGTTGGCTCGTCTGCCACGATGAGTCCAGGATTCAAGGCCAGCGCCGCGGCAATGACGACGCGCTGCTTCTGGCCTCCGGAGAACTGGTGCGGGTAGTAATCCACCCGGTGCTCAGGATCCGGGATCCCTACCTTGGCCAACGCTTCGATGGCGCGGGCCTTGGCCTGTTTGCGGCTGATCCGGTGCCCGGATCCTGCGTGGGCGCGAATCCCCTCGATGATCTGCCAGCCCACGGTGTGGACCGGATTCAGCGCGGTGGAGGGTTCCTGGAAGACCATCGCGACATCGCGGCCCCGCAGGCCACGCAGTTCGTGGGCACTGACGGAGAGGACATCCGAACCGTTGACCAGGACGGCCCCCGAACTGGTGGCCGTTTCCGGCAAAAGTCCCAGAATCGTCTTGGCCGTGACCGTCTTGCCCGAACCGGATTCGCCGACGATCGCGACGACTTCGCCGGGCTTGACGTCCAGATTGACGTCGTTGACCGCGTGGACATCGCCACCATCGGTCGCGAAGGTCACCTCGAGCCCCGAGATGGATAAGACGGGGCTTGTTCCACCGGCCGCGGCCGGGTTCGGGTCCTGCCCGGATTCACGTTCGTGACTCATTTGGTGACCTCCAGTCCGGTTCCATTGACATAAGCGCTAGCGGGCACGTTGGGACCGCCGCGCTTCTTCCTTCCGGCGCGACGCCGCCCGCGCAGCCGCGGGTCGTTCAGGTCGTTCATGGACTCACCGACCAAGGTCAGCCCGAGCACGGTCAGGACGATCGCGAGACCCGGGAACAGCCCGGTCCACCAGATGCCACTGGTGGCATCGGCCAGGGCCTTATTGAGGTCGTAGCCCCATTCAGCGGCCGATGACGGTTCGATGCCGAAACCCAGGAAGCCCAGACCTGCCAGGGTAAGGATTGATTCAGCGGCGTTGAGGGTGAAGATCAACGGCATCGTCCGGGTGGCATTGGGGAAGACATGCCGGGAGATGATCCGCAGGTTCGAGGTGCCGATCACCTTGGCCGACTCCACGAAGGGTTCGGCCTTGAGCCGGATGGTTTCGGCGCGGGCGACGCGGAAGTACTGGGGAATGAAGACCACGGTGATCGAAATCGCCGCTGCCATGATCCCCCCGAAGAGGTTGGACTGGCCGCCGCTGATGACGATCGACATCACGATGGCCAGCAACAGTGCCGGGAAGGCGTAGATGGCGTCGGCGATGACCACGAGCAGACGGTCGACCCAACCACCCAGGTATCCGGAGACCAGCCCGAGGATCACTCCGGCGAAGATCGACATGAGCACGCCGAGGATGATGACCAATGTCGCGGTCTGGGCTCCCCAGATCACGCGGGAAAAGACATCGTATCCACCGACGGTGGTACCCCAGATATGTGCTGCGTTCGGTGCCATCTGAGCGCCGAAACTGGTGCCGTCGGCTGAGGCCTGTGCGTAGCCGTAGGGGGCGATCAGGGGCGCGAAGATCGCTGTCAGGACCAAGGCGCCCGAGAGGATCAGCCCGATGACCAGCATGGTCCGTTGCAAGCCGACGCTCTTGCGCAAATGCGAGATGATCGGCAGTCGGGTCCACCGGGGCTGTCGGGCGGATTTCTGGGCAGATGTCGAGGTTGTGGTGTCCAAGATCAGTACCTCACTCTCGGGTCGATCAAGGCGGCTATGACATCCACCAGGAAGTTGGTCAGCGCCACGATCACCGCGATGAGCATGACGATGCCCTGGACGGCGACGAAGTCCCGGGCGGTGAGATATTCCGCGAGCATGAAGCCCAAGCCCTTCCATCCGAAAGTGGTCTCGGTCAGGATCGCGCCGCCCAAGGTCAAGGCGATCTGCAGACCCATGACCGTGACGATCGGGATCAGTGCCGGTTTATAGGCGTGTTTGGTAACCAGTCGATACTCGCTGACGCCGCGCGATCTACCGGCTTCGACAAAGTCGGAGCCCAGGGTGCCGATGAGGTTGGTGCGGACCAGACGCAGGAATACCCCGCCGATGAGTAGTCCCAAGGCGATGGCCGGGAGGACTGCGTGTTTGAGGACGTCCAGGGCGATCGTCATGTTCCCGGCGCGGAGGGCGTCCAGAAGATACAGGCCGGTCGGATTTCGTAGTCCCGAGAGTTCGGCCAGATAGTCGGTTCTGCCGGAAACCGGGAACCAGCCGAGCCACACCGAGAAGATCAGCTTGAGCAGCAGACCGGCGAAGAACACGGGGGTGGCATAGCAGAGGATGGCGAACAGTCGCAGGAAGGCATCGGAGAGCCGGTCGCGCTTATAGGCGGCAATCATGCCAAAGGGGACCCCGATGATGAAAGCCACGATCAGTGCGTAGATGACCAGTTCCAGAGTGGCTGTGCCGTACTGGGCGAGGATCTCGGTCACCGGGCGGTTATCCGAGAGCGTGGTCCCGAAGTCGCCACGCAGGATGTTTCCGAGGTAATCGAAATACTGGATGAGGACGGGGCGGTCGTAGCCGGCCGCATGGATCCGATCGGCCAGTTGTTCCGGGGGCAAACGGCCGCCCAGAGCGGCGCTGATCGGATCACCAGTGATTCGCATCAGGAAGAAGACCATGCTGATCAGGATGAACATGGTGGGGATGATCAGCAGGAATCTGATCACCAGATAACGGATCAGGCCGAGGTGTTGGCTTCTGGGTTTCTTCCCTTGTGCCGGTGCGGATCCGGCCGGCACCCTGTCGCTAATTACTGTCATAACTACCTATACTCGTGCGGCCCGGATCCAGGGATCCCGGCGTTGGACGGCAAGCGGGGCGGGGCAGCCGTTGGTCTTGCTGACTGCCCCGCCCCCATGGACCCGGTGTACTACTTCTTGGAGATGACACCGATCCGGAACTTATAGGAGGCATCCAAGGTGCTGTCGACCCCTTCAACATCCGTACCGGCGATGGCCACGGTTGATCCCTGCAGGATGGGCAGGGTGGAGAGGTCCTTGGCGACATCGGTCTGGATTTCGCCGATCAACTCGGAGCGCTTGTCCTTGTCCTTGGTCACCTGCTGCTTCGCGATGAGCGAGCCGACCTTTTTATTGTCGTAGTGGTTGGCCAAGAAGTTGTCTGGCGTGAAGAACGGCGTCAGGTAGTTGTCAGCATCCGAGTAATCCGGGAACCAGCCGAGCTGGTAGATCGGGTAGACGTCCTGGGTCCGGTCCTTGTTGTACTGGACCCATTCGGTGGACTGCAGATTGACCTTGAATAGGTCGGTGTCCTCCAGCTGCGACTTCACCATCGCATACTCCTCGCCGGAGGAGGGACCATAGTGGTCGGCGTTGTACTGGATGTTCAGCTCCACGGGGGTCTTGACCCCTGCATCCTTCAGGCGCTTCTTGGCGCGATCAACATCCGCGCCGCCGTCGCCGTCACCGTACATTTCCTTCAGGGGTTCGGTCGCACCGGGCAGGCCGGTGGGGACGAAGGAGTACACGGGGGTGTAGGTGTCCTTATAGACCTGCGTGGCGATGTCCTGCCGGTTGATGGAATCCGCCATGGCCTGACGGACGGCCAGGGCCTTATCCGGATCGGCATCCGAGGTCTTGGCCCCGAACGGCATGGTGTTGAAGTTGAAGACCACATAGCGCAGCTCGCCGCCGGGGCCCTTATGGACCTTGACCTTGTCATCCTTTTCCAGGTCGGCAATATCGGTCGCCGCCAGGCTGCGGAAGGCGACATCAATGTTGCCCTGCTGGATGTCGAGCTTCAGGTTGTTGGCGCTGGTGTAGTACTTATAGTCCACGGTGTCGGTTTTGGGCTTGTCCAGCAACCCCTTATAACCATCGAAGGCCTTATAGGTGACCAACTCGTTCTTCGTGTAGTTCGTGATCTCGTATTGGCCGGCGAAGGCCTTGCCCTTCACGATCTCGTTATCGGGGGTGATCTTGTCCTTGGAGAAGACCTCCTCATCCACGATCGGGCCGGTCGCACTGGTGAGCACCCCGAGGAAGGTCTGGTCGTTGCCGGCCTTCAGGTGGAACACAACGGTGGAGTCATCGGGTGCCTCGACACGGTCCAGGTTGGTGAGTAGTGCCGCAGGACCCTGCGGGTCGTCAATGGACACCACGCGGTCGAAGCTGAACTTCACATCGGAGGAGGTGAGGTCGTTGCCGTTGGCGAACTTCAGCCCGTCCTTGAGCTTGACGGTGAATTCCTTGGGCGAGGTGAACTCCGCCGATGTGGCGATTCCCGGTTCCGGTTCGGCGCTGCCTGGCTTGGAGTTCAACAGGAAGGGGTAGACCTGGGTCATGACCGTCAGCGAGCCGTTGTCGTAGGCACCTGCCGGGTCAAGGGAGACGATCTTGTCGGTGGTTCCGACGGTGACTTTCGGCCCGCTGTCCCCGCCGCTGTCGCCACCGGAGTCGTCGACGGGCCCGGTGCATGCGGAGAGCGACAGCGCGCCGATGCCCGCCGTGGCCAGTGCCAATCTGAAGGCACGTTTTGATGTGGTCATGGTAGGTACTCCCTTATTGGCCTCGTTGTGCAGGTGGGCTGCACAAAGCAGTGCGTGTGATGTAACACACGGTACTACTAATGATTCCTATCGGAAAACACCGGTCACGCGGCCTGCGCGGCGGAGGCCGTGGCCGGAACGTTGTTCCGCGGGGACTGTGGCGGGTGCCGTGGGGCCGGACTAGCCTGTGAAGTGAGCCACACTGGGGCCCACTATCGGGCCGATCCGCGGGAGGAAGAACACCATGAACGCATCAACCACGCCGAGCGGGAGGGCCAATACCATCGGTGCGGTGCTGCGCCGTTCCATCTCGCGCAATCCAGCGGCGACCGCCCTGCTCTTCGAAGACCGGCGGTGGACCTACGCCGAATTCGAAACCGCCGTCCACCGGGTCGCCCACCGGCTCATGCTCGCGGGGCTTCCCCGGGGTGCAAGGGTCGCCGCCTACGGGATGAACTCGGACGCCTACGCGATCCTCTATTTGGCGTGCGCCTCCACCGGACTGGTGCATGTGCCGGTGAACTTCGCGCTCAAGGGTGATGAGCTGGCCTACATCGTGGAGGATTCGGGGGCCAGCCTGCTTGTCGCCGATACCGGCCTGCTGCCGCTCGTGGATCAGGTCCGCACGGCAGGCCGGGCGACGGAAGTCCACGAGGTGTGGCCGATGCTTCCCGGAGCGGAAGACGGCGGACGCTCCGTTTTGGCGACGGCACTGGACACCAGCGTCACCGCCACCCAGGTCGACGTGGCCGTGGAGGGCAGCGACGTCGTGCAATTGCTGTACACCTCGGGCACCACCTCGGCCCCCAAGGGGGCGATGATGACCCACGAGGCCCTGGTCGCCGAGTACGTCTCGTCGGTCATCGCCCTGGATTTCACCGCGCAGGACAGGCCGCTCGTGGCGATGCCGCTCTATCACTCGGCGGCCATGCATGTCTTCTTGCTGCCGTATCTTTCCCTCGGGGCGACCATCCGGTTGATTGCACGCCCCGATATCGGGCAGATCCTGCGCCTGGTGGAGGAGGAACATATTGGCTCGCTGTTCCTCGCCCCCACCGTATGGGTGCCCCTGAGCAACCATCCGGAGATGGAAACCAAAGATTTGTCGTCACTGGTCAAAGCCCAATACGGGGCCTCCATCATGCCCGTCACCGTGTTGGCACGACTGCGCACGCGCTACCCGCGGATCGGCTTCTACAACTGCTTCGGGCAATCCGAGCTGGGTCCGTTGTGCACGGTCCTGCGTCCCGAAGAACATGACGCCCGCCCCGCCTCCTGCGGATTACCGGTCTACAACGTTGAAGCCCGCGTCATGACCGCTGACGGGGCGATCGCCGTCCCCGGTGAACCCGGAGAAATCCAGTACAGATCACCCCAGTTGATGACCGGATACTGGAACCAACCGGACGCCACCTACGCGGCCTTCGTGGACGGGTGGTTCCGATCCGGGGACCAGGTCACCCGGGATGCGCAGGGCTATATCCAGGTGGTCGACCGGATCAAGGACGTCATCAATACCGGCGGCGTGCTTGTACCCCCACGCGAGGTCGAGGACTGCATTTACGAGCTGCCCGAAGTCGCTGAAGTCGCCGTCGTCGGGATTTCCGATGAGCGGTGGATCGAGGCCATTACCGCCGTCGTCGTCCTCAAGGACGGTGCTTCCCTGACGGCCGAAGGCATCCGCGCGCATGTCAGGAGTCGGATCGCCGACTATAAGGTGCCCAAGCGGGTGGACTTCGTGGCCGAGCTGCCCCGCAACCAGTCAGGAAAACTGCTGAAACGAGAACTTCGCGCAGAACGGAGCACAGGGAAGTGAGCGCCGAGACGACCGGGGACGACCTGCCGGCGATCGGCATCGAACGCCGGCCCGGCGTGATCCGCCTGGTCCTGCAACGCCCCGAGGGCGGAAACGTGCTGGACCTCGCCCTCGCCCGCCAGCTGTTGGCTGCCGTCCGGGCCGCCGAGGCCGAGCCCGAGGTCTACGTGCTGACGTTGACCGGGGCCGGAAGGTTCTTCTGCGGGGGAGGGGACGTGGGGCATATGGCAGGATCCCCGCCCGCCGAACGCTCGGCGTTCATTGCCGCGCTGGCCGAGGCGGCCCACGAACTGGCTCTGGCCTTGGTCGGATCCCGGCTGCTGGTGCTGGCCGGGGTCAACGGGGTGGCTGCGGGGGCCGGCCTGGGGCTGGTGCTCAACGCCGACTGGGTTCTGGTGGCTGAGGAAGCGACACTGATGGCCGCCTACTCGGGCCTGGGATTCACCCCTGATACCGGGGTCTCCTACCTGCTGCCGGGGGCGGTGGGCCATCAGCGGGCCGTGGACCTGACCCTGGGCGGACGCAAGCTCTCGGGCAACGAGGCCGTGGAATGGGGGTTGGCCAACGCCTCCGCCCCGTCGGCAGTCTTCGCGGGAGAACTCACCGTGGCCGAGGACGGGTTCCTGCAAGGCGCCGTCCAGGCTCTGGGGCCGACGAAGGCACTGCTCCGGGCGGGAATGTTCGCTGGCTACGCGGCACATCTGGAGGCCGAAACTCGCAGCATTGCCGCCTTGGCCGCCCACCCCGATTCGGTGCAGCGCGTCAACCGGTTCGCCGGTCGCTGAAGGAGGCCCGCGAGCCGGGACTGGTGGCTAGGCTGAAGGAAAGAACCCGTGACCGAGAGGACATCATGAGCCAGAGGATTTCGGCCCTGCGGGATATCGCCATCACCTTCAACGACGGAACAACATCGACCTTCGGGGAGGCCTTCGCCGATCGGACGGTCCTGGTCGTCAATGTCGCCTCCAAATGTGGTTTCACCCCGCAGTATGCGGGCCTCGAGGAGCTCTATACGACCTATCGGGACCAGGGCCTGGTGGTGCTGGGGGTGCCGAGCAACCAGTTCATGGGCCAGGAGCCGGGGACGGACGCAGACATCGAAGAGTTCTGCCAGGTCAACTATGGGGTGACGTTTCCGTTGGCCACGAAGACCGACGTCAACGGGCCCGAGGCGCACCCGCTCTACCGCGAGCTCACCGCCTACCCCACCGGCGAGGTCCGGGATATCGGATGGAATTTCGAGAAGTTCCTCGTCGGTGCCGACGGGGTGGTTCTGGGCCGTTTTGCCTCCAATGTGGAGCCGCTTGCCGATGAACTCGTCGAGGCGGTGCGGGCAGCTCTCTAGCGCTCGCCGTAGAGGCCGACGATGCTGCGTAAGGTTGCCTCGTAGGCCTCGTCCCATGCGGTGTTTCCCGGCAGCGGAACCTGCGCCAGTTCCAGCGAGACCAGCCCGTGGACCTGCCCCCAGATGGTGGTGGTCGCCAAACGGGCCGACTGGCTGGAGCCGCTGCGTCGAAGGGTAGCGGTCACGGTTGCGTGGAGTGGCCCCAGCGCGGAAGCGGCGACGTCGGGGGATGCCGGGCAGTCGATCCCGGCGACCAGCGCACCACCGAACATGAGCCCATAGAGGGCGGGGTGCTCCAGGGCCCAGTCGCGGTAGGCCCGCCCCAGGGCGGTCATCCCCTCGGGTGCGGCCATCTCTTGGGAATGGCCGAAAGAGACGAAGGCCTCGTTGATGACCGCCGTGAGCAGCTGGGCCTTCCCACCGAACAGCGCATAGATGGCGCTGGTGGAGGTTCCGGCGGCCGCGGCCACATCACGCAGCACCAAATTTCCGTGGCCGAGCCGCGTGATCTGTTCGGTCGCCGTGCCGAGCAAGGTTTCACGCAACGCAGCATCATGAGTCAAAGGTCTTGCCATGAGGCCAAGTATTCCATAACATCGTTCTATAACAGTGTTATGACGCAGTGAGAGGCGATGGCCATGACGAAAACCGTGAACCCCGGAAGATTCACTGCCACCCCGGATCAGGAGGAAATCACCGTGTTCCTGATCGGGATGCGGGCCAATAAGTGGTGGAACCTGCCCGCGGTGCTTCCGATCGTGGCTGCCATGCCCCGGATGCTGGCTCATTTGGCGGCAGATCCTGATGCCGGTCTGCTGGGCTACCACCAATGGCTCGGCCGGACCACGATTCTTTTGAGTTATTGGCGCAGCCCCGAAGACCTGCAGCGTTTCGCCTCCGCTCAGGATGCGCCGCATCTGGGAGCCTGGCGCCGGTTCACGAAGAAGTCGGCAGGCAGCGGCGACGTCGGAATCTGGCATGAGACCTACCGGGTGAAGGTCACCGATCAGGAGAGTGTCTATACCGATATGCCGCTCTTCGGGCTCGGGGCCGCCACGCGCAGGGTTCGCATCGGGCGGGGCACGCATACGGCGCGCCAGCGGCTGGGACGCAACGGCTAGAACTCGATGACTTGCCGGACCGCCCGGCCCGCGGCGAGTTCGTCCATGGCCTCGTTGATCTCTTCCAAGCCGATACGTCGGGTGATGAGCCGTTCCAAGGGGAGTTTCCCGGCCCTCCATAAAGCGACGAATCGCGGAATATCGCGCGAAGGCACCGCGGAACCGAGGTAGCAGCCGATGATCGATCGGGCCTGTGCTGTCAGGCCCAAGGGGCTGATCCGTGAGAGGGCATCGGGTGCCGGTAGCCCGACCGTCACCGTCGTCCCGCCGGGGCCGGTGAGGTCAACGGCGGTCTCGAAAGCCACCGGGTGGCCGGCAGCTTCGATGACGAATGGTGCCGACAGCCCGCGCCCGATGGCCTGCTCCGGGGTGAGGGCCTCGTCGGCGCCGAGTTCCCGGGCCAACTCCAGCTTCTCGGTTTGCTGGTCGATACCGGTGACCCGGCCGGAGGTGAGGGCGCGGGCGACCATGAGCGCGGCCATCCCGACCCCGCCGAGACCGACCACGAAGATGTCATCCGTGGGGCCGGGCCGTGCGGCGTTCAGGACAGCCCCTCCGCCGGTGAGTACGGCGCAACCCAAAACCGCGGCGATTCCCGCCGGCACGTCAGCGTCCACCGGCACCACCGATCGACGGTCCACCACGGCAGCGGTGGCGAAACCGGAGACGCCCAGATGGTGGTGCACCGGTTCGGTACCTTCCGCGGTTCTGCGGCTCAGCCGTCGTCCACCGCCCAAGAGTTCGCCGGTGTTATTGGTGGCGCTGCCGGCCGAGCAGGGGAGCCTGCCGTCGGTGGCGCATTCGGCGCATTCACCGCAACGGGGCAGGAAAACCATGACCACGCGTTGGCCGAGGGCCAGATCATGCACACCGGCCCCGAGTTCCTCGACGATCCCTGCGGCTTCGTGGCCCAGGAGCATCGGCACCGGGCGCCTTCGGTTGCCGTCCACCACGGAGAGGTCCGAGTGGCAGACACCGGCGGCTTCGACACGCACCCGGATCTCACCTGGACCGGGGGCGGCCAGCGTGAGTTCCTGGATCCGCAGGGGAGTGGAGGCGGCAAAGGGGCTGGCGGCCCCGATCGTCTCCAGGACTGCGCCACGGATGGTCCTGCTGTCGACTGCGGTGGTCTCGTTCATGGCAATACCTTACGTCCGGTTCCGGGGCAGTACCGCTCCTAGGTCGCCAGATCGGGATAGTGGATGGCTGCGGTTTCCGGATGGGCCCGCAACCACCCCTTGAGAACGTTGGCGCCGTAGGAGGAGAGCATCGGATTGGTCGGGTCGTCGGAGACACCGCGGGCCTGGGCGGCCAACTCCGGCGGGAGCGGGACCGTATCGATCACCGCATCCAGTCGGGGGGACCAGAAGAAGGGAACCGAATAGCGGTCGACGCCGGCTGGTGGTGCCGTCACCCGGTGGATCGTGGCCATCAGGTAGCCGTTGGTCGCGACTTCAAGCATTTCACCGAGGTTGACGACCAGCGCGCCGGGGATCGGTTCCACCGGAATCCAATCCTCCTGCCCGTACGGTTGGACCTCCAACCCGCCGACCTCGTCCTGGAGCAGCAGGGTCACGAAACCATAGTCTGCGTGCAGGCCCACACCTTGGCTCCCGGCCTCGGGGACCTGCCCTCCGACGTAGTGGACCAGCTTGCCCATCCAGGCTGGGCTGTGCTGGAACGGTGCCTCGAAATGGTTTTCGGGCAGTCCCAGCGACACGGAGATCGCTGCGAGGAGTTCCGCACCGACCCGCGACATCAGCTCGGCCCAGGCCATGGCCACGCGCTCAAGTTCGGGGAAAGCGTCCGGCCACTGGTTGGGGCCCTGCAGGTTCAGGTAGGGGCGCTCCTGCGGGTAGCTGTCGAGTTTGTCTCGTGCGGGGCCATAGTCGATCTGTTCCCTGGAGTCGGCCCGGCCCTGGGTCATTTCCTTGCCCAGCCGGGTGTAGCCGCGGAACTGGGCTGAGGTGCGGTTGTCCAGCTTCAGTCGTTCGGCCAGGGGCAGGTTGAAGAAGGCCTCCATGGTCTGCAGCAGTTCCTGGGTCTGGCCTTCGGCGGCACCGAATCCGGTGAGTTGAAAGAACCCGACCTGATGGCTTGCGGCACGCAGGGTGTCGATGAAGTCGGGGTTGAAGCAGCCGTCGGCTTGGCGGGCCGTCGAGAAATCAAGAACGGGCACTGAGGTTCGCACAAAGTTCATGGCCGTAACGTTAGGGCGTGTTGGCCATGTCTGGACAGCAACGGTTACGCCCCGTTCCGTCATATTGCCTCGTGTGTCAGAACCCTTGACAGGGTGCACCGGCAGGTCGTCGTTTCACATTGGGGTGGTGTTCCCTAAGCTGGAGCAGTGATCTTCAAAGCAGTCGGCGAATCCCGCCCATATCCCGACCACAACCTCGTGACGCC
Organism: Glutamicibacter sp. BW78; assembly: GCF_002332245.1. Taxonomy (NCBI): domain Bacteria; kingdom Bacillati; phylum Actinomycetota; class Actinomycetes; order Micrococcales; family Micrococcaceae; genus Glutamicibacter; species Glutamicibacter sp. BW78. Next base: position 160,226 of record NZ_NRGU01000032.1, read on the forward strand.
GAAGGACTGGGCAGTCGTTGCCCCCCGTCAGGTGCGCCTCGATGAATTGGTGACCACCAAGGCGACCCTGGACCTGGCGGCGTTGTTGGCCGAGGACTCCACGTTCTTCGGGGACCTCTTCCCGCATGTGGTGGAGTGGAAAGGCACCATGTACCTGGAAGACGGTCTCCACCGGGCCGTCAGGACGGCCTTGCACCAGCGTTCGGTGATGCACGCCCGCGTCCTGGTCTTGGATTCGTGACCCCATGAGCGACGAACGCGACCCGACCGATTGGCATGGCCAACGGATCGTCACCGAGGAAGATCTGGATGAGGGGTTCTCGGATAACGATCCCGAACGGGTGGAGAATCCGCGCTACTACCGCCGTCGGCTGCTGCACGGCATGGTGTTGGGCCTGCTTGTCGCCCTGGTGATCACCGCACTCGTGCTCGCCTACCTGGTCAAGACCGGGGAAATTGTCATCCCGGCTCTTGAACCCGCGCCGGCGGCAACGGCAACGGCAACAGCGCAGGCCAAGGATCCGGCTGCCGCCGTCTGCCCGCAGGAAGAGCTGAAATATGCCCAGCCGAAGGACATCACGGTCAACGTCTACAACGCGACCACGACTGCCGGGCTCGCCGCAGCCACGGCACAGTCCCTGAAGGAGCGCGGTTTCAAAATCGGCAAGGTCGCCAACGGGAAGTTGAAGAACCCCAAGGTGGTGGGCACCGTGGTTTCGGGGACCAAGGGCAGGGCCAACGCACTGAGCGTCCAACGCCATATCAAGGGCACGGAATACGTGAAGAAGCCCAAACGCAGCGCCGACACCATCGACTTCGTGATCGGCAAGAAGTACAAACCCGAATCGATGGTGCCGCAGAAGAAGGTCGATACTGCCGACGGTCAGCTCAGCTGCCCGATCGCGGTGAAGGAAGCCCGCAAGCAAGCCAAGGAATCTGCTGCTGCCACCGAAAAGGCCAAACCCTCACCGGCCCCCGAAACAAAGGACAAATAGCCGAAGGGACGACGGCGGCCGGCGGGTCCTGCTAGTTGCAGCCCTCCGGTCCGCAGGCCGGGGCGTCCGTTCCGGTGGTGGCATCATGTCCTGCGTTGACCATGGACAGCGGCGAGATCTCGTTCCACGCGGTGGTCAGCGCCTCCGCGAAAACCTCTGCCGGTTGGGCCCCCGAGATCCCGTACTTCATGTCCAGGACGAAGAACGGCACACCGGTAACACCCAAGGCGCGGGCCTGGGCGACGTCGGCCTGGACCTCCGCGGTGTACCTATCCGATTCCACGACACCCACGACGTCCTCCTCGGCCAGTCCCGCTGCGGTGCCGATCCGGCGCAGCACTGCTGCCTCCCCGGTATCAAGGCCCTGTTCGAACTGGGCGGAGAGCAGCGCCTCCTTGACCTGACCGGCCACCCCGTGCGCGGCGGCCAGATGCAGCAAGCGGTGGGCGGTGAACGAGTTGGCCACCTTGAGGTTCCCGAAATCGTAGTGAAGTCCCTCTGCGGCCGCCTGTGCGGCGACGTGTTCAAGCGTCTGCTTCACCTGGTCCGGATCCATCCCCTTCTTTTCTGAAAGGTATTCGAATTCGGTGCCGTCGTAGTGGGCCGGCAGCGAGGGATCGAGCTGGTAGCTGTGCCAGGTCACGTCCACGCTGTCGCGGAAGGGAAGCGTGGCCAGGGCTGCTTCGAAACGGCGTTTGCCGATGAAACACCAGGGGCAGGAAATATCGGACCAGATATCGACGGAAAGGCGCGGAGAAGTCATGGATACTTCAACCTCTCCGCGCCGTCGACTATTCCCGCGGCTATCGGGTGGCTGCTAGTTCTGCCAGAACGGGTAGTCGATGTACCCGGTGGGTCCTTCGGTGTAGAAGGTCGCCTGGTTCGGCTCGTTCAGCGGCAGGTCTTCACGCCAGCGACGCACCAAATCGGGGTTGGCGATCGCGGGGCGGCCCACGACGACGGCGTCGGCCCAGCCGCTGGAGGTCAGTTCCCGGGCGTCTTCGACGGTGGTGATGGCCGCGAACCCCGAGTTCAACAACACGGGGCCACCGAAGCGTGAACGCAGGTCCTGCGCCAGCTCCCCGGTCGGCTCCCGATGCAGGATGCTCAGCGCGGACAGTCCCAGCGGGGCAATTCCGTCGACCAGGGCGCCGTAGGTGGCCGCGACGTCGTCGTGATCCTCCTCCAGGGTGCTTTGGACGTTGTGTTCCGGGGAGATCCGCAGGCTGGTCCGTCCGGCACCAATGGCTCCGGCCACCGCGGTGGCCACCTCGATGACCAGGCGGGCCCGGTTTTCCGGGGACCCGCCGTATGCGTCGGTGCGTGTATTGGCCGAGGGGGCCAGAAATTCATGGAGCAGGTAGCCGTTGGCGCCGTGGAGTTCCACCCCGTCGAAGCCCGCGGCGATCGCGTTCTTCGAGGCCTGGACGAACTCCTCCACGATGCCGGCCAGCTCGGAGGTTCCCAGCGACCGTGGGGCCGGGTAGGGATGCTTGCCGGTGTAGGTGCGGGTCGTGCCGTCCACGGCGATCGAACTGGGAGCCACGATATCCTCGGTGCCGGTGATATCGGGGTGGGTGACCCGCCCGGCATGCATGACCTGGGCGATGATCAGTCCGCCTTCGGCATGGACGGCGTCGGTGACGCGCTTCCAACCGGCGACCTGTTCGTCGGTGACCAGTCCGGGCTGGCGAACGAATCCCTGGCCGGTCTGGCTGGGGTAGGTTCCTTCACTGACGATCAGGCCCATCGAGGCCCGTTGGCGGTAATACTCCACGACGTCGTCGTTGGGTACCCCGTCAACGCGTGAACGTGACCGGGTCAGTGGCGCCATGACCAGCCGGTTGGGCAGGTCGAGGTCGCCGAGGGTGAGCGGGGCAAACAGATCCATGGGGGTACTCCTGAGATGGGGGGACACGGGGGTCAACGGCACGCGGGGGCGTGACTATTCCCGGTGCTTGGGTGGCCGGGGCAGGGTGGAGAAGTCGGATTCCAGCCCCGAGGGCCCGCTGTCGAAGCTCGGGTCGGTGGGCGTTGGGTCGGGGCCACCGCCCCGTCGTTGGGCGTCGTCATCGGGGTTCCAGTCCGCCCGACTGGCCCCGGGGCGGTCGACGACCATGATGGTCCCGGTTTCGGTGGATTCCAGCCCGTGACGGGAGAGGACCTCGTCACGTTCGGCGATCATGAAGGTGCGGTTGGCGGCCTGCGCGTCCCCGAACATGGTGGTGGCCCCGGTGGTGATGTTGTGCACCCGCTTGTTCTCCCACCTCCGTTTGCCCACCCAGGCCAGCAGCAATCCGATGCCGGCATAGGCGACCAACATGATCCAGCCCCGCCAGTACCCGGGGCCGACGTCGTAGATCATCCGTTTGAGCATTTCGGTGATCCCGCTACCCACAACGAAGGGGTTCAAGGCCCTGAACGGCTGGGGCATCAGCCATTCGGGGAAGGCAGCCCCGGAGGCAGGGATGGAGACGAAAACGAAGATGGTCAGGGCGGGCATCGTGATGAACCTGCCGAAGAAGTAGCTCAGCCCGTTGACCGCCAGCCCGACGGCCACGATCCAGGCCCACATCAGCCCCCAGAGCGGCAGGAAGAACTCCCCGGAGATGGCGCCCAGGACCGGGACGACCAGCACGTCGATGAGCAGGGAGAGCACCAGCGCCAGGCCGACGATGACGGTGAGCCGGGTCTTATGTCGCAGCGGCCCACCCATCATGCCGATGAACATGGCGGTCAGGTAGCCGGCAATGCACATCACGAGCATCAAATACATGGGGGTCATCCCCACGTCCCCCGCGGGCAGCGGGGCCAGGTCCTCGACCGCTGGAGGATTGTCGGGGGCACCCAGCAGCGGGGAGAGCAGTTCGGGCAGAATGGCCGAGGCCTGTGCTTGGTGGGCGCCGGCGAGCAGAATCGTGTGGGTCTCGGTGTCGAAACCGGCGCCGACTTCCCCGGTCACTACCGCCTCGCGGATGGAAGCGGCGTCGTCGTAGTGGAGGTATTCGACGCCTCCGGGAACTGCCTCGTCGGCGATCTTCTGGATGCTGGCCGTCGGGCCATTAACGGCAACCGGGATGTCATGCGGGGCGATGTGATTGAACGCAGCGATGTAGCACAGCGAGAACATGATGATGAAGAACAGCGGCATATACAGTTGCATGCCGATGAGCTGCAGGGAGGGGTGGAGCGAGGAGTACCAGCGGCGGAATCTGCCCGGCTCGGCTTTCTCTGCGTAGGTGACCGGGCTGTTCTGCATACGGGTGGACCTCTAACTGCTCGTGGTGCCGAAAAACCTATTCTTGTCCTCAGGACAGTAAGTTGCAAACTGGGTTTACGCTGTTGGCTCAAGCGGGGCCAAGCGCGCAAAGAGCCCGGAAAATCGTGACTTTTGACTGGTTTTTGGCGCAGCGGTCTGCTACTTCCCGGCGCTACGCGCAGGGCGTTTACCGCACCAGGTGAAGAGGTTCCCGGCCACTGGCCAGACGGCGGACCTGCTCGACGGTCAAGGCCGCGGACCGGCGCAAAAATTCATGGGTGTTCCCGGCCATATGCGGGGTGAGCAGGCATCCGGGGGCGTCCCAGAGCGGATGCCCGGCCGGTAGCGGCTCCGGGTCGGTGACATCCAGGGCGGCCCGTAACCGGCCGGCCTGCAATTCGGCGACCAATGCGTCGGTGTCCACGACCGCGCCGCGGCCGATGTTCACCAAGAGGGCGCCGTCGCCCAGCGCGGCCAGGAAGGCGGCGTCCACGAGCCGTTCGGTGCTTTCCTGGTGGGGCAGGGTCACCACGACGACGTCGGCTCGGGGCAGAAGCGCCGGCAGCTCCTGCGTCCCGTTCACCTGCACTCCGGTTGCGGTGGTGCGTTGGCGGCTGGCGACGGGAAGTACTGCCGCCGGGCGGAAGGGCTCTAATCGGGCAGCCACTTCCTGGCCCACCCCGCCATAGCCCAGAACCATGACCACCGAACCATGCAACGAGGTGGTCCACAGCGGCGACCAGTGATGCCGGTGTTGCTGTTGGGCTGCGACCGGAAGATCGCGTAAGGACGCGAGGATGAGGGCCAGGGCATGTTCGGCGGTGGCGTCTTCGACGGCCCCCCGCGAATTGCTCAGCGTGGTCCCGGCAGGCAGATGCTCCAGGACCCATTCGTAGCCGATGGACAGCAGGTGGACGTGACGCAGGCCGGGGATGGCCGAGACCCGGGAACGGTGGGCCGGGAAGCGGGGCCGCTCGGTGACCAGGACATCGGCTGCCGGGGCAGGGGAGGTATCGGTGTCGATATGCCAGATGATGGCTTGGACTCCCGGGCCGCTGATGTCGTGCGCCAACGCGGCGGAAGGGACCAAAACGCGAAGTACCAACGTGCTCCGTTCACAAGTGTTGCGCCGGGGCCTGCCCTGGCGGGTGGTTTCCGCCATCCTATAAGCGTTCTGCCGGCGGCGGGTGCGGGCACCGGCCCGTGTGGATCAGCCGTTCAGGAGAGGGCCAAACCGGCCACGAATACTGCACAACCCACCAGCGCACCGGCGAGCACCTGGCCCGGAGTATGGCGTCGGAGTTCCAGGCGGGACCAACCGACCAGAAGGGTCATGAACAAGGCGGCTGCCGGACCCCAGTCCGGGCCGGAGAAGACGGTGAGCCAGATGAAGGCGGCGACCGCCGTATGGACGGAGATCTTCCAGCGCAGGTTCACCACCAGGCAGATCAGCAGACCGGCCAGAATCAGGGCCAGCGTAGTGAAGACCGACGACGGCGCGCGCAGCAGCAGCAACGCACCACAACCGACGAGCAGGGAGGCCCCGGCGAGAACGAAAACCGGCCAGCGTTGGGACCGCTCGCGAACATGCAGATCGGTGACTCGTCCGCTATGCCTCATCCACACCACGCCCAACCAGGGCAGACCCGTGGTGAAGACCAGGGCCACGACGGCCTGCAGCCAGGTGGTTTCCGGACTTCGCCACGGCATCAGCAGCAGATAGGCGCTCACCAGGACGACAGGAGAGAAGAGGTAGGTGACGGCCCATGCTGCCGACGATCCCTGACCCGGCAGTTCGCCGGTGGGCGCATCGACGCCGTCCCCGGAGGTGATGTCCATGGGCTTGCTCCCCACCTTTTCCGGCCATCCGGTCCGTCCGGGGCCGTCATCCAGCCTACTGGCGTTCCCCCGCGTGGCCGGGGCAACTGACTTCGCCGACGAAGACTGGGATGATCAACTCATGACGAACCCATCAACATTCATTCCCGCCGATCTGGCCCGGGCAGCCCGCGCCATCACCCAGGTCTCGAGCAAGGTCATTGGCCGGGCTGCAGGGCTGGAGAAGCAACAGATCCGTGCCTTCGAAAAAGGCAACCAGGATCTAACCCTCGAACAGAACGCCATGCTGCGACATGCCTTGGAGCAGTACGGCGCGGTCTTCGTCGAAGAGGACGAGGATGCCGGACGGGGGGTCCGGCGCAAATACAACGCGTCGAAGGTCCGCCGGTTGGAAACCTGGGAGGGCGAGGGCGGGCCCGCCTACGAGGACGACATCTAGGCCCACCGTTAAAAGAACGACGGACCCCGGCTGCTCTGCCACATGGGGTCCGTCGTTGTTTGGGGGCCGCCCGCCCCGCACCCGGGTCCAATGGAGGGGGAACCTGGGTGACGGTGCGGGCGGTGGCTATTTAGGCGTCGATCATCTGCCGGGCCTTGGACTGGCAGAGGAACCGGGTGTAGGAGGGGACGGTGAGGAAGGCCGGGTAGTGATCCCGCAACGCGCACTCATCGAAGATCTCGCGGGCATCGGCGAACCGGTCACCCTCGAAGCGCTCCATCTTGGCGTACTCTTCCTCCACGATTTCCTCGACGAACTCGGTGGTGATCAGTTCGCCGTCGTCGGTCACCGCGCCTTGGCAGATCCACTGCCAGATCTGCGAACGGGAGATCTCCGCGGTGGAGGCATCCTCCATCATGTTCTTCAGGACGACTGCCCCATTGCCGCGCAGCCACGACTCGATGTACCGCAAGCCGATGACCACGTTCATCCGGACCCCGCCTTCGGTGATCAGGCCAGGGGTGCCGGCGATGTCGAGCAACGCCCGGTCATCGGGGGTGACGTCTTCGCGCAGGCGGTCGATCTGGTTCGGCTTTCCGCCCATGACCTCGTCGAAGATTCCCTGCACCACCGGCACCAGGTCCGGGTGAGCCACCCAGGCACCGTCAAAACCATCCGCGGCTTCGCGGGACTTCTCGACGGCGACGGTCTCGAAGGCGACAGCATTGGCGGCTTCGTCGCGGCGGTTCGGAATGAAGGCGCTCATGGAGCCGATGGCGGTGGCTCCGCGGCGGTGGCAGGCCCGCACCAGCTGCTCGGTGAAGGAGCGCATGAAGGGCGCGGTCATGGTCACCATCGCCCGGTCGGGCAGCACGAACCGCGGCCCGCGGGTGCGGAAGTTCTTGATCACCGAGAAAATGTAATCCCACCGACCGGAGTTCAGGCCGGCTGAATGCTCGCGGAGTTCGTAGAGGATCTCCTCGAGTTCAAAGGCCGCGGTGATGGTCTCGATGAAGACGGTGGCACGGATGGTGCCCCGGGGGATGCCCAGCAGCTCCTGCGCCCTGATGAAGACGTCGTTCCAGAGACGGGCCTCCAGGTGGTTTTCGATCTTGGGCAGGTAGAAGTAGGGGCCACGTCCGCCGGAGATCAGCCGCTGCGCGTTGTGGAAGAAGTACAGGCCGAAGTCGACCAGCGCCCCCGAGGTGGACTTGCCACCGATGGTCAGATGCTTTTCGGGCAGATGCCAGCCGCGCGGCCGGACCATGATGGTCGGCAGTTCGGTCAGCGTCCGACCGGTGACCCGGTATTCCTGGCCCTCTTCGGAAACGAAGTCGATATCGTTCTCGAGCACGGCTCGCAGATTCAGTTGTCCATTGATGACGTTCTGCCAAGTCGGGGTCGTCGAATCCTCAAGGTCGGCCAACCAGACGTTCGCGCCGGAGTTCAGGGCGTTGATCGCCATCCTGCGTTCGGGCGGCCCGGTGATCTCCACCCGGCGGTCCTCCAGCCCGGGGGCGATGGGGGCGACCTTCCAGGAATCGTCCTCGCGGAGGTGACGCGTCTCTTCCAGAAAGCGGGGATCCTGGCCGCCGGCGATCTCGCGGCGACGCGTTTCGCGCAAGGCCAGCAGCTCCTGGCGACGCGGCTCGAATTCGTGGTGCAGCTGCGCCAGGAAGTCCATGGCCTGGGGGGTGAGGATCTGCTCCTGGCCGCGGACCGGCGAAGCATTCGGCGTGGTGCCGTTCAGGGTGATGGGGTCATTCATGGCGGATCTCCTTCGAAAATGGTGGGGGACGACGCCGGTGCCCGGGCGGGCGGGCGCCGGCGTCGTGTGTTGCCTAGTGGAACTGTCCGGCTTCGGTGGATCCCACCAGAGCCAGGGTGGATGCTTCGGGGTTCAGGGTGGTAGCGATCTGGTCGAAGTAGCCGGTGCCGACCTCGCGCTGGTGCTTGGTGGCGGTGTAGCCGGCCGCTTCGGAAGCGAATTCACGTTCTTGGAGTTCGACGTAGGCGCTCATGCCGTTCTGGGCGTAGCCGGAGGCCAGATCGAACATCGAATGGTTCAGGGCGTGGAACCCTGCCAGCGTGATGAACTGGAACGTGAAGCCCATGGCGCCGAGTTCGCGCTGGAACTTGGCGATCGTGGCGTCGTCGAGGTGCTTCTTCCAGTTGAACGACGGGGAGCAGTTATAGGCGAGCATTTGGTCGGGGTGCTCGGCCTTGACCGCTTCGGCGAATTTCTTGGCCATCTCCAGGTCAGGTGTCCCGGTCTCCATCCAGATGAGGTCGGAGTACGGGGCGTAGGCCTTGGCCCGGGCGATGCAGGGTTCGATCCCGTTGCGGACCTTATAGAAGCCTTCGGCGGTGCGCTCGCCGGTGACGAATTCTGCGTCCCGCTCGTCGACATCCGAGGTGATCAGGGTGGCTGCCTCGGCGTCGGTCCTGGCGATGATCACGCTCGGGGTATCCGAAACGTCGGCTGCCAAACGGGCGGCATTGAGGGTGCGGATGTGCTGGCCGGTCGGGATGAGGACCTTGCCACCGAGGTGACCGCACTTCTTTTCCGAGGCGAGCTGGTCTTCCCAGTGCACCCCCGAGGCGCCGGCGGTGATCATCGACTTCATCAGCTCGTAGGCGTTCAACGGGCCACCGAAGCCGGCCTCGGCGTCGGCGACGATCGGAACCAGCCAATCCTCGACGGTCTGGATGTCCTCGGCGAACTCAATCTGGTCGGCCCGCTGGAGGGCGTTATTGATGCGGCGCACTACCTGCGGAACCGAGTTGGCCGGGTAGAGCGACTGGTCGGGGTAGGTCTGGCCGGAGAGGTTGGCGTCGGCGGCGACCTGCCAGCCGGAAAGGTAGATGGCCCGCAGGCCTGCCTTGACCTGCTGCACCGCCTGGTTGCCGGTCAGGGCGCCCAGGGAGTTGGTGTAGGCGCCGGTCTTGGCTTCGGCGGTCAGTTGGTCCCACAGTTTTTCGGAACCGCGGCGAGCCAACGTGTTCTCTTCGACGACGCGTCCCTGCAGGCGGATCACCTCGGCTGCGGTGTATTCGCGGGTGATGCCTTCCCAGCGGGGGTTGGCGCTCCACTCCATCTCCAGGGCCTGTGTGCGCTCTGCTGCGGAATTCTGCTTCTGCGTCATGGCCTTCTCCTTCAATCGTTCCGGGCTGTCCCGGGGATCCGACGACGTTCCCGGCGCCTCTGCCGGTTGGTCGATGTTTCCGTGTTTTTGTTCGTAGTCATGACTCTTCGTGATGTTCAAGGGGTTTTCTAGGGGGTTTGGGTGGAAAGATTTGCGGTTTTTGCGTTATCCTCAAAAAGTGACGACTCCCACATGGAACCGGCCCTCCGGCGGAAACCCCCCGCAGGGCACTTCGACGCACAACGATCCTGAACTGGATGCGATTGCCTTGGGGCGCAGGGTGCGCCACCTGCGCAAGGGGAAGGGGCTGACCCTTGATGGCTTGGGCGCGCTGGTCTCGGTGGCTCCCTCACAGCTGAGCCTGATCGAGAACGGCAAACGCGAGCCCAAGGTGGGGCTGCTGCGGCAACTGGCTGTCGCCCTGGATACCGGCGTGGATGACTTGCTGGGGGCGGAGCCCCCGAGTCGGCGGGCCGGACTGGAAATCGAGCTGGAAAAAGCTCAGCGGGGGCCGCTCTACGGATCGCTGGGACTGCCGAAGGTGCGCGTGTCCTCGCGGTTGCCGATGGATGTCCTCGAATCCCTGGTCGGTTTGCAGCATGAACTCGAGCGGCGACTTGAGGAGCAGGCGGCGACTCCCGAGGAAGCCCGTCGGGCGAATACCGAGATCCGCACCGAAATGCGCGAATGCAACAACTACTACCCCGAACTGGAGAAGCAGGCCCAGGGGCTGCTCGACGCCGTCGGGCACACCTCTGGTCCGTTGTCCCACCACGTCGCCGCCGACCTTGCCGAGCATCTGGGATTCGGCCTGCACTTCGTGGGTGATTTGCCGCATTCGACCCGTTCGGTGACGGATCTGAAGAACCGCAGAATTTATCTCGTGCAGGGGACGAAGAGTGACCATGACGCCCGTTCGGTGCTTTTGCAGGCGCTGGGACACTACGTTTTGGGGCATGAGGCACCACGAAACTACAGCGAGTTCCTCCGCCAGCGGGTCTACACCAACTACTTTGCGGCCGCCTTGCTGATGCCGCAGAAGACCACCGTGGGGTTCCTGGAGGAAGCCAAGAAGTCCAAATCGTTGGCGATCGAGGACCTGCGGGATGCCTACGCGGTTTCCTATGAGTCGGCGGCCCACCGTTTCACGAACCTGGCCACCGAGCACCTGGACATCACCTGCCACTTCCAAAAGGTGCATGAGTCGGGGATCCTGCATAAGGCGTATGAGAACGACGACGTGAACTTCCCTGCCGATCACACCGGTGCCATCGAGGGGCAATCGATCTGCAGGTACTGGACCAGCCGCGAGGTCTTCGACGTGCCGGATAAGTTCAGGGCCTTCGAGCAGTACACCGACACCGTGGCGGGAACCTTCTGGTGCACCGCCCGGACCGAACGTCACTCCTCGGGGATGTACTCGCTGAGCATTGGTGTCCCCTATGAACACGTGAAGTGGTTCCGTGGCCGCGACACCACCGAGCGGTCGAAGTCACGCTGCCCGGATGAGTCCTGCTGCAAGCGGCCGCCCGAAGCCCTGGCCCGCTCTTGGGCCGGGCAAGCCTGGCCGGCGGCCCGGGCCAACTCCCACCTGTTGGCGGCCATGCCTTCGGGGGCCTTTCCCGGGGTCGACGAAACCGAGGTGTACGAGTTCCTGCAGACCCACGGCGGCTAAAGCCCCGACATCACAGGCGAGGGAGCAGGCCCGGTTTCCCGGAGCTGCTCCCTCGCCTGTTCTTGCGGTTCTTGTTCTAGCGGCCGATGCCTAGACCTCGGAGACCTTCTGGTCCTCGAAGTCCTTTTCGGTGGCCGGCCGGACCGGGGCCTTGGCGAAGACCGAGGGATCCGTCGGGGTTCCGATCTTGATGTGGTTGAACAAGATGTTCAGCAGGATCGCGGCTACCGCTGCCGAGCTGATGCCCGAGTGGAAGATCGTGCCGACCCAGGTCGGGAACTCGTTCCAGAAGGTCGGGGCGGCGATCGGGATGATGCCGAAGCCGACACCCGTGGCAACGATGATCAGGTTCATGTTGTTCTTGTAATCGACCTTGGCCAACGTCCGGATGCCGCTGGCGGCAACGGTGCCGAAGAGCACGATGCCGGCACCGCCGAGGACCGCGGTGGGTACCGCAGCAACGACGCGTCCCATGATCGGCAACAGGCCCAGGACCACCAGGATCAGGCCGCCGGCGCTGACCACGAAACGGCTCTTGATGCCGGTGATGGCCACCAGTCCGACGTTCTGGGCGAAGGCGCTCTGGGTGAAGGAGTTGAAGATCGGGGAGATGAGGCTGGAGATCATGTCGGCGCGCAGCCCGTTGCCGATGCGCTTGGAATCGACCTCGGTTTCGACGATTTCGCCGACGGCCAGGATGTCGGCAGTGGTTTCGGTCAGGATGACCAGCGTGACAATCAGCATCGAGATGATGGCCGGCAGTTCGAAGGTCGGCCAGCCGAAGGCGAAGGGGGCCGGGAAGGCGAAGATCGGGCCGTTGCCGATGCCGGAGAAATCGGCCATGCCGGTGAAGACGGCGATCAGTGTGCCGATGACGATGGCCAGCAGGATGGACAGGCGGGAGATCGTCGCATTGCCGAGCTTGCTCAGCAGCAGGACGACCAACAGGGTCACCCCGGCCAGTCCGATATTGGCCATGGAGCCGTAGTTATCGGCCTTGGCGTTGCCGCCCATGGCCCAGTTGGCGGCCACCGGCATCAGCGATAAGCCGATGACGGTGATCACGATGCCGTTGACGACCGGCGGGAAGAACCTGATCACCTTGGAGAACACCGGGGTGATCAGTAGTCCGACGGCCGCGGAGACCATGACCGCACCGAAGACCGCTTGGATGCCACCACCGCCACCGATGATGGCCGTCATGGTGGCGACACCGGCGAAGGAAACACCCTGGACCAGGGGAAGCTGTGAACCGAAGAACGGAATGCCGATGGTCTGAAGCAAGGTGGCCAGGCCGCCGACGAACAGGCAGGCGGCAATGAGCAGGCCGACGTCCGAGGAGCTCATGCCCGCTGCGGTGCCGACGATCAGTGGCGGGGCGATGATTCCGCCGTACATGGTCAAAACGTGCTGGAAGCCGTAGGCGAAGGTGCTACCGATGGGCAGACGCTCGTCTTCGGGACGTGCAGGCGCGGTACTGCGGCGGGCCGCGGCGCTTGATGCGTTCTTGTTCATGGAGTTTCCCTTGTGTGCGGATGATCGGAAGCAGGTCCGGGCGACAGCTGTTCCTTGTACTGGGGTCCGGATCCCTGGCTACATCACCTGGGATTCCGTATAGCGGAAAAAGGATTTCGCTATGCAATATAGTGAACTGGGTCACATGGGCAATGTCAAGGGTTGTGTCGAGGCACTGTCATCCTCCGGGGAGGTTCCTGGCGCACAGGGGCGGCCAGACCGGCCCGGGCCGTCACGGGTCAGGGTGCGGTTGCACGGCCGGCTGTGATGTAGTCCCGGTGAACCTCAGAAGGAAGTCAAATAAAGTCCGAACTAAATACGGTGTGACAGCACCATGCCGTGTTTAATTCAATTTTTGGCTTCCCGGCGGCACCTCTGCCGTGGAAACCTCTCGAGGGGTTGAGGTTGTCTGCGGGCTCGGGCAGTCTTGCGGTGCGAGTTTGATCGAGCCAACGGGAGAAACCATGGGCATGCAGCATCCTGAACACGTCGTCGTCGTCGGCGCGGGCATCGTCGGCCTGTCGACCGCCTGGCACCTGCAAGAGCAGGGCGTCCGCGTCACCATTGTCGACCGGACCGGAGTCTCTGCCGGCTCCTCCTGGGGCAATGCCGGCTGGCTGACCCCCGCATTGACCCTGCCATTGAGCGAACCCTCCGTGTTCGCCACCGGGGCCAAGGCCATGCTGGACCCTGCCTCGCCCCTATACATTCCGCTGACCACCGACCCGTCGCTGATCAAGTTCCTGGCAGGATTCGCCCGACACTGCACCCCCGGCAAATGGCGGGAAGCGATGAAGGTCTTCAGCGAGATCGGCAGCACCGGTCTGGATGCCTTCGCCGAGCTGGCCGAGGGCAGCAACGCAGTCACCGAACCCACCAAACCGGCAGAGCCCTTCCTGGCAGCCTTCGCCAGCGAAAAGGACCGCCAGGGGCTGGTGCACGAATTCGAGGGCATCCGTGAAGCCGGCGGGTCCGTGGACTTCGACCTGATGACCGGTGCCGAGATCCGCGCCCTGGAACCCACCCTGGGTTCCGGGGTCACCGCCGGCGTGAAGATCCACGACCAGCGCTTCATCAACCCGCCGAACTTCATGGAATCGCTCGCCGATTCGGTGCGGAAGCGTGGCGGGGAGATCATTGACGGCTTCACCGTGTCCGACGTCCGTGAATCGTCGAACTCGGTGACGGTGATCGGCTCCAGTGGTAGAAGCTTGACCGCTGATGCGGTGGTTCTGGCGACCGGCGCCTGGCTGAACTCGCTGACCCGAAAATTCGGTGTCCGCCAGGTCGTCCAGGCAGGCCGCGGCTACAGCTTCACCGTCAAGCCCGAGGTCATGCCGACCCACCCCATCTATTTCCCCGCCCAGCGCGTCGCTTGCACGCCTCTGGGGGACCGCTTCCGGGTTGCCGGCATGATGGAATTCCGCGACGCCGATGCGCCGTTGGACGAACGTCGGATCCAGGCGATCATCAAGGCTGCCTCCCCGATGTACACCGGCATCGACTGGGAAGACCGCCAGGAGGAATGGGTGGGGGCCCGCCCCTGCACCGCAGATGGCCTGCCACTGATCGGTGCCACCAAGTCCCCGCGCGTCCACGTCGCCGGCGGCCACGGGATGTGGGGTGTCGCCCTCGGCCCGCTGACCGGCAAGATGCTGGCAGCCGAAATGACCGGTCAGGGCACAGCTCCGCTGATGCGGCACTTCAGCCCGCTGCGCTAACCCGCGCTCGGCCGGGCACGAGCCGGCCCCAGCAGTGCACGACGGCGGCACCCGATCCGGGTGCCACCGTTTCCGTTGGTTGCCACTGCGCATTGCGGGGGACTCGTTTAGGCTGGTGGTTACCTACGAACGTCGGGAGTGATCATGATGGCGAAGAAGCATTTCAAGGACCTCAGTGCAGGACGCAAATTCTGGGTGATGACACTGGGCGCGGTTCAGGTCGCGTTGCAGGGGGCTGTCCTGAAGGATCTTGCTGGTCGACCCGCAACCCAGGTCAACGGGCCCAAGATCGCGTGGTTCTTCGCCAGCTTCTTCAACTTCATTGGCCCACTCAGCTATTTCGCGGTCGGCCGCAAGAAGTAGGTTTCGCCGACGGCCGGGCTAGGCGCCGACCCGCTCCACCGGAATGATGTGGACCTCGCCCAGAACCCGGTCCTGCACGACGGCACTCATATACGTGCAGACCGGTTGGCGCCGCCGATCCGTCGGCGACCCGGGGTTCAGCAAGCGCAGGCCGTTGTCCGCCGTGGTGTCCCAGGGAATGTGGCTGTGCCCGAAGACCAGTACATCGGTGTCGGGGAAATCCTGAGCGCACCGCTTCTCCCTGCCGGTGGAGGCGCCGGTTTCGTGAATCATCGAAAAACGCAGTCCCTCGATCTCTACCTGGGCGACCTCGGGCAGTCGGGAGCGCAATTCCTCCCCGTCGTTGTTCCCATAGACAGCGACCAGCTTGTGGCAGCGCCGCTCGAGCTCGTTCAAGAGCTCCGGCTCAACCCAGTCGCCGGCGTGGAAGACCACATCTGCCGCCTCGATTTCCTCCCACAGGCTGGGGTGCAGCCCGCGGGCCCGTTTGGGCAGGTGGGTATCGGCGATCAGGACCAGGCGCGTACTCATATGGGCATCCTTTCACGAACGGCCCGGTCGCCGGGGCGCCGCCAGGCCGCGCATCGCCGTCGTTCCAGGGGCTGGAGGGAGCACGGGTCGCCTAAGCTGGTGGCAGGACCCTCAGATCGGGAGGGATGGCAGAAAGGTGCCGGTACATGCCCAAGATCGTCGATCACGAACGACGACGGATCGAGCTGGTGGAAGCGACCTGGCGGATCATCGCCAGACTCGGCCTGGAGCGCGCCACCATGCGTGAAGTGGCCGAGGAGGCCGGCTTTTCCAATGGCGCGCTCAAACCGTATTTCCCCACCAAGGATGCGCTGCTCCAGGCGACCTTCGAGCACGTCTTCCACCGGACCAGCGAGCGGATTGCCGAGGCGGCGGCCTCGCTGGAGGGGCTCGAGGCGCTGAAGGCCTTCGGGCGCGAAGTGCTCCCGCTGGATGCGACCCGCCTGGATGAGGCCCGGACCGTGGTGCCTTTCTGGCATGTGGCGATCCATGACCGGGAGAAGGCGGCGCTCAATGACGATTCGATGGTCATCTGGCGCGGGTGGATCCTGCGGTGGCTCGTCCAGGCGCGCGAGGCCGGGGAGTTGCGTGCAGGG
The DNA here is from genome assembly GCF_002332245.1 of Glutamicibacter sp. BW78. Taxonomy (NCBI): domain Bacteria; kingdom Bacillati; phylum Actinomycetota; class Actinomycetes; order Micrococcales; family Micrococcaceae; genus Glutamicibacter; species Glutamicibacter sp. BW78. Next base: position 176,305 of record NZ_NRGU01000032.1, read on the forward strand.
GTCGATGTCGGTCCGGCCGCCGACGGGTTGTTGACTTTCCTGCTCGGCGCCCAGGTGACCGCCACCCTGGATCCGGGACATGCCGACCCGGTGCAGTTGACCCGCCAATTCGACGTTCATATGGGTCTGCTGTCGGCCTGAGGTTTTTCGACACTCGGAGAAAATAGTGACTTCCGCGGGGAACTGGCGTATTTTGACTGGTGTGTGACAGCTGTCACCAGAGGAGGAGGGGTCGATGACCATCGCGATGAGCCACCCGTCAGCCCAGCGGGCGGAAACCTTCACCAGATGGCGCGAACTCGTCTCCGCTTCCTTCGTCCCGCTCGAGGCCGATCCGGTGGCCCCGGGGCCCTTTGTCGGGCAGGTCTCCGGACATGGACTCCAGGATCTGGCGGTCTTCGAAGTCGATGCCATGGCCCACCGCGTGCGCCGCACCCCGGCGCTGATCAACCCCGCGGACCCCGGCTACTACAAGGTGAGCCTGCAGATGAGCGGTCATGGGATCCTCATCCAGGATGGACGCGAAGCCGTTCTGTCCCCCGGTGACCTGGCCATCTACGACACCCAACGCCCCTATACGCTGAGTTTCCATGAGGACTTCTCCACGCTGGTGCTCATGTTCCCCAAGCAGCTGATCGGGCTCGATGATGCCGACATGTCGATGTTGACCGCTCGTCGGCTGGGGTCCTCCGACGCCGTGGGCCGGGCCGTGGTCCCCTGCATCGCGCGCATCGGGGACCTGGTGCCCGAGGTCGGGGACGGGCTCGGCTACCTTCTGGCTCGCAATGCCGTGGATCTGCTGGGCACCGTGCTGGCGGCGGAGGTGCAGGTGGGGCCGCGGGCCGCCAATGCCGAGCGGGTGTTGCAGTTGAACAGGATCAAGCACCACGTCGAGTCCCATCTGTCTGATCCCGCGTTGACGCCCGGCTCGATCGCCGCAGCCCACTACATCTCGCCCCGCACCCTGCATAAGCTCTTCGAGCCCACGGGGACGACCGTGTCGGCCTGGATCAGGGAGCGCAGGCTGGACCGGTCCCGTCGGGAGCTGTTGGATCCGCTGTTGGCGCATCTGCCGGTCGGGGTCATCGGCGCCCGCAACGGGTTGCCCGATGCCGCCCACTTCAGCCGGTGCTTCCGCGCTGCCTATGGTTCCGCCCCCAGCGCCCTACGCGCGCGGAGCTGAAGGCAGGGGCCCCGGGGTTCCCGGTGGCTTGGCCTGGCGCCGGAGCGCGGCGTCGGCACAACGACGCCGCGCCCATACTCAGGCCTGCCCGGTGGACCCGGCCGCCAGCTCCTGCAGGATGGTTCGGGCGGTGGTGATCCCGGACTCGATGGCACCATCGACGACGACACCGTTCCAGCCCTTGGCCCAATCCGCGCCGGCGAAGTGCAGTCGGGTGCCCGTGGAGCAGAAGTGGTGCCAGCCGTCGGTGAACTGCTCGGAGGCAATGGTGGACCACGTTTGCCCGCTCCACTTATCGGCCACCCAGTCGTGCCCGGTGGTTTCGACCACCTCCAGATCCGGCCGCCAACGGCGGATGATCTCCTGCAGCTGGTCGGCGTCCTGCAGATCGATCCGCGTGTGGTCCGGCCCGAATCCCACCAGGACGGTCGTGCCGTCCTCCAGGAAGTACTCGCTCTTCATCATCGCCAGCGGGTTCCCCGACGGGGCGGTGGCCAGGAAGTTGTGGTGGCCCTTGACCTTGATCCAGATCTTGAACCCGGTGGAATTCGATCCTTGGCCCACCAGTCGTTGCTGGTCGGCCGAAAGCCCGGGGGAGAAGTCGAGGTTCTTCAAAGCGCCCCACGGCACGGTGACGATGACCGCGTCCGCCTCGTGCACCGCACCGTCGGCGGTCGTCAGGCGGACGCCCTCGCCGTCATGGTCGATCTGCTCTACTGCCGTCTCAAGGTGGATGGGGCAGCGTAAATCCGCAGCCAGGGGCTCGTAGATTGCACGCATGCCGTTCTTGAGCTTGAATTTCAGTGTCTGCTCATCGAGCAGGGACAGGCGGTGATCGCTGAGTGCGGCCCAGTGCTTGGCCATGAGTGGAGACGCGGTGGCCGTGTGGCCGTTGTAGCCGGCGGACCAGTAGGCGTCTGCCAGGTCGATTTCCTCCTGGCTGAAGTCCCCGCCGCGCAGGGCGTCGAGGACACTGCCCCGATCGGCCTGACGGAAGCGTTCGGCCACCTCGGGGGGGCCGTCGTAGTCCGGGCTGAGCACATGCAGGGGCTCGTGCGGGTAGGGGAAGAATTCCTGAGACCCCTCGAAGATCCTTGCCTGGGGCCGCTGCAGTTTGGTATCCAGCTCCGCCTCGGTCCCCTCGTGGACCGTTCCGCCGGTCAGCCAGTAGGCGTGATCGTAGTCCGGGCTGGGGTAGATCTCCTGGCCGTAGCGGATGATCTCGGTCCAGACGAACGGTTGCATCCAATGGACCCAGGTCGCGCCGATCTCCAGGGGGAGACCCATACGTTCCTCGGTCCATGCCCGGCCGCCGATCCGGTCCCGGGCCTCGAAGATCTCCACCTCCACTCCTGCGGTTTGCAGTTCGCGTGCGGCGACTAGGCCGGCGAAACCGGCTCCGACAATCAAGACCTTGGCAGACATGGGGACCGCTTTCTGGAGGCAGTGTTGAGGGGGGAGGCAGCGAGGAGGCCCTGGGTCGGTCCGTCGGGACCGGGAGGCCCGTGCGCTGCCGGGGGGTGATTTCGCGCTGTGGAGCACGTCACATCGTTTTTCTATGTCTGTAGAATATACGGCCGACACCGCGTTGTGGCAAGCCCCTGCTGTCCGGGGCCCGGCTGCGGGAAGGGCTGCGGCCCTGAGGTCAAGGGCCGGTCAGAGGCCGGCGGAACCGGCTATTGGGACCATTTGGGGGTCGGAGACCGCCACGCACCGAGTTGGTCCAGCAGGTCGTCGGGATCGTCACTGACGATCAACGTGTCCCGATACAGCGGAGCTAGGAATCCGCGCTCGGCCATGGCCTTGATCATGGCCAGGAGCGGATCCCAGAATCCCGCGACGTTGTACAGTGCCACGGGCTTGGCATGGATGCCCAGATGCTGCCAGGTCCAGGCTTCGAAGAACTCCTCGAGCGTTCCCGCCCCGCCGGGGAGCGCGACGAAGGCGTCGCAGAGGTCGGCCATGCGTTGCTTGCGCTCATGCATGGTGGCCACGACCTCCAATCGCGTCAACGATGTATGGGCTGTCTCGCCCTCGAAGAGCGCTTCCGTCGTGATACCGGTGACCGTTCCGCCGCGCTCCAGGGCAGCGTCGGCGAGGACCCCCATGAGCCCCACCTGCCCGCCGCCATAGATGATGCCGACGCCGGTTTCGGCCAACCGGGAGCCCAGCGTTGCGGTGGCCTCGAGGTAGGTGTCACCATGGCCGGTCCGGGAGCCGGTGAACAATGCGATCCGGCCGATGGGCCTCCGACCCCGGTCCTCCAGGGCGGGGATGACCTGTTCGGCCAGCAGAGGGGCCAGATCCCCGGGTAGGGGATCCGTCGAGGGGTCCAGCCAGCGCAATTCGGCGATCTCCGCGGCGGGGTGCGCCGCGACCAGTTCAGGATGCTCGAAGACGGTCGCCTGGACCTCGTGGCCCGGCTCGTTGGCGGCACGGCAGCGGAAGATCCCGAGTCGACGAAGGCCCGCGGGGTCCAGCTCCACGCCCAGCTCTTCGGAACATTCGCGCAGTGCCGTGATGGCGGCGCTCTCGCCCGCCTCGGGCTTGCCTCCGGGGAGCATGAACCGGCTGGTGCCTGCCTTGCGCACGGTCAGCAGCGCCCCGGAGGAATCCCTGAGGACGACGGCGCTGACATGGATGACACTGCTCGGATCGCTACTCACAGATCCACGATAACGCTCCGAAGCCTCGGCGCGGACTCGATACTTCTCCAGGAGGAGGTCATTCCTGAACCCGGGTAACCTTGCCGACGAGCAGGACGTAGGAGATGACACCAAGTGCAGTCACGGCGGTCATGTAGACGAAGGCAGGGCCGAAGCTCGTTTTCGTCACGAGCAATCCGATGACGATGGGCGTGGCGATGGAGGAGAGGTTGCCAATGAAGTTGAACATGCCGCCGGTGAGGCCGATGAGGCGTTCGGGAGCCAGCGCGGAAACCAGTGACCACGTGATGGAGGCCAAACCGTTCCCGAAGAACGCGATGGACATCAGGGCGATGATCACCGCTGTGCTGTCGGTGAAGTTGGCGCCGATGATCACGGTCGACAACAACAGGCCAACGATGATGGGGCCCTTGCGGGCAACACCTAGGCTTTTGCCCCGGCGGACCATCCAGTCCGAGATGAACCCACTGATCAGGACACCGACCAGGGCGCCGATGAAGGGGAGCGAGGTCAGGAACCCGGATTCGAGATAGTCCATCCCGCGATAGCTCACGAGGTAAGTCGGGAACCAGGTGAGGAAGAACCACAACGTCGAAGTGAGGCAGAACTGGCCTAGATAGATACCCCAGAGTTTGCGTTTGGAGAGGACGACTCCGGCGTCACGCCAGGAGAAGGGGGTCTTGGCGGAGGACTTTTCTTCCAGATCGACGAGTCCGCCACCTTCGCGGATCAGCTCAACTTCTGCTTCGTTGGCTCGGCTCATTTCCTGCGGAGACCGGTAGGTCATGTACCAGAACAGGGCCCAAACGATGCCGACGATGCCACTGGCGATGAAGACCCAGTGCCAGCTCAGGATCTCTTGCAGCCAGGCAAGGACGGGGGTGAGCAGTGCCAGGCCGATGAATTGGCCGGATGTGTAGAACGCGATGGCTGTCGCGCGCTCGCGTTCGGGGAACCAAGATGTCGCGACCTTGTTGTTGATGGGGTAGGCCGGTGCTTCGAACCCGCCGACGAGCAGGCGCAGGATGATGAGGGCGGCGAAGCCCCCTGCCATGCCCATGAACACCGTAGCGATGGACCATAGGGCTAGGCAGGCCGCATACAACACGCGGGGGCGAACCCTGTCGACGAGCCAGCCGCCGGGGAGCTGCATGGCGGCGTAGGTCCAGCCGAAGGCCGACAGCAACAGGCCCTGCTGGGCCGGATCCAAATCGAACTCCGCGGCGATGGAGGGGACGGCGATGGACAGGTTGGCCCGGTCCATGTAGTTGATGACCACCGTGATGAACAACATCAAGGCGATGAGTGTGCGCATCTTGGTCGGGCGGGAACCATTGCTGCCCGTGGATTTTGGCGAGGCCGGAGCCTTGGTGCTGGATTTCATGGGACTTCGTCTTTCCTTCAGACCTGGTCTCTGGCGATGGCTGCTCGATACCTGTTTGGTCAGGAATCAACGCCGTCGATGGATGGGAATGGCTATCGGTCGGTTCACCACTCGGCGAAGGAACCGTCACGATGGCGCCAGATTGGGTTGCGCCACCGGTGCCCTTCCTGAGCGCGTTCGATGACGTACTCTTCGTTGACTTCGATTCCCAGGCCGGGGCCCTCGGGAATCTGGACCATGCCGTTCTCGTAGGCGAACACGCCGGGATCCTTGACGTAGTCCAGGAGATCGTTCGAGGTGTTGTAGTGGATGCCCAGACTTTGTTCCTGGATGAAGGCGTTGTAGCTGCCGGCGTCGATTTGCAGGCAGGTGGCCAGAGCGATCGGGCCGAGCGGGCAATGTAGTGCCAGGGCCACGTCGTAGGCTTCGGCCATGTGGGCGATCTTCCGGGTTTCGGTAATGCCTCCAGCGTGTGAAGGGTCGGGCTGGATGATGTCCACGGCCCCGGTGGCGAGGATCTCTTTGAAGTCCCACCGCGAGAACAACCGTTCCCCGAGGGCAATGGGTGTCGAAGTGTTGCGCATGACATCCAAGAGCGAGTTGGCGTTCTCCGATAGCACCGGCTCCTCGATGAACATGAGCTTGTACTGCTCGAGCTCGCGCATGAGGACCTTGGCCATGGGCTTGTGGACCCGCCCATGGAAGTCGACGCCGATGCCGATGTTGGGGCCAACCGCCTCCCGCACCGCCTGGACGTTGTGCAGGCAATGTTCGACCTTGTCCCAGGAGTCGACGTATTGCATTTCCTCAGTGCCATTCATCTTCACCGCGGAGAATCCGCGGTCGACCGCCGAGCGCGCTGCCGTCGCCGTCTGGTCGGGCCGGTCGCCGCCGATCCACGAATAGACGCCGATCCTGTCGCGGACCTTGCCACCCAACAACTCATGGACCGGGACACCGAGGGCCTTGCCCTTGATATCCCAGAGGGCCTGGTCGATACCTGCGATGGCGCTCATGAGGATGGGGCCACCACGGTAGAAGCCGCCGCGATACATCACGGTCCACAGATCCTCGATGTTCCGGGGATCCTTCCCGATGAGATAGTCGGATAATTCCTCGACGGCGGCTGCGACGGTCGCGGACCGGCCTTCCAATACGGGTTCGCCCCAACCGATGACCCCTTCGTCGGTTTCGACCTTGAGGAACATCCAGCGGGGTGGCACCGAATACGTCGTCAGTGACGTGATTTTCATGGTTTCTCCTGTTTTACGGCTCCCCTGCGAAGGGAGCACGGGCTATTAGTTGGCGGTTCGCTGCCATACGGACATGAGCTTTCGGGCCCGGGTGCCGACTTCTGCCGGGGAGTGCCCGGGTTTGTATAGGGTGCCGCCGATTCCGGCACCTCCGGCTCCGCCTGCGATCCATGCGGCCAGATTGGATTCATCGACGCCTCCGACCGGTAGTAGCTCGATATGGGAGGGCAGGACGGCGCGCCAGGCCTTCATTCCCGGAATTCCCACGGCGTCCGCAGGGAAGAGCTTCAGGCTCGTGGCCCCCGCATCGATGGCGGTGAAGGCTTCAGTCGGGGTGGCCACGCCAGGATAGCTGCGCATCTCGAGGGCGACGGAACGCTTGATGACATCTACGTTCGTGTTGGGGGAGACGATGATGTCCGATCCGGCATCCTTGGCTCGTTCTACGTCTTCCGGCGTGAGCACCGTTCCGGCACCGACCGAGCAATCCGGGGGAAGCAACGACCTGAGTCGTTCGATCGATTCAAAGGGGAGGGGGGAGTTCAGCGGGATTTCAAGAGAACGAAATCCGGCGGCGTGGAGGGTCTCGCCGATTTCCGGGGCCTCTCCTGGGGTGAGGCCACGCAGGATAGCGACGAGTCCGGTCGGGGTGGTGTTCATGCCTTTTCCTTTGCTAGGAGTCCGGAAAGGACTGCGGTGTGCCACAGCCCTTTCGCCGTGGTGTCGTCAGCTGCGGTGTTGACTCGAATACCGAGGCGCAGGAAGGCGCGCTTGTATCGGCTGGCCAGTGACGGGTTTGCACAGATCGTGATGGATGGCCTCGGGGGTTCTTGGGTGGATGTCCGTCCAACCCAGCGTCGGGTAAATCCGGCGACCTCGGAGCCGATCAGCAGACCCGAAACATAGTCTTGGACCGCGTCGGCAGTGAGGTCATTAGTCATGGCCAAGGAGCGCGCGGAGAATAGGGCGGTGAGCAGGCCCGGGCGGCCCTCCTCCTGCGATTCAGTCCCGATGCCGACGTCGACCCCACGGAGGAAGGCGGCCTCGTCCGGGTGTCGGGGTGGTATGGAATGCCGACCGAGGATGCTGTGGTGGATGAGCAGGGAGTAGAGCTCCCCTGTCATGGACGTGGTGAAGTCGAGCACCTCGTCCTCGTCCAGGAGGACCCATTTCGTGTGGGTTCCCGGTAGGACGATGATCGATGAGGCGGGAGATTCCTTCCCGGAAAGAATGCCGCGGAGCTGGGTTTCTTCCCCGCGGATGACATCGGGGAGACCGTGGTCGTCAGCGCCGGCATCCTTGACCAGGCCCGGGGCGATATGCAGGATCCCCTGCCGGGTTTCGACAGGCGTGAGGGCCGGTCCTTTGGCCATAATCCGGGAGGGGAGGGGGGCATAGCCTGCTTCCGCCCAGCCCTGGTTGCTGCCGATCATGCCGCAGGCGAGCAGGGGAAGGTGCGGGGCTTCGTGGATCCAGTCACCGCAGAGGCGGGTCAGTTCAGCAGCGAATTCGGCGTCCTTCGTCGCTGGGTCCGCCGATAGCTGGAGGATGCCCTTTCCGTTCGACCTGGTCTCGATGACGAGGCCATCCGGGCCGAGCAGGTAGGCGCGGCATGAGGTCGTCCCCCAGTCGAGGGCGATGAGCCGCGGAGCCGGGAGGGCATCCGATGCGGTGGTGGGGCGGGGATCCGCTGAGAATTGGGTCACAACAAAACAGTCTGAGAGTCGTATCCCAAAATGTCGAACAACATCCCAACTATTGGGATATTGTGATTGCCGGCCTAGAGTCGTTGTGGAGTTTATTGGAACCAGTGGCAGGAAAAACATGGCAAAATCCCACCCATCCGGTACGCAAACCCTGGCCCGAGGCCTCGAGGTCCTTCGGGCTGTGGCCGGTGGTGCGGAGGACCTGGCGGCGGTGGCCGAAGCCACGGGTTTGGGGCGCAGTACGGCCCATCGCTTGGTCCAGCTGCTGGAGATCTACGGCTATCTGAGGACTATCAATGGGCGCGGCTACTCTTTGGGGCCGACGCTGATCGAGTATGGATTTCAGGCACTCCATCAGAATCCTCTGCCCGTGGTCGCGCGTCCGATCATCGAAGAGCTCGCCGCTCAGGTGCAGGACACCGTCCACCTGGCCATCGAGGATGCCGGTGAGGTCCTTTATCTCGATAAGATCCCCGGGCAGCGGGGCGCCGAGATGCGCTCGCGGATCGGGCACCGGATGCCCCTGACACGGACCGGTATTGGCAAGGCTTTGCTCCTCGACCGGAGCGCGGACTGGCAGCGGCTTTTTGTTGCCGAGCATCCCGAGCAGCCAACCGGGACGGATGACTTTCAGCAACTGATGGCCGGATACGCCCTTCAGGGGGCGTCGCTCGATCTGGAGGAGAACGAGCCTGGGATTAGATGTGTGGCTGCCCCCATCAGAAACGGTGGCGGGGAGATCGTGGCCGCCGTGAGTATCTCGGCGACCCGCCCTTATATGCCCATGCAAAGGATGCGGGCGCTCGTTCCGGTGATGAAGAAGGAGGCCCGCCGAGTCTCCTTGTCTCTGGGCTACCCCGGCTAGCCCGGGGCCTGCTGCGCCCGGGGGCAAGGGGGCGTCGCGCAAAGCCAAGCCCATCGGCTGTGATCCGGGGCACAGTGGTCTGTAGTGCCGGTCCCATCACGCCGTGCTGTCATCATCAGGAGGAACCATGACCACTGCCAAGACCCAGCAACAGGTCGGACAGGACCCGTCCGTCGGGATCGGGTTGGGGCAACGCCGACTCGGGATCCCGGCACTGGTCTTCATGATCATCGCCGCCTCGGCCCCGTTGACCGTCGTGGCCGGCGGGGTGACCAGCAACTTCGCGGTTACGGGTCTGCTGGGGGTGCCGCTGTCCTTCATCCTGCTCGGCGCGGTTCTGGTCATCTTTGCGGTCGGCTATCTGGCGATGAGTCGACATGTCCGCAACGCCGGGGCGTTCTACGCCTATATCTCCCGCGGACTGGGCAAGCCGGCGGGGGTCGGATCCGCCTGGGTGGCACTGCTGTCCTACAACGCCATGCAGATCGGCATCAACGGCCTGTTCGGCTTCGCCTTGTCCTCGTTCCTGGCAGGGCCCATGGGGCTCGACATCCCCTGGTGGGTCTGCTCGCTGGCCGGATGGCTCATCGTGGGCATCCTGGGGGTGAACAAGGTCGACCTCTCGGCCAAGGTGCTGGGCGTGCTGGTCGCGCTCGAATTCGTCGTGGTCATCATCTACGACGTGTTCGCCTTCGGCACCGCCCCGGAAGGCATCAGCACCGCCTCGCTGGAACCGGGCTCGCTGTTCACCACCGGTGTCGGCGCGGCCCTGGCCTTCAGTGTCGCGGCATTCATGGGATTTGAATCAGGGGCCATCTACAACGAAGAGGTCAAGGATCCGCGCAACACCGCCCGCCGGGCGACCTATATCGCTGTCGTCGTCATTGCCGCCTTCTACGCCTTCTCCGCCTGGGCGATGACCATTGCCGAAGGTGAGAGCCAGGTGATCGGCCGGTCGGAGGAATTCGGGCCGGACCTGATGTTCGTGTACTTCGCCGACCATGCAGCCGTCTGGTTCGTGGATCTGGCCAACCTGCTGTTCATCACCAGCCTACTGGCCGCCCTGGTGGCCTTCCACAACGTCGTGGCCCGCTACATCTTCTCGCTGGGACGCGAAAATGTCCTGCCGGCGAAGCTGGCCGCGGTGTCTGCGCGGACCCGGGCCCCCTTGGCCGGTTCGATCGCTCAGTCGGTGCTCGCCCTGGTCGTCCTGGTGGTCTTCGCCGTGGCAGGAACCGGCCACGAATACGGGGAGTTGTTCCCGGTCCTGACCCTGTTCACCTGGTTGACCAATACCGGTGCGTTCGGTCTGGTGCTGCTGATGGCGCTGACGTCCTTCGCCGTCATGGGTTTCTTCCGCCGCCAGCCCGCCAAACCCGGGGCCTGGACGACTACGGTCGCGCCGCTGCTGGCCGGGGTATCCCTGATCGCGGTGTTCGGAATGATCGTCGCGAACTTCGATGTGCTCATCGGGTTGGAGGAACCCGGGATGCTCAGCTGGCTGCTTCCGGCCATCATCGTGGTCCCGGGGCTCCTCGGCGTCGTCGGCGCCTACTGGCTGCGATCAGCCCGGCCGTCCGTCTATACCGGAATCGGTCGTGGCGGTCTGGACCCGGAGGAACTGGACTAAAACCCTCGGGGTCGTAGGCTGGAAGAAGAGCCCGAAGCGCCTGTGCCGAAACGAGCAGCGCCACGGGCCCGGGACGATCTGTCGAGGAGGACACCATGGGTACCCACGAACACCACCACCAGGACGCCGTCACCCAGGCTGGAATGGGCATGGATGGGACGCAACTTCCCCAGCCGGAGGCCACGGAGCACGAAACGCGTCGCGGCGTCGACGGCACCACCGAGATCGATTCGAGGTCGATTCCTGTTCACGGGGATGAGGAAACCGCTGACGAACTGGCGATGGAGGCCTATGGGGATGAAGACGAGGACGGGAATCCCGATATCCCCAACGCCCCGTTCCCGGGCTGAGCCCCTGAACGGAAACGAACATGGAGACGCCTCCGGACCATGACGTCCATGGTCCGGAGGCGTCTCCGCTGCTCGGAGATCCGGGACGGAGCTACCTAGGCGGCCAGGGCCTCCCGGGTGGCAGAAGTGCTCACGCGTAGTTCGCCATCATCGACCGAGAGGGTGACCGTGCCGCCCTCTTGGAGCGCTTCGACAACCAACAGGTCAGCGATCGCGTCGTCCACCTCGCGCTGAATCACCCGACGGAGCGGGCGGGCACCATACTCCGGCTCGTACCCGTGCTCGGCGATCCAATCAACCGCCGCATCCTGGACGTCCAGGCCAATGCCTTGGGCCTGGAGCCGGGCTTCGGTCGTGCGCAATTGGATGGACACAATCGAGCGCAGCTGCTCCTGGTCAAGTTTGCGGAACAACACGATCTCGTCGATACGGTTCAGGAACTCCGGCCGCATCGTCTCGCGCAGCCGTCCCATGACCCGATCGCGCAGCGCCTTCTCGGAACCGAAGCCGCTGGCACCTTCACCCGCTGAGGCGTTGAAGCCCAGGGCGCCGGTCTTGCTGGCCAGGAACTCGGAGCCCAGGTTGGAGGTCATGATGACCACGGTGTTGCGGAAGTCCACGGTGCGGCCCTGACCATCGGTGAGCCGGCCGTCGTCGAGCACTTGCAGCAGCAGGTTGAACACGTCGGGGTGGGCCTTTTCGATCTCATCGAGCAGCAGCACCGAGTAGGGGTTGCGGCGCACCCGCTCGGTCAACTGGCCGGCCTCACCGTAACCGACGTAGCCCGGAGGGGCCCCGACCAGCCGCGAGACGGTATGACGTTCACCAAATTCGCTCATATCGAAACGTAGTAGGGCGTCCTCGCGGCCAAACAACGACTCGGCCAGTGACTTGGCCAGCTCGGTCTTGCCGACACCGGTGGGCCCCAGGAACATGAAGCTGCCCACGGGGCGGGAAGCATCGCCCATGCCCGTCCGGTGACGCCGCACGGATTTGGCGATCACGCTCACCGCATCGTCCTGTCCGATGACTCGGTCATGCAGTTCCTCCTCGAGCTTCGCCAACCGGGCCCGATCGCCCTCGGTCAGCCGGGTCGCGGGGATGCCGGTGGCCCGGGAGATGATCTGGGCGATCTGCTCCTCGTCCACCACGTTGGCGGAGGCGTCTTCGGAAGGTCCGCCGGATGGCGCCCCGGAGGTCAGCTCGTCGAGGTGTTCACTGAGTGCGGTGATCTCGTCGCGCAGCCACCCGGCCTCCTCGAAGCGTTCGGTACTGACGGCGTCGTTCTTGCGTTCGCGCAAGGTGTCCAGCTCGGTGCGCAGCGACTCCAGGTCAACGGCGGGGCCGCGACGCAGACTCAGCCGCGCCCCCGCCTGGTCGATCAGATCGATCGCCTTATCGGGCAGGAAACGGTCGGTGAGATAACGCGATGAGAGGTCGACGGCGGCCCGCAGGGCACCTTCGGTATAGGTCACCTGGTGGTGTTCGGCGTAGCGGTCGACCAGCCCGGCGAGGATTTTGACGGAATCTTCCGGCGAGGGTTCGCCGACCGTGACGGGCTGGAAACGACGTTCCAGCGCCGGGTCCTTTTCCACGGTCCGGTACTCGGCCAATGTGGTGGCGCCGATGAGTCGCAATTCCCCACGAGCCAACCGCGGCTTGAGGATGTTTCCGGCGTCCATCCCGCCTTCGCCGGAGCCGCCGGCACCGACCACATTATGCAGCTCGTCGATGAAGACGATGTACTCACCGTCGCCGGCGGCGATTTCGTCCATGGTCTTGGTCAGGCGTTCCTCGAAGTCACCCCGGTAGCGGGTGCCGGCGAGCATCCCCGGCAAATCCAGCGAGATCACGTGTTTGCCGTGCAGCTGGGCGGGGACGGAATCGGCGACGATGGCCTGGGCCAGACCCTCGACGACGGCAGTCTTCCCGACGCCGGCCTCACCGATGAGCACCGGGTTGTTCTTGGTACGGCGTGCCAGGATCTCGATGGTCTGCTCAATCTCCTGCTGGCGTCCGATGACCGGGTCCAGCTTCTCTTCGTGGGCCAAGGCGGTCAGATCCGTACCGTAGGTATCGAGCATCGGGGTCTGCGAATCCCTCGGGGCCCCGGCCTGCGGGGCGCCGTTTTGCGTCTCCGAGGGAGCCTGCTGGGCTGCCGCCCCAATATTCTGCAGCGCTTCGGGGGTCACCCCGGAAGCGGCGAGGACCTGCCCGGCGGGGGAGTCCTGGTTCAGGACGAAGGCCACGAAGAGATGTTCGGGGTCGATGTAGGTCGAGCCGAAGGCGCGAGCCACCTGGCGGGCATCAAGGAGGGCTCGCTGGGTCGAGGCCGTCAATGCCGGGGCACCACCGGTGATCTGGTGGGAGGACTGGGGTAGACGCTGCTCCGCGTTCCGGGCGATAGCCTCCACGTCGATACCTCCCGCGCGTAGCTGGGCGGCTGGTCCGTCCTGGGAGACGAGGACCCGCAACAGGTGCAGGGCGTCAACCTCGGCATGACCGTGCTCGGCCGCGAAGGCGGCTGCCTGCCCGAGGAGTTCGTGCGTGCGCCGGCTCAGTAGACGGGTGATGTCGATGGGGCGACCCGCGGCTGCGGCTCGCTGGCCCTGCAGATAGCGGGCCAAAAAGTCATCAAATGAGCCGCTTCCCGATCCTGTGGGTCCGAAGAACGCTGGCATTTTCCCTCCAAGTAACTTGAGTGTCTTACGCTCAAGTATAGACCTGAGTGTATGTCACTCAAGTTAACGTCTTGCCTTCGTGGTTATTCCCGCAGCGGTTTCCGCACGGCCGGTTCCGCGGAGACCGGTAGGATTTCCAGCGAGAGCAGCCGGTTCCGGCTGGGTTGACAGCGGGAGGAGAACGGTGGCCGAACCAGACGAACGAGGATGGCTGGCACGCAAGGCGCTACCCAGCGGCAACGAACCGGATCCGCGCTTCACACTGGCCAATGAGCGCACCTTCCTGGCCTGGATCCGCACCTCGCTGGCCTTCCTGGCCGGCGGCATAGCCCTGGAGGCCTTCGCCTTCGACGCTTTCCCCACCGACCTGCGCAAGGCCATCTCGATCCTCGTCATCTGCCTGGGCCTGCTGATCAGCGCCGGTGCGGTGTTCCGCTGGCTGCGGATCGAGTCGAGCATGCGCAACCACCGTCCGCTGCCGTTCCCGGCGATCGTGCCGCTGCTGGGGATCGGCGGGGCCCTGGCCGCTGCGGTCATCGTCGTCGTCCTCGCGGTCTCGGGATAGGCCCGTCGATGACCATCCCCATCACGCGCGGACACCAGGACCCGGGGCTGCAGCCCGAACGCACCGTCATGTCCTGGGGCAGGACCACCCTGTCGCTGTTCGTGGTCAGCGCCGTGTTCCTGCGCTGGATGCACCACTACGGGCCGTCGATTCTGATCCTGGTGGCCGTGGGGGGCCTCGGGGCCCTGTCCATCTACGCGACGCAGCGCCGCCGCTACTCCACCCGCACCCGGGGGATCGCCGAAGGCCGTCTGGAGGCCGATGTGGCCGCCATCTTCTGGACCGCCGGTGCGGTCATGATCCTGGGGGTCCTGGCCTTGATCGTGGTTACGGCGACCTGACGGTCAACCAGATCGTCTTGAGCTGGGTGTACTGTTCCAGCGCTTCCAAACCGTTGTCACGCCCCCCGAAACCCGAGCTCCGGTAGCCGCCGAACGGGGTGGTGATGTTGCCTTCGCTGTAGCCGTTAATGGCCACGGTTCCTGCCCGTACCCCGCGGGCCAGCCGGATCGCCCGATCGATATCGTGGGACCAGATGGTCGCGGCCAAACCGTAGGTCGTGTCGTTGGCCAGGGCCAACGCTTCGTCCTCGTCGTGAAACCCGATCACCGCGACGACGGGACCGAAGACCTCCTGGCGGGCGATCGGCATCGCGGCGGTGACCTGGTCGATGACGGTCGGGGCGATAAACCAGCCGCCGCTGTCTTCGAAGAGGGCTCGTCCTCCGGTGACGATCCGTGCCCCGGCCGCTTGGGCTTCATCGATGAACCGCAGGACCCGGGCCAACGCCTCGGCCTCGATCAGCGGGCCGAGAATCGTCTCGGGCTCTGCGGGATCCCCGACGGTCCGCTGCTCGGCTTGCCGGGCCAGTTCCGCCACGAAGTCAGCCCGCAGCGATTCATGCACCAGGATGCGTGAGCCCGCCGAACAGTTCTGCCCCGAAGCCCAGAACGCCGCCTCCGCCAGATTGGCGGCCACCTGCGGCAACCTATCAGCATTATCTGCCAGTACGATCTGCGGTGACTTTCCACCACATTCCAGGGTGATGTTCTTCAGGTTGCTATCGGCGGCATACCGCAGGAACTGCCGACCCACCTCGGTGGAACCGGTGAACGTGATCATATCGACGTCCGGGTGCAGGCCCAGGGCCTTCCCGGCAATGTGCCCGAGGCCCGGTGCCACGTTGAACACCCCATCGGGGATGCCCGCCTCGGTGGCCAGTTCGGCAATCCGCAAGGTGGATAAGGAGGCCAGTTCAGGGGGTTTGACCACCAGAGAGTTCCCTGCAGCCAAGGCAGGGGCCATTTTCCAGGCGAGCATGGCTGCCGGAAAATTCCAGGGCAGGACCGCCCCGACGACGCCGATGGGCTCGCGGACGATGAGCCCGAGCGCGCCGGGGCCGGTGGGTGCGACCTTGCCGAAGACCTTGTCGATGGCTTCGGCATACCAGCGGATGGTGCCAATGGTGTCCGGAAGGTCGAATTCATGGCAATCGGCCAGCGGCCGGCCAGCATCCAAGGATTCCAGCCCGGCCAATTCGGTGGTGGCTGCCTCGATGAGATCGGCCAGACGCAGCAGCACCTGTTGACGTTCGGCGGGCTCGGCCTCGGACCAGACCCCCGAATCGAAGGCGGTGCGGGCACTGGACACGGCGGCATCGACATCCGCGGGGCCGCAGGCCGTGACCTCGGCAATCGGGCGGCCGGTGGCGGGGGAGCGGGACGTGAACGTGGCCCCGTCGGCGGCAGGGCGGAACCTGCCGTCGATATAGGCCCCCGTGCGCAGGGGTCCGGTGGAGGGGTCGGTCATTTCTGCCTCCATCCGGATGGTCGACGTGCCTTGATCGTAGCCCCGACACCCCGGCCCCGACCATGGTTATTCCGGAACGACGGCGGTGCCTTCCGTGAGGGTTCCCGCGGTGCGCACCTGGGCGTAGACGCCCATATTCGTGTGCCCGAAGGCATCGTGGAGTAATTGCAGGACCGGCAGATCCCGCCGCGAGCTCACGGGGTCCACTTCGGTGGCCGGGCATCTGCCGATCTCTTGGAAGACCTCGAGCCGGGCACCCCCGGCCCGCAGGAAACCGCCCTGCAGCTGCCGTTCGGCCCAGGGAGGCAGGCCATCGAGGTAGATATTGGCACGGAACCGCAGGGGATTCACCTCGGTGCCGGCGATCCGGGACAGTTCCCGGACGGAGGCCAGATTGATGATCGACACGGCTTGGGCTTCCTCATCACCCTTGGACAACAGATCGGGGAAACACCGCCCGGGTTCGTGGGCGACAACCGGCACATCGTCCCAGGCCAGACCCAGCAATTCGGCCACCGTCGACGCCAGCCGGTCGCGGCCGGCAGGGGTGGACAGGTCGGCGTGTACCACCTCTCCGCCGTCGCGCTGCGGGCGAGCGAGGGTGATCGTCCGCGTCGAGGAGTCGTAATGGCTGCGCAATCCAGCCAAGGCAAAATCGCGAGCCAGAACATGAAAATTACGTTTGCCCAGATTCTGCGCTGTGTTCGGGACGTACTTGCCTGCCGCCCGGGCGAGCGCGTAGATCCGGTCGTCGGGGAAACCCTGCCCGGGACGGAGCCCGACCTCGGTGAGCGGCTGCGGGGACAGGCCCTTGACCGGATAGTGGTAGAGGGCGGCGATGGAGGCGCCGGTACCGCCCGGCGGGGATTTCGGACTCTGCTGCACGGCTCCAGTCTAGAGGTGATGCCTTGCTAATCTGGCCGGGTGAGTTTCCTGATCATTGCCGCACTGTTGGGCCTGCTCTACTTCTGGCTGCGCCATAAGGACCGGCGCATGCTGCGCAACGGCGTCGTCCTGGTGGCTGCCTGCTGGTTTGCCCTCACCGGGGCCACGGCGCTGTTGAGCAACTGGTCCCCGGTCTTCGACGACATCACCGTGGGCATCCTGGCCCTGGTTCCCCTGGCGGTGATCGTCCTGGCTGGATTCCTCATCGCCAACGGGCTGACCATGATGCGCAGCGAAGGCCGCCGGCTGGGGAACCTGCTGACCCTGGTGCTGGGCATCGCGATGTTGGTGCTGCCGGTACTCGCCCTGCTGCTGGTCTTCACGCTCCAGCCACTGCTGGTGGGACTAGCGTTTTTGCTCTTCTTCCTCTGCGGCTATCTCGGAGTCGTCTTCGTCATCTTCCTCGCCTACGCCGTGGCCTACGGCCGCATGGAACACGATATCCACCCCGAAGCCATCACGATCCTGGGTTCGCGGTTGATCGACGGGAAGGTTCCCCCGCTATTGGCCAGTCGGCTGGACCAGGCCATCGAACTCCACCGGCAGGCACCGGACCCGAAACCATTGCTGATTCCCTCCGGCGGCCAAGGCCACGACGAGTCGCGGCCCGAAGGGGAGGGGATGGCCGAATACCTGTACGACGCCGGAATCCCTGCTGCCGACGTGGCACCGGAGAACCAGGCGAAGACGACCCGGGAGAATCTGCGCCTCTCCCGCGAGGTCCAGAATGCGGCAGGGCGCCCCGGACCGTTGCTGGTGGTGACCAATAACTACCATGTGCTGCGGGCAGCCCTGTTGGCCCGCAAATACGACGTCGATGCCCAGGTGGTCGGTTCCCCGACCGCCCGCTACTACGTCCCCAGCGCCTTCCTGCGGGAATTCGTGGCCATCATCAACGAACATCGCGTCCTCAATGCGGTGTTGTGCCTGCCGTTCTTCGCCATTTCCGGTTTCATCGTCCTGGGCGTGCTGGCGGGGCAATAGCCCCGGGGGCCCGGCCGGCCGGCGGAGTCCAGGGCTTCAGCCATTCCGTTTCCTTCCAGCCGTCCGCGGCGGCCATCAACTCGAACCAGGTGGCCCCATCGATGGACTCACGGATGATGTCCGCATGCCCGCAGTGCCGGGCGATCTCCTCGATCAGGTGCCCCAGGACCCAGCGGATGGACCAGGCATCGATATCGCGGGGGAACCACGGGGCGTTGCGGGGCACAGGGACCGCTGCATCGAGGTCGGCGGCCTGCACGATCCGCGTCGTTTCGTGCTCCTGGGCCTCCAGTTCCGCGAGCAGTGTGTGCAGGGTTTCGGCATCGGTCACCGTGTACTGGTCCGCGTAGCGCGCGACGGCCTCGCCGAAGGGGACGGCGTCCCCGGCCGGCGGGTGGGGCGCAGCGGCGACCCTGCTCATCCAGCTGGCCTCGCAGGTGTTCACGTGTTTGATCAGCGCCCCGATGGACAAGGCCGAGGCGCTCGGCGTGGAACGGGCCTGGGCCTCGGTCAGCCCGTGGGCGATGGTGCGCAGGTTCGTGCGCTGCTGGTCCAAGAAGGCGAGCAGCAGGGACTTTTCGTCGGCGACGGGGCCGGGCATGGCGGGCATGGTCTCTCCTTTTAGTGGTGACGCGGCAGATACAGGTCGCGCAGTAGGGCGATCTCGGCACCGTGGTGAATGATTTCGCGGTGGATGTGTAGGACCAGATCGGCCATCGGCGCCTGCGCGAAGGGGCCCTCGGACTCCCCGCAGGGGCCTTCGAGGCCGCTCTCGTCCAGTGAGGCGACGCCGGCCATCCAGCGAGAGGAGGCGGCGTCGAGCTGTTCCAGGGCTTCGGCGGCGGTACCGGCATAGGCGTGTGTTTGATAGCTGCATGCGGGGCCGGCGAAGTGATCGGCATTGCGTTGTCCCAGAACCCCCACGATCACATGGGACAGCCGCCAGGCGATGGAGGTGAAGGGTGCCGGTTCGGGCATCGGGAAGGCGAAGTCGATGACGAAGTCCCCCGAACCGGCGGTGACGGCGCCTGCGTAGGCGGGGCCAGCTTCGCCGCGGGGCCTGACGGTCCAGCAATCGGCCACGGGTTCGCTGAGATACTCCTGATCGGTGAGCCCCTCCAAACGTGGACGGAGCTGGTTCTCCCAATGCCATCTCAGTTGTTCCCTGAGGCGCCGGTTCCACTCTGTTGGTGCTGTTCTGTCTTCCGTTTGCGTGGTCATCTCATCAGTGTGCTGCAGCTATAGGACTGTTTCTGTCCGCTATAGGTGGGAGACTGGGGTCATGAGCGAAACCCTCGAACGCGTGCTGCGCCTGCTCGGTCTGCTGCAGTCGCGCCCGGTCTGGACCGGTACCGAGCTGGCCGCTGAGCTGGCGGTGACCACGCGGTCGGTGCGGCGTGACGTCGAACGCCTACGTGGCCTCGGCTACCCGGTACGGGCCACCCAGGGAGTCGGCGGCGGCTACCAGCTCGGTGCCGGGAGAGAACTGCCACCGCTATTGCTCGACGATGGGGAGGCTGTGGCCGTCGCTGTCAGTCTGCGGGTGGCTGCCGGGGGATCGATCGCCGGGGTGGGGGAGCCGGCGTTGCGGGCCCTCTCGAAGCTGGACCAGATGCTTCCCTCCCGGTTGCGTGGTTCGGTCGAAGCGGTGGCGGGGGCCACGGTATCCCTCGATGGCACCCGTGGAGGCGAGGGGCCGGTGCCCATCGCTTTGCTGCTGGAGTTGGCCCATGCGATCCGCACCCCCGAGCAGGCCACCTTCGATTACCTGAAAGCGGGCGTCGAAGGGCCCGGGGTTCAGCGACGCGTGGAACCCTATCGTCTGGTGTCCGCCGGACGACGTTGGTATCTCATGGCCTTCGACCTGGACCGTGATGATTGGCGGACCTTCAGGTTGGACCGCATCGTTGCGGTGCACCGCACGGGCTGGCGGTTCATTCGCCGCAGTGCCCCGGACGCCGTCCAGTTCGTCCAGCGGGCGATCTCACAGAACCCCTACGCCCATATCGCCCGCTTCAGAATCGCCGCCCCCGCGGCAGCCGTGCGCGCCTCGATCCCGCCGAATGTGGCCGCCGTGGAACCCGATGGCGAAGACGCCTGCCTCTTGACCGCGGGTGGCAACTCGTGGGAACTGATCGCCGTCCACGTCGCCCTGCTTGGCTTCGAGGCCACGGTGCTGGAACCGGCAGGACTTAAAGCTGCGCTGGGGGAACTCGGGGACCGGCTGAATCGCCTGGCTGGTGGCTGATGGGACCCCCACTACACTGGAGCGTCAGGTCTGCCTGCGAACCCGCCGAAAGGGCATGATGAAAAAACATTTGAGGAACGTGGCCACCGCCGCGTTGATCTGCGCCGCCCTTCCGCTGGCCGCCTGCACGACGCCGGAACCAGGGCCCGCCTCCAGCGGGTCCGCCGGTGCTGCTTCATCCGGTGCCAGCTCGGAAGGAACCGGTTCTCCGGAATCGACGTCGGCCCCGGGCTCGGAGGGATCCGCGCAGTCCTCAGCGGGTTCGGCATCGCCGTCGTCCCCTCCCGAGACGCCCGCGGCAGAAACCGCGGCGCAGAAACGCCTCGACACCCTGAGCCTGGAACAACGCGTGGGACAGGTCCTCATGATGGGGGTCCCGGCCGCGGGGGCCACCGCCGCGGACCTGGGCATCGTGCAGAAGAACCACGTGGGCAACGTCTTCCTCAAGGGCCGCAGCGCCGTCGGACTGCAGGGAACCGCCGCCGCAGTGCAGAAGATCGAAGACACCGTCACGCAGAAGACCACCGGCGGTGTGGGACAGTTCATCTCCACCGACCAGGAAGGCGGCAAGGTCCAGGTCCTGAAAGGTCCCGGCTATTCCACCATCCCCGCCGGTCTCACCCAAGGCTCCTGGGACCCGAAGACCCTGGAACGCCGGGCCACCGGCTGGGGCAAGGAACTGGCGGAATCAGGTATCAACGTCAACCTCGCGCCGGTCGCCGATACCGTGCCGTCCTCCATCGGTGCGGCCAACGCACCGATCGGTGCGTTCGGCAGGGAATACGGGAAGACCCCGGGCAGTGCGCAGGCCGGATCCTCGGCCTTTGCTGCGGGCATGGACTCTGCAGGGGTCAGCCCGGTGATGAAGCATTACCCCGGGTTGGGGCGGGTCGGCCAGAACACCGACGTGTCCCATGGGGTCACCGACACGGTGACGACCCGCGACGACGAATCCCTTGAACCCTTCCAAGCGGGGATCGACGACGGGGCGGACTTCATCATGCTCTCCAGCGCCTACTACTCCCGGATCGATGCGAAGAACCCGGCAGCCTTCTCCGATACCGTCATCAACGGGATGCTGCGCGAGGACCAGGGATTCGACGGGATCGTCATTTCCGACGATATGTGCGATGCCACTCAGTTCCGTGACTGGAAATATGCCACCCGGGCCAAGAAGTTCTTCGACGCAGGAGGCACCATGATGCTCTGCGTGAACCAGGACGCCATCGGACCCATCACCGCTGGTCTCGTCGCCGAGGCGAAGGCGGACCCGGGGTTCAAGGCCAAAATCGACGCGGCAGCCTTACTCGTCCTGAAGGTCAAGGACGGGCTATAGGCCTGGCCTGCGGGCCACGCCAGTGCATCCGTGCATGCTGCGGGCCCAGTTCGGCCACCGAGGAAACACCCAGCAACGTGGTGACCACCCGCAGCTCCTCGGCCAGGATATCCAGCGCCCGTTGCACCCCGGCCCGGCCACCGGCCATCAGCCCATACATATAGGCACGACCGATCAGGGTGAAGTCGGCACCGGCGCAGAGTGCGGCGGCGATATCCCCGCCGGACATGATGCCCGAATCGAGGATGAGTTCGATATCGGGGCCCACGGCGTCGCGGACCTCGCGCAGCGCCTGCAGGCTCGCCGGGGCGCGGTCGAGCTGACGACCACCATGGTTGGAGACCACCAGGCCGTCGGCGCCGGATTCCAACGCCTTGCGGGCATCTTCGGCGGTGAGCACCCCCTTGACGAAGAGTTGGCCCGGCCACACCGAACGCAACCACCTGAGGTCCTGCAGCGACAGGGTCGGGTCGAACATCGAGTTGATCAGCTCGGGCAGTGAATGCGAGGTGCCGCTGAGCGAGGCGAACTTCAGCGAGTCGGTGGTCAGGAAGTTGAACCACCACTCGGGACGGTAGGAGGCGTCGAGGACCGTCTTGAGGTTCAACTTCGGAGGGATGGTCATGCCGTTGCGGACATCGCGCAGGCGTTGACCGGCAATGGCGGTGTCCACGGTGACCATCAGGGTGTCATAGCCGGCGGCTGCTGCCCGATTGACCAGATC
The DNA here is from genome assembly GCF_002332245.1 of Glutamicibacter sp. BW78. Classification (NCBI taxonomy): domain Bacteria; kingdom Bacillati; phylum Actinomycetota; class Actinomycetes; order Micrococcales; family Micrococcaceae; genus Glutamicibacter; species Glutamicibacter sp. BW78. The sequence goes on from NZ_NRGU01000032.1 coordinate 198,634, forward strand.
GAGCGATGCCTCGTGGTCGTTCCAGAGGTAGAGCTGGAACCAGCGCCGGGCTGCCGGTTGGAAGGCGGCGACCTCCTCGATGGACCGCGTGCCCATCGTCGAGAGGGTGTAGGGGATGCCGGTGTCGACGGCGGCGCCGACCCCTGCTTCCTCACCTTCGGAGTGCATGAACCGGGTGAAGCCCGTCGGGGCGATGCCCACCGGCAGCGCGGACCGGGCCCCGGCAATCGTCGTGGACAGATCGACTGTGGGGTGTCCGCCGAGGATGCCCGGGAGGAACTCCACCTCGGAGAAGGCCTGCCGGTTGCGGCGGAGCGTCTCCTCGTTTCCGGCACCGCCGTCCACGTAGTCAAAAGCGGGTTTGGGGGTCCGTCGGCGGGCGATCCGGCGCAGGTCCCACAGGTCGGCCGCCTGGGCCAGCCGGTTGGCCCGGAAGTCCAGGCTCGGGCGTTCGAACTGCAGGAGCGGGCGCAGCTCGGAGAGCTGAGGGAAATTGCGTTGCATGGGTCCCTTCGGGGCCGGGCCGAATGTTCTCTACGGTCAAGATGTGGCGATGTCGATGACGACCTTCACGTCGCCGTCGCGGTGTGTGAAGGCCTCGGCATAGTCTTCCATGGGGTGGCGTCGGCTGATGAGCCGCCCCAACCATGAGGGGTCTGCCTTCGCCAGGGCTTCGGCACCTTGCTCGTAGTGTCGACGGTTGGCGTTGACGGAACCGAAGACGACGTCGTTTTCCAACACCGCAGTGCGGTTCATCGTCCCGACGTCCAGCGTCGTCTTGCCTCCCGGGCTCGAAACCCCCGTCAGGCAGACGATGGCGTTCTTGCCGTTATTGGCGATCGCGTCCACGATCACCGGCGCCACCCCGGTGCATTCGATGATGATGTCCGGTTCGAGGCCGGAATCCGGCAAGGAGTCGGTGTGGAAATGGGCCCCTAGATCGGCCACCAGTTGGGGTTTCGGCCCGTCGGTGACGACATCGTAAACGTGGACCTCGTAGCCGCGTTGCACCCCCAAGAGTGCGGCGAGCAAACCGACCGGACCGGCACCGGTGATCGCCACGACCCGCGGGGCGAAGAACGCGCGGGCCCCAATGCGTTCGACCTGATCCCAGGCCTTGGCCACGATGGTCGTCGGTTCCAGTAGGACACCGACGTCGGCCAGGGAGGTATCGAGTTTAACCAGATGTCCCGGATCCTCGCGCCACTGTTCGCGGCCGAAACCATCCAGGGAAGCGATGCCATGCTCGGTGTACTTCCCATTCAGGCACATATCCCATTCACCGGCGGCACACGCACCGCAGGGGACCGGGTCGGGCCGGCGGACAATGCCGACCACCAGATCTCCAGCGGAGAATCCCGACTCCTGGGGTGCCTGGCTGACTCGCCCAAGATTCTCATGCCCGATCACCAGCACGTCCCGGCCCTCCGGGGCGGTGCCGTACTCGGCGTTGATGATCTCCCGGTCCGTCCCGCACAGCCCGATGGCCAGGGCATCGACCAGGACGCTGCCTTCGGATGGTTCGGGGGGCCCCACCTCCTGCAGGGTCAGCGAATCCTTGCTTCCCGGCGTGACGGTGAGGGCCTTCATGAACACTCCTTGGGTGGGTGGCGCGGGGCGGTGGTGGCGGGGCTGGTTAGCCGCTGAGGGGCATCCGCGGAATATTTGGTTTGCCGTCGCTTCCGGCCCCATACGCCTTCAGGGCGATCTTGGTGGCCAGCTCCTCGTTGATCCGATATTTATAGATCGGTGGAACAGGTACCTGATCCGCTGCGGCCAGGGCTGCATGTGCTGCGGGCGCAACGATCTTCTCGTGGATCCGATGCCTTCTGAACAGGCTCATGATGACCTCCTCGTCAACCCGGCAGATGCTGCTGGTTCTTTCAGGATACGCCGAATATCCCCGGAAACCAGAGGATCGACGGATCCCCTTCGCCGCGATTGCCGGGACCTTCATACCCGGTTCACCACCCGTTGATTCAGCCGTCGTCCGGGGTGGGCAGCATGGACGTGGAGCACCCGCACCCCGAGCGCCGAAGGAACCGAATCGCATGGCATTTCGCCGCACGTCCACTCCGAAACCCCGCCGACCGCTGACAGTTCTTATCCTCCTCGTCGCCGTTCTGGTGATCCCCACCGCAGTAGTCCCTGCCGCTGCCGCCCCGGCACCCGCCGTGGCACCGGAGGCCATGAAAGCAAAGCCGCCGTCCGCTGACCCGCTGCTGATCGGACACCGTGGAGCTGCCGGGGTGGCACCGGAAAACACGGTGGCCGCGTTCAGGGCAGGAAGGGCAGCCGGCGTCGATTTCATCGAAACGGATGTCCAGCTCAGTGCCGATGGGGTGCCGTTCCTCTTCCATGACAACACCCCGGCACGGACGACCAACGTCGAGGAGGTTTTTCCCGGCCGGGAGAAGGACCCGATTACTTCCTTCAGCTGGGCAGAGCTGCGACGTCTGGACGCCGGTTCCTCCTTCGATCGCCGGTTCGCCGGGGCACGGATCCCCCATCTGGATGACATTGCCCGCACTGCGAACCGCAGAACGGGGGTGTACCTGGAGATCAAGTCCCCGCAGAACTCCCCCGGAATCGAGAACGTCGTGGCCACGAAGCTGGCCGAGGACCCCGCCTGGAGACGGCTGGTGAACGCCGGGAAGGTCAACGTGCTGGGATTCGATGCTTCCTCCAATCGCCGGTTCGCTACCCTGGCACCACGTATTCCGTTGCAGCAGCTGGTCGGCTCCGTGCCAACGGCACGGACCCTGGCCGATTGGTCGACCTTCGCCGATTCGGTGGGCACCAACTACCGCACGCTGACCTCCGAAGGGGTCGGCAAAGTCCACGCAGCGGGACTCGGCCTCGGGGTCTACACGGCGAACTCACCTGAGGCCATCGATGCCGCCGTCGATCTGGGAGTGGATATGGTCACCGGGGACTTCCCCCAGCAAAGCGTGCGATTACAGGCCGGCAGGAATCCATTCCCCCGGGCTCGTGGCCTGGAGATCGCCGAGATGGTCAATAACCCGCCCGGCAACGACATCGAATTCGGGGCCGGGGAATATGCCGTCGTTCGCAATACCTCGGCACGGACCATCGACGTCACCGGGCTGGTGCTGCGTGACGCGGCGAACAACACCCTGACGGTCGGTGCCGGCTACCGGATCGCTCCCGGCGGAGAGCTGCGCGTCCATACGGGCCCCGGGAACAACACCGCCACCGCCTACTTCAACGGCGGCACGTCAGCGATCCTGAATAACGACGGCGACTCGGTGGCCCTCTGGGATCAGCGGGGACGACTGCACGACGTTTTTGCCAACTGAACACCATGAGAGCAAGCGACCGCCCGTACATGACCTCTTGACGACCGCCGGTGGGCGGCAGATGATCGAGCAGGTACGGCGGACAGCAGGATCTGATGACGGAGGCAGCATGCGCGAGGTCAAGGTGGGACTGTTCCAATCGGTCGACGGGGTGGTCGAAGCGCCCAACCTCTGGCAGTTCGACAGCTTCGACGAGGAGCTTGGTGCCGGGATGACCTCCATGATGGAACAGTCGGACACCGTTCTGCTGGGGCGGCGCAGCTACCAGGAGTGGGCCGGGTACTGGCCGAATGCGGGGAAGGACGACCCATTCGCCGCCTTCATCAATCCCGTCGAGAAGTTCGTGGCCTCCCGCACGCTCACCGGGGAGCTCGCCTGGCAGAACTCGACGTTGATCCAGCGCCCCTTGGAGGACTTCGTCCGCGAACTACGCCAATCCGACGGCGGGGACATTTCGGTCTGCGGCAGCATTTCGGTGGTACGCCAACTCTTGTTCGCCGGCCTGCTGGATTCCCTGCTGTTGATGGTCCACCCGGTGATCGCCGGAGCCGGGAAGCACCTGTTCGAACCCAGCGACCCGGTGACCCGGTTGGTGCTGCAAGATTCCCGGCAAACCAGCAAGGGCAATATGTTGCTCAGCTATGGCCGGCATAGTGACTGAGGGGCCGGGGCTGCCGGCTTCACGGTAACGGTTGTGCGATCTTGAAAAGGGCACCTGTTGGATCCGATAGGGCGGCAACCCTGCCGAAAGGGGTGTCCGAGGGCGAGTCAATCACACTGGCCCCCAGGCCCAGCGCTTCGGCGATCGTCGCCTCGGCGTCCACGACCTGAAAGTAGACCCGCCATGCTGCGGGGTGGCCCGTGGGTAGGTGGGCGGTCGCATCGAGGATCCCCGCGGTGGCCTGCGGTCCCTGACCCAGGGTCGTGTAGTGGAAGTCATCGGTTGCGGAAACGACGGTGGTCTCCCAGCCGAAAACCTGGCGGTAAAATTCCACGGCCTGCGCATAATTGCGGGCATGAAGTTCATGCCAGTAGGGGGCGCCCGGTGCCCCGTGCAGACGGAATCCCCGGTGCTCGTCGATCTCCCAGAGGCCCACCGAAGCCCCCGCGGGATCCTTGACGAGGGCCACCCGGCCCCGCGGAATGATCTCCGTGGTTGGAGCAAGGACCCGACCGCCCAGGCTGACGGCGACGGCGAGCGTGGCCTCGATGTCTTCCACGCGCAGGTAGGTGCTCCACGTATCGGGTAAACCCGCCTCGCCGTCGTTGCCGACGATCCCGGCGACCGGTAGCCCGTCCTTGAAGGCGGTGAAGTAGTGGCCGGCCTGTGCCGGGTCGGCGGTGTCGTAGGTCCATCCGAAAATTGCCGCATAGAACCTGCGGGCGCGCTCGGGTTGTGAAGACATCAGATCGATCCAACAGGGGGCACCGGGGCGGGGGACGGGCATGGGCATGACGACCTCCTAGGATGGCGCGGATGGAACCGTGCGGTGAGTCTATGCCCGGGAGGCCGGTCGCGCCCATGGGTCCGGGGGTTCCCGTCCTCCGCGTCATCCCCGGCGGGGGTGGCAGACTGTTCGCCACGGGCAGGGTTCTGGCCTACGGTGAAGCCATGGCCATCCTCTACCGTGCTGAGCTCACCCCCTCAAAACAAGAAATCGTCACCGCCTGGCTTGCCCGCCAATCGTGGTCGGGAGTTGCAGCAGGCGATTCCATCGAGATGATCGGCGCCTACCGGTTCGATGACCCCGACGAAAAAATCGGCATCGAAACCCATCTGGTCCAACGCTCCGACGGCACGGTCCTGCACGTCCCGTTGACCTACCGTGATGCCGCCGTGGCTGGGGCCGAGGAGCATCTGGCCGGGGAAATGGAGCATTCGGTGCTCGGGCATCGCTGGATCTACGACGCCACCGGAGACCCGGTCTATGCTGCGGCGCTGGCTTGGACCATCGTGCGCGGGCAGGCCGGCGCTGACCAGTTCCGCGATATCGACGGAACCTTGGTGCTCCAGCCCAACACCGTCGTCGTCCACGGGTTTGGGGATCACTCGGCAACCGCCCCGGCCATCACGACGGCTGCTCCTTCCATCGCGGAAGAACCAGGGATGGGACCCGTCACCACGATCACCACCGATGGTCCTGCGCTGGCCGTCTACCGCACACCTCAGGTCGCTTCAGACGATGACGGGCACGAAGGTCAGCTCACCGGCCGCTGGGATGGGCTCGGGAACGCATTGCTCTTGGCAGCCCTCGCCTGAGCTGCCCGGCCGAGGAGCCCCAGCCGCTGCCCGTAGGATGTGGTCCATGACGACTCAGAGCGCAATCTTCGTGGATGCCGGGTTCCTCTTGGCCATCGGCGGGCAGCATACGGTGGGTACGTCGCTCCGTTCGGCCTTCCGAGTGGATTACGAACGGCTCGTCGAAGGCATTGCCGCCATTGCGCGGGAAGACAGCTCCCTGCCGGTGCTGCGCACCTATTGGTATGACGCCTCCCGCGATGGGCTCTTCACCGACCACCATAAACGCATCGGCATGGTCGACGGCGTCAAAGTACGGTTGGGCCGCATCTCCTATAGCGGTGAGCAGAAGGGCGTGGATCTGCGTCTGGCGCTGGACCTCGTGGGACTGGCCCGCAGCGGAGCCGTCTCGGTGGTCTACCTCGTCTCCGGGGACGACGACCTGGCCGAGGCCGTCGAGGAAGCCCAGGATCTGGGGGTGCAGGTCAAACTCATCGGTTTGCGCCAACCAGAGACCCGCATCGGTCTGGCCTCGGTGGCCGAACATTTGGCCCTGTGCGTGGACGGCATCACCGAGCTTCCCGCCGAGCTGCTCCACCAGACGTTCACCCGGACGGTCACTCAGGGGTCGATGCCCGGCCCGGGAGTCCATGCCACCTCCGGGACGACGCCGGAAGGTGCGGCGGGTGCCACGATTCCGGGCCCGGAGGAAACCCTGCCGGTGACGACGGCCAGGCCCGAAGAGACCCCGGCGCGTCCGCAACGACCGGTGCCCGGCCCATCCCCGGTGCGCATCCCCACGAACACCGGGCAGCTTCCGTACGTGCCATCGGCCGGACCACAGCTGGTCCACTCCTCAAGCAAGGAAAACTCAGCCCTCGCCACGGGTGGAGCCTCCGAAGCCAGCGATAGCGCGTTATTGCGGGCCGTCGGCGAGGTTGGAGCGAGCGTGGCGGACAACTGGTTTGTGAATACCACCCAGCGCGAACTCACCGAACTGCAAGCTGACCGACCGTTACTGCCGCCCGAGATCGACCGGGTGCTGCTCAAGGATTGTGCCCAGCAGATCGGTGAATGGAAAACCGATATCCAGGTGGTGCGTCGGGCCTTGCGCGCCTCTTTCTGGGACCGGCTCGACGAACTGACCTGACCCGCCCGACGGTTAACCTTTTACTGGCCCACTAGTAGGGTCGACAGTATGAGTGAAGATGATGGCGCTCCGACGGCTGACACAACGGAGCCCCGACAGCAGACCGGGGCCTCGTGGATCAGTAGCAACCGGCCAGCAAGCATGTATGCGGCGGTGATGATGCTCATCTCCGGCGGAGTCGTCTGGTCCATGGCCGGAGCCCCCGAGGAGGCGGCCAAAAATTGGCTGATTCTGGCGTGGATCCTGCTGACCTCCACCTTCACGGCGTTCGCACTCGCCCCGAGGCCGGTGCCCCGTCTCGTGAACTTCGCGCTGGCCGGCGCCGTAGTGGCCGTCGTCGTGTGGGTGTGGTCGCCCGGCGTGCAGGAGAGTAGCCTGGCCACGCCCTTCATTCCCCTGGCGATCGGGGCCGTGTCAATGGCTTTTTCCGGGGGCCGCTTCTGGCCCGAAGCAGCGGATCCCGAAGGGATCTCACAGCAGCACGGTTGAGGCGTCTCAGCGCCGCCCGTTGCCGGCATCGTGCACGAGTTCGCGGATACCTGCGACGAAGTTCTTCCACGCCGAACGTTGCAGGGCGGGCGGTTCCTCGACCCCGCGGATACGGGCAGCCCACAACTCATTGGTCGTGCTGTCCAGCGCGTCCTGCGCCCAACCACCCATGAGCCCATACGCCGGGGCGCGGACCGGAGCGGGGGACAGGAAGATGTCGTGGAACCCGTCCTGGATCCGCCGGATGGTGACATCGCTTCCCAGCGAGGAAGCCCGTTCGGCCACGACGTCGACATTCAGGGCGACATCGGCGGTGGTGGCCTCGACGGACCAGCGTGGCTGCAGATAGCTTCGGGAGGAGAGCATCACCAGGACCGGAATCTCCAGGTCCAGCCCGCGGGCGACGGTGGCCTGTCCTTCAAAGACGGCGTTGAGGAAGGAGCGGGTCAGCCGGAATCCGCGTTCGGGTCGCCAGGCCAGGTCGTAGTCCCATTCGCCGTCGAACCGGCTCGAGACGGCCCGGGTGTAGATGCCCGGGTCGATGGTCGGCAGCGAGGCCGCCGGGCGTAGCCAGGACCCGGCATGCATCAGCGGGGCCATCATCGCCCGGCCGATATCCCGCCCCTGGAACTCCAGCCACGGGGAGTTCAGGACCAGGGCGTCGACCTGCTGCGGATGGCGGGCGGCCCACAGTGTGGCCGTCAGACCGCCGGTGGAATGCCCCATCAACAACAAGGGGGTCGTGGACGCCGAATCGCGGCCCATGGCGGCCAGTGCCGCGGTGATCTCCTCGTCGTACTCGTCGAGTCTGGTGATGAATCCCGGAGTCGATCCCGGGCGGAGGCTGCGCCCGTAGTGGCGCAGGTCGACGGCGAAGAAGCGTGCCCCGGCACGATGCCAGAACTCCGCGAGCTCACGTTGGAAGAAATAGTCGGACCAGCCGTGGAGATATAAAACGTCGACCCCCGCCAGTTCCGGGACATTCCAATCCTGGATGCCGCCGTCGTACCTGACCAGGGTGGCCACCTCGCCCGATGGCAGGTCCAGGGTGAGCTGCTCAAACCCCGTGCCCAACACATCGGGAACCCACGTCGTCATGTTCGCAGCCTACAACGCTTCGATGCCGCCCTCCTGCCGCGGCAGGGAACCTAGAGTAGGGGTGTGACCTACACCGCACCGGAATCCTTCACCACCCGCCCGACCCTCCACGGCAGCTTCGGCATGAGCGCCGCGACGCACTGGCTGGCGGCGGCCTGCGCCCAATCGGTCCTCGAACGCGGCGGCAATGCCTTCGACGCCGCGGTGGCCGCCGGCTTCGTGCTCCACGTCGTTGAACCGCATTTGAACGGCCCCGGCGGCGATATGACCGCCGTCTTCGCCACCGCCGAACGGCCGGATGAGCCAGTGGTCCTGATGGGCCAGGGGCCGGCGCCGGCGGCGGCCACCGTGGAACACTATCGGGGACAGGGCCTGGACATGGTGCCCGGGGCCGGGGCCTTGGCGGCAGCGGTTCCCGGTGCGGTGGATGCCTGGCTGTTGCTGCTGCGCGACCACGGGAGCTGGAACCTGGCCGACGTGCTGGCCTATGCCATCGACTATGCACGGGGCGGGCACCGGATCCTGCCTCGGGTCCGCGACACCATCGCCACGGTCGCCGATCTGTTCTCCCAGCAGTGGCCCAGTTCGGCCGAGCGCTGGCTACCTGACGGAAAACTGCCCGCCGAAGGGTCGCTGCTGTATAACCCGACCTACGCGTCGCTGCTCGAAGGTCTGGGGCGGGAAGCGGCGGCCGGGGCGGACCGGGCCGCGGGCATCGATGCGGCCCGCGAGTTATGGGCGCGCACCGTCGGGGCGGAGGCCGAGGCCTTCCTCTCGACCCCACACCGGCATTCCTCGGGAACCGACCATGCAGGGGTCATGGCAGCCGCCGACGTCACCGGTTTCAGGGCCAGCTACGAACCGGCGGCCACCGTCATCTTTCGCGGGCACACCATCGCCAAGACCGGCCCCTGGGGCCAAGGGCCGGCACTGCTGCTGGCCCTGGCCATCCTCGAGGGGTACGACGACGAATACCTGGACCCGTCCACCGAACTCGGCGCCCACACCATCCTGGAGGCCCTGAAGCTGGCGATGGCGGACCGGGAAGCCTATTTCGGGGACACCGATGTCCCGCTGGAGTACCTGCTGGGTGCCGGATATGCAGCCGAGCGGCGCAATTTGATCACCGAACGGGCGAGCCATGATTTCCGGCCCGGGACCGTCCCGGGCCGCCAGCCGTTCGTCCCCGAACTGCGCACCGAGGAGCCGTCCCCGGCCCGGGCCGACGGCGCCAAGACCGGTTTCGCCGGGGTCGGGGAACCGACGGTCCGTCCCAGCGGGGAAACCCGCGGGGACACCTGTCATCTGGATGTGGTGGACCGGTGGGGGAACATGGTCTCGGCCACGCCCTCGGGTGGGTGGCTGCAATCCTCGCCGACCATCCCGGCGCTGGGGTTCTGCCTGGGCACCCGGTTACAGATGACGTGGCTCCAGCAGGGGTCCCCCTCCACGCTCACCCCGGGGAAGCGACCGCGCACCACGTTGACCCCCACGCTGGTGCTGAAGGGCGGCCAGCCCGTGGCGGCAGTGGGCTCGCCGGGAGGGGATCAGCAGGACCAATGGCAGCTGCTCTACCTGCTGCGCACCATCGTCGGCGGGTATACCCCGCAGCAGGCCATCGACGCCCCGGCACTGCACACCACCTCGATCCCCGGCTCCTTCTGGCCGCGGACCTGGGCTCCTGGTGGGGCCGTGGTGGAGGATCGTCTGGGCGAGGCGGTCATCGCCGGGCTTGAAGCCCGTGGCCATCGGGTGACCCGGGCCGGCGACTGGGCGCTGGGGCGGCTGTCCGCCGTCGTCCGGGATCCGGCGACCGGTCAACTTTCGGCGGCGGCGAATCCCCGCGGGGCGCAGGGCTACGCCGCGGGACGCTGACCTTCCCGTTCAGGTCGCTCCCTTTCCCGGACGGCGATCAGCGCGGTTCCCGCCGTGGAGCCGGGTCCCGCGCCGGTGTGGACGCTACGCCTTCTGCGGAGGTGTCACGGCCTCGCTACTGGCCAGCCGGTTCAGTGCCAAGGCTGCCACCAGAAGGCCGAAGTCCCGCAGCCCCACATCGAAGAACCCGGGGAGCAGGAGGAGGTTCACGATGATGCCGGCGAGCCAGGCGACGATGACCAGCGAACCGATGTGTGGCCGCAGCGCGACCAGAATGCCTGCGGCGATCTCCACGATGCCGACCCCGTACATGAAGACTTCCGGGCTGACCGGGACGATGTCGGTGGCGATCGGGGCCAGGTAATGCGTCCAATCGGTGAGCACGTTGGTGAACTTGTCGATACCGAAGATGATCGGCGCGATGGTGAAGATGGTCCGCAGCAGGAGGAAGGCCTGATGCGTGGCACGGCTTTGTTGCCGGGTGCCCTCCGGAGCGAGATGGGTGGTCATGACGGGAACCTTTCTAAAGTAGAGATAACTCACATTAGAGCCGTCGGTACTCTAAATCAATACTTATTCGTTTTAGAAGTAGACTGATGTCATGAGACCCGTATCGCGCCATCGTTCCCTGCAGGACATCGCCACCGTCGCGGACCCCTTAAGGGCTTCGATTTACGAGTTGGTGTCCCGCAGCCGGGAATCCGTGGGGCGCGACGAGGTCGCCCGGGAACTGGGCCTGGCCCGCCATGCTGCGGCCTTCCAGCTGGATCGCCTCGCCGAACAAGGGCTGCTCACGGTGGAGTTTCGTCGGTTGAATGGGGCCACGGGCCCCGGCTCCGGCAGACCCTCCAAGGTCTACCGCGCGACCCGGACCGAGGTCTCCGCCAGCGTCCCGCAGCGCGAATACACCGTCGCCGCGGACATCATGGCCGAAGCCATCGACGCCTCCCGTCTCGACGGTAGGTCGATGGACGAGCATCTACCCGAAGCTGCCCGCGAGGCGGGGCGCCGGCTGGCGGCCGGCCAAGCGGATGTCCAGGCTTTCCTTGCCGCGAACGGCTACCGGCCCGAAGATCGCCAGGACGGCACCACGGATCTGACCAACTGCCCGTTTCATTCCCTGGCCAACCGTCATACCGACACGGTGTGCGGGATCAACCAGGAGCTGATCTGCGGGGCATTGGAGACGCTGGGCTCGGAGCGGCACACCGAACGGGTCGAACCCAGCGCGCCCTGCGGATGCTGCGTCAGGTTGGCCGCGGAGTAGCTGCCAGCAAGCCTACGGCTCGCAGAACAAATTCTCCGGGGCGAGGATGGTCCGCAGGACGTCACCACTTTCGGGGTCGACGAAGACCACGGAATCCTGTGGCCATGCTGGATCCTGTTCCACCCGGTCCGGGGCCGCGGAGGCAGGTGCCGAAGCCCGGGGTGCGTTGCTGGCGTGCCCTGTGTGAAGGACCGTCCCACTATTGGTCTCGATGATCCTGACATCGTCGGGCAGTCCGTCGTAGAAATCGGGCCCGCGCTCCGCCTCGGCCCATCGGGCGGCGGCCTCGGGGCAATCGGCCGAGGTCGTCCCGACGGGAGAAGGAATGGGAAACAGGGTTTCCTCTGCTGCCGAGCTCTGCTCGCTCGACGGGGCTTGCCCCGCACTGCAGCCGGCCAGGAGAGCGCCGACAGCAAAAAGCGGAATGATGGTGGTGAGAGGGAAGCCCCTGCTCGTCACGGGGCGCACTTCAGCTCATCGGGAACATCGATGGCCTTCACGACGTCACCGCTGGCGGGATCGACGAAGACCACGGAATCCTTCGGCCATTCGGGGTTCGGCTCCACCCGGTCGGGGTACTCGGCTGCGGGGGAAGAAGCGTCGGGATCGTCGGCGGCGTCCGAAGCGAGCATGCTGTTTTGAAGGATGGTCCCGCTGGTGGTCTCAACGACCCGCACGCCCTGGTCCACCCCGTCGTAGAATTCCTGCGGCAGATCCCCGGCAATAAATCTCTCCTGCAACGCGGAACAGTCGTCCGAAGCCACGGCCGAAGAGGATGCGGCGGCGGACTCCGGCGGCGCTGAGTCATCAGGCGCCGTTGCCCCCGCGCCGCAGCCGGTCAGCAAGGCGCCGACCGCGATCAGCGGCAAGATCGTTCCGGTCTTCAGTGACATGCGTCCCCCGATGTTGTGGTTTTGCCCACCGTATCGCAGGGGGGAAGCCAGCAAAAACCCTCAGCTGTTCCGGGGGCAGGTCATCATTGGCCGTTGTGCCTCACACCGTGTAGTTCTGGGGTGTGCTTCCACCGAATCCCGGCGCCGACCCGTCCGCCACATCCACCACCGAATCCACCGAACGGGTCCTGGCGACCCGAGGTCACGGCGGCTACCGGCAGTACCGGATCCCCGCGCTCGCCGTGAGCACCAGGGGAACGGTGCTGGCCGCCTATGACGGGCGACCCAATCTCGATGACCTGCCCAACACCATCGACCTGCTCCTGCGCCGCAGCTTTGACCACGGCAAGACGTGGGGTCCACAACAGCTGATCCGTACCGGGGAAGGCCTGGCAGGGTACGGGGACCCCAGCTTGCTCGTGGACCGGCAGACGGGACGCATCTTCTGCTTCCATGCGGCAGGAACCCATGCCGGGTTCTTCGAAGCCGTCGAAGGGCTCGAACCCGTTGACCAGGTCCAGCAGGTGGATCTGTCCACCTCGGATGATGACGGTGCCACCTGGTCCCACCGGCGACTGACCGGCGAGCTCAAACGCGAGGGGATCACCGGGATCTTCGCCGCCGCCGGAAACGGGATCCAGCTCGACGCCGGCCCGTATGCCGGCCGACTCGTCCAGCAGATGGTCTTGCTGTTCCAGGGGGCCATCCGTGCGGCCAGCGCCTACTCCGACGACCACGGAGACACGTGGACCCTCGGCGAACCCGCCCCGGGGGAAGCGAACGAAAACAAGACAGTCTGTCTGCCCGACGGCACCGTGCTGCTGAACTCGAGGGCGCCGGGGGCCCGCAGGGGAGCCATCTCATACGACGGCGGCCACAGCTACACGCCGCTGGAAACGATCCCCGCACTCCCCGATCCCGGGGACAACGGATCCATCCTGCGCCTACGCACCACCGATGAGGGCGAAGCCGTCCTGCTGGTGACCAATAATCGGGACAGCTCACTGCGCCGGCAGACCGTGCTGAGTGTCTCCTACGACGCCGGGGCCAGCTGGTCGCCGGTGCGCACCCTCTGCGCCGGAAGTTCGGCCTATTCCACGGCCGCCGTGCTGGGCGACGGCTCAGTGGGGGTCTTCTACGAACGCTCCGGCTACACCGAACTGGTGTTCACCCGCATCGACGCCGACCAGTTGAGTGATGAAGCGCTCGCCGCCGCCGCAGCCAGCTTCACCGAGGACGACGGCGGAGCGCTGACCCTGGTGCTGCGTTCCCTCACCCCCGGGCGGCCCACCGAATGGGTCACGGTCGGGGACTCGCATTCGATCCCTGCCGTGGCGGGGCCGTGGGGTATGCACACCTGGAAGGAAATCGGGCACGGCTATGCGGAGGAGGGGCAGATCCTGGGGACCCGCGAGGCCCAGATCGCCAACTACGGGCCGCCGGCTCCCGGGGTCAAAGCAGGGGACATCCTGGCCTTCACCGGGCGGTTCAGGAACCTTCGGGATGAAACGGTGACCGCCGAACTCTCCGGGACCTTCGATGGGGAGGTGGCCGGCAGCTTCCCGCCGGTTGAACTGGAGCCGGGCGCCGAGACGCTGTACTTCACCCCGACCCAGACGGTGAGCGCAGCAGATCTGGCAGCCGGAGCCGTCGTGGTGCACTGTGCGGTCACCGCCGGAGGGAAGTACTTCGAGCAGACCTTCACCCTGGACACGAAGACCGGAACCGGGGGAACCGGTGGGCAGTAACGGTCGGACGACAATATAGACAAGCCGAGTGGAAGTCTCTTCGAGTGCTGTAGCGTGGCCGGAAATGCCCGTCGCGCAGGCGCCGAGCCGGACCACTGGCACCGTGGGGGGAGGCATCTCATGATCGGTCAACACGCAGTGAGGCCAGGGATCGCGGTCTGCGCCGCGGCGACGCTCTTCGTGGGTGTCGGGCTGAGCGGCTGCACCTCATCGGCCGAATCGTCGGCTGCCACCTCCACGGCAACGTCGAACCAGCAGGGGCTGGAATACGAAGCCAACCTCGGAACCATGTATGCCGGCGTCCCGGTCCTGTTCAACCCGGCGGAACTCAGCGGCGGGGCGGCAGTGGACGATCATGAACGACTGGAGTTCGACGCCGGGCAGGAGATGCCGAAGGGACTGGAGATCGCCACCCCCGGCGTGGCCGAGCTGCCGCGGCTCTGCGAGGGAGCAGAGCCTTGCCGGGACGGCGAAGCACCGAAGTTCGCCCCGGAGGAGGCGGTCGTGGCCATGGCCTCCGAAGGGTATGACGGGGCGCCCTTCACGCTCACCGGGCAGGCGATCGACGCCGATGGCCACACTTCCGACGTCAGCATGGTCATCACGCCGGAATCCGTCGAAAAAGCGCCAGGGTCTACGGCGTTACCCGGGGTCAATAGCATCACCGCGGAATCGGGGGACAGCAAGCTGACCATCGACTTCTCCGAGGCGATGATGGTCAACCATGCGGGAGGCAAAAGCTACGTCACCGGCACCTACGAGGCCGAGTTCCCGGCGATGGCCGTTCCCCCCGATGGCGTCCTGGACAGCACCCACGCCGGCGACTTCACGGCCGATGAGATCTTCAGTCATGTCGTCGACCAGAAGAAACCGCAGCTCTCCGGCGAACGGGGCGTTCTGGCGGTCCTCATCGACGATACCGCCGGCGGGGTGACCTACTCCCTCGCCGCCGGCCCCGTCCTGTCGTTCCCCTACGCAGACGTTGTGGATTCGCTGCCCCACACCACGGGTCACTAGGCGCCGACACCCTCCCCGGCGGTTAGTGGTCAGAGGTCTCCGGGTTGAGCATGCTCGCGGCGGCGGCCCGGTGTTCCTCCAGTCCGGTGGCCAGTGCGTAGAGCGCATGACTCAGCGGGCTGGCCGCCAACAACGAGGCGCAGCGTTCGGCCAGTCGGGGCTCCTCCCGCCCGGTGAGCTCGGTATAGCGGGCCACGGTCCGTTCGAAGATCTCGGCGCTGGAGATCATGCAATGAAACGCGAAATCGACCACCGGATCGCTGACCCGCGCCGTGGTCCAATCCAGCACCGAAACGATGTCTTCATGCTCATCGAGCAGCAGATGCGCCGGGTAGAGCTCCCCATGGGTGAACACGGTGGACTGCGGCCATAAACCGTCATCGGCCAACCAGGCCTCCCATCCGCCGACCAGGTCGTCGGAGACCACGAACTCGGCACGTACCCGTTCCAGATCGGCGCGCCACCGGGCCCTGACCTGCTCGGGGTCCTCATGCGGAACGCCCGCAGCGTGGGCCTGATCCGTATCCAGGGTGTGTAGTTCGGCGAGCAGCCGGGCCAGCGAATCGGCATAGGCCTCTGATTCGGTGTCGACGTTCCACAGCGGCTCACCGGCGTCGTCCAGGGTCAGGCCAGGGAAACCGGGCAATAACGGATAGGCGATGAGCTCCTCGGTGCTGATCCGCCAGTCGGGGACGGCGACCGACAGCCGGGGTCGCACGAAATCCAGGATCGCCCGTTCCTCGCCGAGGTTGGCGGAGACGTCCTCGCGGCGCGGGATCCGCAGCACCCACTGTTGGGATACTTCGGAGTCCTCGTGGCCGAACGCGACCCGGTAGTCGAGCCCCGATTCGTTGAACGTGATGCCCTCTTCGGCCAGGGCCAGATCGTGGCGGGAGGCCAGGGCGCGGACGTCTTCGGGGGTTTCCGGCAGGTCGGTGCTCATGGACAGTATTGTCTCAGAGGTCGGTGACGATGACGACGTCCAGACGCCGCGGCCCGTGGACCCCTTCCACCCGTTCGAGCTCGATATCGCTGGTGGCGCTGGGGCCGGAGATCCAGGTCAGCGGCCGGGTGATCTCGATCCGTGACATGGCCTCGGGCAGGATCTGGACGATGGACGACGCCGGGACGATGCACACATGCTGATCGGGCACCAGGCTGATGGCCCGCCGGCCCTGGTCGCCGGAGCCGTCCAGGACGATCGTGGCCGATTCGGCGACGGACACCGTCGAGGAGGTGACCACGGAGGAGAGCGCATCGAGTTCGGGCACGGACAACCGGTGGCCGGGGGCGTCGGTGACCCGCCGGTCGTCGGCCCGCAGCCCATCGACGTCGAACCAGGACTCGGGCAGCCCCGGGGGGACCACGTAGCCGGTGGCCTCCTCCAGGAGTGTCTCGAGGGTCCCCGGGAGCCCGGCGGAGGACACGACGTCGACGTGGGCTTGATAGTCCTCGAGTCGTTCGACCAGCATCGCCTCGATGGCCTGCCCCGACAGATCGGCGGACCGGCGGTAGGTACGCGGGACCTCGGGGATGGCGGGCTCATCGGCCAGGGCCGAGGTGATGCGTTCCAGGATTTCTTCGCGGGCGCCCATTATTTGCCGTCCTTGCCGGTGCCGGTGTCCCCGGCGTCGTGTTCGGAGGCCCACCAGTCCCGGAAGGACTTCTTCGGCGGTGCCGGGATATCACGGGAGGCGGTCCACCCGCCGGCCAGACGTCCGGGAAGGCGTTTGATCTTGTGATCCCGTCCGGCAGCCAACCGGCCCAAGGGCAGGGCCTTTTCCACCAGGTTCAGGTGCCGACCGGAGGAGAACGCCCACTGGGCACCCTTCATCATCAGGTCCATTTCCGAGGGCAGCCGGGGCTTTCCACGCCGGGAATCGACGTCCTTGCCGCGCAGGTGCACCAGGATTTCGGGGATGTTGATCTTCACCGGGCAGGCGTCGAAGCAGGCCCCGCACAGGCTGGAAGCGTAGGGCAGCGAATTATTTTCCTCCGCCTTGATGCCGGTCATCAGCGGGGAGAGGATCGCACCGATCGGCCCCGGGTAGGTTGAACCGTAGGCGTGGCCGCCGGTGCGCTCGTAGACCGGGCAGACGTTCATGCAGGCCGAACAACGGATGCAGTGCAGCGCCGAGCGTCCGTACCGGTCCGATAGGGCTGCGGTGCGCCCGTTGTCGAGCATGACCAGGTGCACGTTTTGCGGCCCGTCGTCTGCGTGGACGCCGGTCCAGAAGGAGGTGTAGGGGTTCATCCGTTCCCCGGTGGAGGAGCGGGGGAGCAGCTGCATGAAGACCTCGAGGTCCTCGGCGCGGGGGAGCAACTTCTCGATGCCCATCACGGTGATCAGTGTGTGTGGCAGCGTCAGGCACATCCGGCCATTGCCTTCGGATTCGACGACGCCGAGCGTTCCGGTATCGGCCACGGCGAAGTTGGCGCCGGAGATGGCGACCTTGGCCGAGAGGAACTTGCGCCGCAGATGGGCCCGGGCGGCCATCGCCAGCTGGCGCGGATCATCGGTGAGGTCCGGGTCGACGTCGGGCATTTCGCGCAGGAAGATCTCACGGACCTCCGAGCGGTTCCTGTGGATGGCCGGGACCAGGATATGGCTGGGCTTATCGTGGCCGAGCTGGACGATCAGTTCGGCCAGATCGGTTTCGAAGGCCTCGATTCCCTCGGCCGCGAGGTGGTCGTTGAGCCCGATCTCCTCGGTGGCCATCGACTTGACCTTCACGACTTCCCGGGTGTCCTGCTCGCTGACCAGGGAGGCGACGATCCGATTGGCCTCGTCGGCGTCACGGGCCCAGTGGATGATCCCACCGCGGGCCGTGAAGTTCTCCTCGAACTGGGCCAGCAGGGCCGGCAGATCGGCCATGGCCGCTTCCTTGGCCGCCGACCCGGCAGAACGAAGATCCTCCCAGTCGGGTAGTTCCCCGACGACCTTCAGCCGTTTATCGCGGATGGAGTGGGTGGCATGGCGCAGGTTGGTGCGCATTTGCCCGTTGGCCAGCTCGTGCTCGGCCGCATCGGGGAAGGACTCGGTGGCATGCAGGTTCCCGATCCCGTAGGCGGGCAGCGACGGCATGCCGACGAAGACGGCGCTCATCGGGCCACCTGCGCCTTCGTGTGGTGCCCGGTTCCGGCGTCGTAGGGGTGCTCCCGGGTACTGGCGAGGATTTCGGCGAAGTGCAGGGTGCCGGCGGCGGCGCCGGAGCGGGAGAGCCCGCCACCGATATGCAGCAGGCAGGAGGCGTCGCCCCCGGTACAGAGCGAGGCGCCGGTGGACATGATGTTGCCCGCCTTGTCGTCGAGCATGGCCGAGGAGACCTCGGCGTTCTTCATCGAGAAGGTCCCGCCGAAACCGCAGCACTGGTCGGCCTCGGGCAGATCGGCCACCGTGATGCCCTCGACGGTGCGCAGGAGGGACAGCTGGCGGTCCTCAAGACGCAGCAGCCGCATCCCGTGGCAGGAGGGGTGGTAGGTCACCGAGGTGGGAAACCAGCTGCCGAGTTCTGCCGCGGCATCGGTGATGCCCAGGACGTCGGTGAGCAGCTGGGAGAGCTCATAGGTGCGCGCCCCCACCGACTCGGCCCGGCTCTTGAGCCCGGTATCGCCGGCGCGCTCGGCGATCATCGGGTGCTGGTGCTTCACCGAGGCGACGCAGGAGGCCGAAGGGGCCACGGCCACGTCGTAGTCGGCTCTGTCGAAGGCCTCGACGTGGTTGGCGATCACCGGCACCGCTTCGGCGAAGTAGCCGGAGTTGATATGCATTTGGCCGCAGCAGGCCTGGCCTTTCGGGAACACGACCTCGTGCCCGAGGCGTTCCAGGATCGAGACGGTGGCCCGTGCGGTGCTCGGGTACATGCCATCGACGATGCAGGTGGCAAAGAGGGCGATTTTCATTCAGGGCCTTCCGGTGGCGTCGTCGGGCGAGCCATGGGCTATGTGGTCAGACCACTATAGGGGTGTGGCGGCCCATCGTCCAGCGTCCCGCACCGCCGGTGGTCGGACCATGGAAGAATGACCGGGTGACCACCGAAAACCCTGCCGGGGTGCCGACGCCGAAGGCCTACCAGACAGTCCTGGACGCCATCGAGGACCAACTGCGCCATGGGCAGCTGAAGGTGGGGGACCAGCTGCCCGGCGAACGGTTGCTGGCCGAAACACACGGTATCTCCCGCGCCTCGGTCCGCGACGCCATCCGGATCCTCGACGTCATGGGCGTGGTGCGCACCTCGACCGGCTCCGGTCCAGGGGCCGGGGCCGTGGTGATCTCCGAACCGGCCACCGGGATCGCCACCGCCTTGCGCATGCACGTCGCATCGGCCCGGCTCAGTGTCGAAGAGATCGTCCAAACCCGCATCCTGTTGGAAACCTGGGCCGCGAACACGGCGAACCTGGATTCCGACCCCGAACGCTCCGAGCGCCTGCTGGGTGCGGCCCGGGATCTCCTCGAAGCCATGGACGATCCGCAGCTGGACCGTGCCGGGTTCCATGCGATGGACGCCCGCTTCCACGTGCTGCTCTCCGGGCTGGCCGGTAATGCGGTGATCGAAGCCATGATGGAGTCCTTGCGGCTGTCCATTGGGGATTATGTGCGCGAATCGGTGCGCAGCGACGCCGCCTGGGAACCCATCGCCGAGGTCCTGCGGGCCCAGCACCATGCGATCATGGCGGCGGTATCCACCGGACAAGGGGCCGAAGCGGCCCGTTTGCTGCGCGAACATATCGAATGGTTCCACCAGGAATCAACTGACCTGCGCGGGGCGTGAGCGTGCCGCGTGGGAAGCCTCCTGGACGGTTGGTGGCGGTTCACTCCCTGCGCCCGGTCTCGTAGGCCCAGATGGCCAATTCGACTCGATTCCGGGCCTGAAGTTTGGCCATGAGGCCGCCGAGATGGAATTTCACGGTGCTCAGGCTGATATGCAGGTCCTGACCGATTTCCGCATTGGTCCGTCCGCCCGCGACACCCAGGAGCACTGCTTCCTCACGGGTGGTGAGGGGATCGAGGGGCTCGGGAGGGCGGGCCGGGACGCGACGGGTGAAGTGGGCCAGGAGCCGGGCCGTCACCCCGGGATCGATGAGTGCCTCGCCCCGGACGGCGGCGTGGACCGCTTGGACGAGCTGTTCGGGTGAGGCGCCCTTGAGGAGGAACCCCCGCGCGCCAGCCTTCAGCGCCCCGTAGACATGTTCATCGGTGTCGAAGGTGGTGATCACGACGACGGCGAGCGGCCTCTTCACGCCGGGCCCGGCCAACAGGCGGGTTGCCTCGATGCCATCAAGGTTCGGCATCCGGATATCCAGCAGACAGACGTCGGGGCGTAACCGCAGAGCCATATCCACGGCCTCCCGCCCATCGGCAGCCTGGCCGATGACGTTCAGGCCGGGCTGGTTGTCCAGAATCGTGCTCAGCCCGGCCCGAATGATGCTTTGATCATCGGCAATGAGCACCCGCAGTGTCATGATGCGGCTCCCGGGCGGGGGAGAACTGCCGTGACCAGCCAGCCGTGTTCGGCCCCGGGCCCGGCATGGAAGGTCCCCCCGAGCAGCTGGACCCTCTCGGCCATGCCGATCAACCCATAGCCGGGGACACCACCGGTGGTGGCTGCTCCGTCGTCCACGACCCCGAGCCTCACCTCGGCGCTACAGGCCACGACGGTGACGTCGATCAGGGTGGCTCGTCGTGCATGCCTTTTCGCATTCGTGACCGCTTCCTGGGCCACGCGATAGAGGCCAGCCTGCACCCCCGCAGGCAGGCCCGTCAGATCGCCCCGCAACTGAACCTCGACCCGGGGAAGCCCGGGTCCACGGCAGGCCAGGTTCTGCAGATCGGCCAGCTGGCCCCCCGAGGCAGCCGGTGACCGGTCGCCGGTACCGCGCAGGCTGCCGACCATGGCCCGCATTTCCTGCAAGGTGGTGGCGGCTTCGCGCTCGATGATCTCCAGGGCCTCAAGGGCGCCGCTCGCCGATGCCGAACGAGCCAGGACCAGACCCGCTTGGGCTTGGATGGCCATCGCGGAGACGTGATGGGCGACCGTGTCGTGGAGATCCCTGGCCAGTTGCTCCCGCTCCTGGAGCCTGGTTTGTTCGATCAGTTGACCCCGCACCAGGACCCGATAGCGTCTGGCAGCCCCCACGGCGGCCGCCGACACCAGGACTGCTGCCCCACCGATCGCGTCCGCCGGCCCACTGAAGTCCGTCAGGATGCTGAGCAGAAGTTCGATCATGATCACCCCGGCGCCGAGGAGGACCTCCCGTCCGGCGGCCCACCGGAAGAGCGCATAGACCACAACGAGCACGGCGACCCCGCTCGAGAGAGCCACCGGGTCCGCACCGGAAACGACGGTGCCCAGATCCACGAGAACGAACATCCCGAAAGCCAGAACGACGGCGGCCAGGCAGTGCGCTCGCCGGATCAGCACCGCCACGGTCACGGCCAGCCCCATCAGCATGATGAGCCACACGGGACCGGGCCCAACGATCGCCTCGAGGCCCGCCGCAACGGCCACGGCCGCCGCGAGGAGGCCGTCATACCAGCGGATACCAGCCGACGCACCCCGAGCGGGCGGCTCGACCCACAGCGACCTGGCGACACTCCACATGTTCATCAGCATAGAAGAGCGGTGCCGGCAACGGAACGGCCGAAAGACCAGCCGGTACCCGGCCGAAGGGCCAGGTCGATTCAGGCCTGCGGGCCGGTGTGCTGCCGGGGATGCCCGGCCCACACTGGAGCCAAGAACCACTCCCCACCCTCGATGAAAGTGAATCCGTGATGCGTAGGAACCAAACGACAGGTCGGCAGGACTCCCGGATCGACGACAGGATCGTGCTCAGCGGGCTGTGGACCAGCGTGCTCTTCATCTTCGCCTATGTCGACATCTTCGGATTCTGGCGGGCCGATATCCTCCGGGGAGCGCTCGACGGACGGGTCTCCGGTACCGCGGTGGCCATCAATCAGACCTTCCTGGCGTTGACGACTGTCTACATCCTGGTCCCCAGCCTCATGATTGTCGTCTCGCTCCTGGCTCGGGCCAGGGTGAACCGGGCCGCCAACATCGTCATCAGTTTGCTCTATATCGTCTCCATCGTGGTGACGGCCCTGGGCGAGAGGTGGACGTACTACCTGGTGGGCAGCGTCGTCGAGCTGCTTCTTCTGCTGATGATCGGGCGTACCGCGTGGATCTGGCGGCAACGTTCCCACCCGGCGCTTCCGCTGGCCAGTTCCAGTGAAACCCCAGCGACCTGAGGCATCGAGGAGCTGCCCCGGCCGTGGCCTGGGTGCGCCGTCAATGAATCCGGGCCGGGTCTACGCTGGGGTGTGCCGGGGCGTTTTACAGCTCCGGCACCACATCTCGAGAGGACCCCATGGCACCCGCATCCTCAGCGGATCTCACGGCCGGCCTGTTGGCCGACGCCCGCGCACTTCACCCCGAGATCACCGACCTGCGGCACCGGCTGCACCGCGAGCCCGAAGTCGGGCTCGATCTTCCCCGTACCCAACAGAAGGTCCTGGACTGGCTCGACGGGCTGGGCTTCGAGGTCTTTACGGGGAACCGCACCACCTCGGTGACCGCTGTGCTCCGGGGCGGCGGGCAGCAACCGAGCAACGACACCGAAGGCGCCGGGCAGAGGCCCGCCGTACTCTTGCGCGGGGATATGGACGCCCTGCCCATCCACGAGGAGACCGGGCTGGACTACGCTTCGCAGATCGACGGGGCCATGCACGCCTGCGGTCATGACCTGCATACCTCCATGCTCGCCGGGGCCGCTTCCTTGCTGGCGGCCCGCCGCGAAGAGCTTCCCGGGGACGTGGTGCTGATGTTCCAACCGGGGGAGGAGGGGTGCGACGGCGCATCGGTCATGATCGAGGAGGGGGTTCTGGAGGCTGCTGGTCGCCGAGTCGACGCAGCCTACGGACTCCATGTGACCAGCGCGTTGGCGCCGGGCGGAGTGCTGCTGACCCGTGAAGGGCCGATCATGAGCGCCGCAGACGGCCTCGTCGTGTCGGTACGCGGTGCCGGAGGGCACGGATCGGCCCCGCATCTGGCCCGGGACCCGATCACCGCTGCGGCAGAAATGATCACCGCGCTACAGGCCATGGTCACCCGCCAATTCGATATTTTCGATCCGGTGGTTCTCACCGTCGGCGTGGTTCGTGCCGGCACGGCCCGCAATGTCATCCCCGATCAGGCCTTTTTCGAGGCAACCATCCGATCGTATTCGGCGGAGGCCAATGATCGCCTGCGGACCGCGATTCCGCGGTTGCTGCAGGGGATCGCCGAGGCCCATGGTGTGGCAGTGGAGGTGGATTACCTCCCGGAATACCCGGTCACCGTGAACGACCCCGCCGAGACTGCTGCCGCGACGCAGGTCATCCGGGAGCTTTTCGGGCCGGAACGCCATGTGGAGATGCCCCACCCGTTGGGTGGTTCGGAGGATTTCTCCCGGGTCCTGGATCTGGTGCCCGGTTCCTTCGCGTTCCTGTCTGCCGTGCCCGAGGGCGTCGACCCGGCCACTGCCCCCTATAACCACTCCGCGCAGGCCGTTTTTGCCGACGACGTGCTCCCCGATGGAGCGGCGCTGTATGCGGCCCTGGCGATCAGACGGCTGGCCCGCGGCAAGGGCTGATCAGGGCCGGGCCTCGTGATGGCGTTTGCCGTGGGTCCGGCGTTCCTCCTTCATCCGGGCCTCGTGCAGATGCCTTTTGCCGCTGGCGAGTTCGTTGCGGGCCGCGGCTTCCTGCCGGCGAAATTCCGTGTAATAGCCGTCGTCGTAGTCCTCGATGATCTGGAACGTCCAGCGTCCCTCGATGACGTTGCGGCCCACCAGTTCCTCCTCCAGGCGCGTGGCCACGTCCTCATGACCGGCGGAGCGGAGCATCTCCACGGCCTCGCCGAGGGCAAGATCGGCGCCACCGGTCTTGCGGTGGAAGTTATAGAGGCTTCCGCGCGCGTCCTCGACCAGCTCCAACGCCTCGGAGAGCTTGCCCAGCGCCTCCACGGTCGCGGCATCGACTCCATCGGGGATCCGGTGTTCCGGTGCGGGGCGGTCGTGGTCCTCGGTCCTGTGGTCCTCGTCCATGAGGGCTCCCTTCTCCGGCGGGTGGATCGTCGGTGGGTTCGAGCCTACGGGTCACCGACGGCTCTGTCAGCGGTAGATGTCAGGAGGAGCGGCGGGCGAAGCTCAGATGGCTGGTTCCGGCCTGTCATCCCGCCCATCGAACAGGGCACCCTGCACAGCGACCGGGAGCTGCCTCTGGGGGCTTCCGTGGGCGATATCGCCCGGGGTGGCAGGGTGTGCTGTGACACCCCGGCCGATGATTGGGGTCACATTCAGTGGGCTGAATGCTTTAGGCTACTTGTTAACAAGTGCTTCACAACACGATGAGGGCTTGAAAATACCGACAAGTAGCCGAAGCGGTGTCATGGGTAATCCACCCCGCCGTCCGGCATCACAAGGAGCAAGAATGCGTTATTCGCGCACTTCAAAAATCCTCGGCGTCGCAGCAGCAGTTGCGTTGAGCCTGAGCGCCTGCGGCGGCGGAGGCGACAACGCCGCCGATGGTGGAGGGGACACCAGCCGGGTCATCGTCGTTGATGGCGCCGAGCCACAGAACCCGTTGATTCCCACGAACACCAATGAGGTCGGCGGCGGAGCCGTCCTGGACCTCATCTTCGCCGGCCTGATCAGCTACGACGCTGATGGCAAGCCGCAGAACGAGATGGCCGAGTCGATCGATACCGACGACTCGCAGAACTACACCATCAAGCTCAAGGCCGACCAGAAGTTCACCAACGGTGATCCGGTCACCGCCAGCTCCTTCGTCGACGCCTGGAACTACGGTGCTGCAGCGAAGAACGCCCAGCTCAGCGGATACTTCTTCGAAAGCATCGAGGGCTACGACAAGGCCAGCGCCGAAGGCTCGAAGATCGATGAGATGTCCGGCCTGAAGGTCGTCGACGACACCACGTTCACCGTGAAGCTCAAGCAGCCCGAATCCGACTTCCCGCTGCGTCTGGGCTACAGCGCGTTCTATCCGATGCCGGAAGAGGCGCTGAAGGACCCGAAGAAGTACGGCGAGAACCCGGTCGGCAACGGCCCGTATGAGTTCGACGGCGAGGGCGCCTGGGAGCACGAAACCCAGATCAAGCTGGTCCCCAACGAGGACTACGATGGCCCGCAGAAGCCCAAGAACGGTGGCGTGACGTTCAAGATCTACCAGAACGACACCACCGCCTACCAGGACCTGATCTCCGACAACCTGGATGTCCTCAAGACCATCCCGACCTCGGATATCAAGAACTTCAAGAACGACTTGGGTGACCGCTCCATCGAGTCGCCGTACGCCGGCAACCAGACGATTGCCATCCCGTACTACTTGGACAACTGGAAGGGCGAGGCAGGCAAGCTGCGCCGTCAGGCCATCTCCATGGCCATCAACCGTGAAGAAATCACCGACGTGATCTTCAACGGCGGCCGCACCCCGGCGAAGGAATTCACCGCACCGGTGCTCGACGGCTACTCGGATTCGATCCCGGGCAGCGAGAACCTTGACTACGATCCCGAGAAGGCCAAGGAACTGTGGAAGAAGGCCGAGAAGATCGAGCCGTACGACACGTCGGAGAAGCTGACGATCGCGTACAACGCCGATAAGGGCGACCACAAGACCTGGGTCGAGGCCGTGGTGAACAACATCAAGAACAACCTCGACATCAAGGTCGCCGGCAAGCCGTACGCCACCTTCAAGGAGGTCCGCACGGATGCGACCGCGCAGAAGCTGACCGGTGCCATCCGCTCCGGCTGGCAGGCAGACTACCCGTCGCTGGCCAACTTCCTGGGCCCGATCTACACCACGGGTGCCGGTTCCAATGACGCCGTCTACGAGAATAAGAAGTTCGACGACGCCATCAGCAAGGGCCTGTCCGCCGATAACGTCGAGGACGGCTCCAAGGCGATGAACGAGGCCCAGGAGATGCTCCTGGAGGACCTCCCGGCCATCCCGCTGTGGTACCAGGTGGCCCAGGGCGGCTGGAGCGACAACGTGGACAACGTCGAGTTCGGCTGGAACGGCGTGCCGCTGTACTACGCCATCACCGGCAAGTAGGGGACAGAACACCCCTCAGTCACACGCGGGGCCCGCTTTCGTATCACGGGGGCGGGCCCCGCATTCCTGCCTCACCCAAAAGGTAAAAAGCATGTCAAACTCCCTACGCCCCGATCGGGCGTCTTCAGCACGAAAGGCCCACCGCTGATGGGCAGATTCCTCCTCCGCCGACTGTTGCAGCTGATCCCGGTCTTCCTGGGCGCGACGCTGCTGATCTACTTCCTCGTCTTCAGCCTCCCAGGGGACGCCACCGCCGCCATCTGCGGCGAAAAGGGCTGTACCCCCGCGGTCGAAGCTTCACTGCGTGAGCAGTACAACCTGGACCAGCCCTTCTGGATCCAGTACCTCCTCTACCTCAAGGGCATCTTCACCTTTGACCTGGGCACCAACTTCGCCGGCCAGCCGATCGCTGACATCCTGGCCCGTGTTTTCCCCACCACGGCGCGCCTGGCCCTCATGGCTTTGGCGTTCGAAGCCGTCTTTGGCATCACCATCGGGCTGTTCGCCGGCCTGAAAAAGGGCAAGTTCTTCGACTCGACCGTGTTGGTCTTCTCGCTGCTCGTCATCGCCGTGCCGATCTTCGTCCTGGGCTTCCTGATGCAGTTCGTGGTGGGTGTCAAACTTGAATGGGCCAATCCGACGGTCAGCGGTGACGCAGGGTTCACCGAATTGATCCTGCCCGCTCTCGTTTTGGGGTTGGTGTCCTTCGCCTACGTGTTGCGGCTGACCCGCACCGCGGTCATCGAGAACTCCAGCGCCGACTATGTGCGCACGGCTACCGCCAAGGGGCTGAGCCGCCGCCGCGTGGTGACGGTGCACGTGCTGCGCAACTCCATGATTCCGGTGGTGACGTTCCTGGGTGCCGACCTGGGCGCCCTGATGGGTGGAGCCATCGTCACCGAGGGAATCTTCAACGTCAACGGCGTGGGCAATACCTTGTACCGCGCCGTGCTGAACGGGGAGGCCCCCGTTGTCGTTTCGATCGTCACCGTACTGATTGTGGTCTTCGTCCTGGCCAACCTGCTGGTAGACCTGCTGTACGCGTGGCTGGACCCGAGGATCCGATATGCCTGAGAACACCGAAAACCGTCCCACCGTCCGCGGTGCCAAGATTTCCAAATACCCGATCGAACACTATGTGGCCGACCCGGACGAAACCCCGTTGCAGGCCACCGACAGTTCCGTCTCCGACGCGGCACCGGTCTCCCTCTGGCTCGAAGCGTGGCGGAACCTGCGCACCCAGCCACTGTTCATCATCAGCGCGATCCTGATCATCTCGGTGGTCTTCGTGGCGCTGTTCCCGGGGCTGTTCACCAACGAACAACCCAACGCGAACTGCCAACTGGCCAACTCCGACGGCGGCGCGGTTCCCGGGCATCCGCTGGGCTTCACCCAGCAGGGCTGCGATATTCTCGCCCGCGTGATGTATGGGACGCAGTCCTCGCTGACCATCGGCCTGTTCGCCACGATCGCCATCGTGATCTTCGGCGGGACCGTCGGAGCCATCTCCGGTTTCTTTGGCGGCTGGGTCGATGCCGTGCTGGCACGGTTGGGCGATATCTTCTTCGCACTGCCGCTGATCCTGGGCGCCATCGTCGTGGTGCAGATCCCGTTCTTCCAGGAGAACCGCAACGTCTGGACCATCGTGCTGATCCTCTCGGCCTTCGGCTGGCCGCAGATCGCCCGCATCACCCGGGCAGCGGTGATCGAGGTGCGCGAAGCGGACTTCGTCATCGCCGCCCGATCGCTGGGTGTGAGCCGAACCGGTGCACTGATCCGCCACGTCATCCCGAACTCGCTGGCACCGGTCATCGTGATCGCGACGATCACCCTGGGCATCTTCATCGTGGCCGAGTCCACGCTGTCGTACCTGGGTATCGGACTGCCCCCTGACGTGATGTCCTGGGGCAATGACATCTTCTCGGCCAAGAGCTCGCTGCGCTCCAACCCGATGGCCTTGTTCTGGCCGGCCCTGGCGTTGTCGCTGACGGTGCTGAGCTTCATCATGCTCGGTGACGCGCTGCAGGACGCTCTGGATCCGAAGGCGCGCAAACGATGAACGGTGAAACCATGAACAACGAAACCATCGACGAAGCCTCGATGCCGCGTCCGCTGCTGGAACTGCGTGATCTGGCCATCAGCTTCAAGACCGGAAACGGTGAGGTCGAGGCGGTCCGCCAAGCCAACCTGACCATCCTTCCCGGGGAAACCGTGGCGATCGTCGGCGAATCCGGTTCCGGCAAATCGACCACCGCCCTGGCGGCGATCGGCCTGCTGCCGACCAACGGCCGCATCGCCGGCGGGACCCTGCTCTTCGACGGCGAGGACATCACCAACGCCTCGGAGAAGCGCCGGGTCGAGCTGCGTGGATCCTCCATCGGCATGGTCCCCCAGGACCCGATGTCGAACCTGAACCCGGTCTGGCAGATCGGTTTCCAGGTCAAGGAGACGCTGCGCGCCAATGGCCTTCCGCACCAGAAGAAGGATGTGGCCAAGGTCCTCTCCGAGGCCGGCCTGCCGCGGGCCGAGGAGCGGGCCAACCAGTACCCGCACGAGTTCTCCGGGGGCATGCGCCAGCGGGCGCTGATCGCCATCGGGCTGTCCTGCCGGCCGCGGCTGCTCATCGCCGACGAACCCACCTCGGCCCTCGATGTCACGGTGCAACGCCAGATCCTGGACCATCTGGACACCATGACCGATGACCTGGGCACCGCGGTCCTGCTGATCACCCACGACCTCGGGCTCGCGGCAGAACGCGCCCATAAGGTCGTGGTGATGTACAAGGGCCAGGTCGTCGAGGCAGGGCCCGCCGTGGAACTGATGACCAACCCGCGCCACCCGTATACGCAGCGTCTGGTGGCCTCGGCACCCTCGCTGGCCTCACGCCGGATCGAATCGGCCAAGGAACGCGGGCAGGAAACGGAGGAGGAACTGACGGTTGACCGGCCGCTGGCTGCGGACAATGTCATCGAGGTCAAGGATCTGGTCAAGAACTACAAGATCCGCGGAGGCGTCGGCAAGACCACCGAATTCCGTGCCGTGGACGAAGTGTCGCTGAGCATCAAGCGGGGCACCACGACGGCGGTCGTCGGCGAATCCGGCTCGGGCAAGTCGACGGTGGCCCGGCTGGTGCTGGGGCTGGAGGACGCCTCGGAGGGCAGCATCCTGTTCGACGGCGTGGACATCACCACGCTCTCGCGCAAGGAGATGTTCAAATTCCGGCGTCGGGTTCAACCGATCTTCCAGGACCCGTTCGGTTCGTTGGACCCGATGTACAACATCTTCCGCACCATCGAGGAACCCCTTCGGGTGCATAAGATCGGCGACCGTAAGGTGCGCGAGCAGAAGGTCAGGGCTCTACTGGAACAGGTGGCCCTGCCGGCATCGATGATGCAGCGGTTCCCGAATGAGCTCTCCGGCGGCCAGCGCCAGCGTGTGGCCATCGCCCGGGCGCTCGCACTGGATCCGGAAGTGGTGATCTGTGACGAGGCAGTGTCGGCATTGGACGTGCTCGTGCAGGCCCAGGTGCTCAACCTCTTGGCTGACCTGCAGTCAGAACTGGGGCTGAGCTACCTGTTCATCACTCACGACCTGGCCGTCGTCCGTCAGATCGCTGATCATGTGTGCGTGATGGAGAAGGGGAAGCTGGTGGAGACCGGCAGTACCGACGACGTCTTCGAAAATCCGCAGACGCAGTACACGCGGTCGTTGCTCGACGCCATCCCCGGCGCCGGTCTGATGTTGCCTCCCGAGGTGGCCTGACCCTCGCCAGGACGGCATGGCCCGGCCCGTCATCCCTGCACGGGATGGCGGGCCGAGCTGTCGGTGGCGGATGGCAGGATGGCCCCATGACCACCACCGAGCGCAGCATGCCGCCCCCGAACGCCGCCGAACGAGAAACCCTCGATGCCTGGCTCGACTACTACCGGGCGACCCTGCTGCTCATCTGTGAGGGTGTCGATGCCGAGGCCCTGCGAGAAGCATCTGCAGCACCTTCGACGCTGAGCCTGCAGGGGCTGCTCCAGCACCTCAGTGAGGTGGAACGCCAATGGTTCCGTCGGGTATTGGCCGCAGAGGAACTACCGGCCATCCACCCCGGTGGAAGGACTCCTGAAGGGCACGACGGCGGCTTCGAGGTTGATCCGCACGTCCCGTTCGGCACGGTCGTTGGACTGTGGCAGGCCGAGGTCGCCGCCGCTCGGGCCACGTGTGCGGCGCGTTCCCTGGATGACACCGCAGCCTTCCTGGGCGCCGAGGTGAGCCTGCGATGGATCTACAGCCATATGATCGGTGAGTACGCTCGGCATTGTGGGCATGCGGATATTCTGCGCGAGAGGATTGACGGGGCCACGGGGGTCTGAAACGACGAAAGGCAGGGGCATGGCTGAACGGGTCGGGATCATCGGCGGAGGCATCGTGGGCATCGCCATCGCTCGCGCCCTGGCCAGTACCGCAGACGTTGCGGCGACAGTCATCGAGAAGGAGGCTCGTCTGGCAGCACACCAGACGGGCCATAATTCCGGCGTCGTCCATGCGGGGCTCTACTACCCACCCGGTTCGCTGAAGGCCACCCTCTGTGCCCGCGGCCGGGAGATGACCCGCGACTTCTGCCACGAGCGCTCCCTGCCCTACCGTGAGCTCGGCAAGCTCGTCGTCGCCCTCACCCGGGATGAGCTGCCCCGACTGGACGATATTGAACGGCGGTCCCGCGAAAACCGGGTTCCCGGCGTGCGTCGGCTCGATGCCGGGGCGATGCGCGAGATCGAACCCGAGGTCGCCGGTGTCGCGGCAGTGCATTCACCCCATACCGCCGTCGTGGACTATTCGGCCATCACCGAGGCCCTGGCCGATGACCTCCGTCGTGCCGGAGGGGCCATTCTGCTGGGCCAGGAAGTCACCGCGGTCTCCACCGCCGCCGGCTCGGTGACCGTTTCAACCACGGCAGGAACCCACGTCTTCGACCGGCTCATCGTCTGCGCCGGCCTACAGTCAGACGTGATTGCCCGGATGGTCGGAGCTTCCCCGTCGCCGAAGATCCTGCCCTTCCGCGGAGAATACTGGGCCATGGCCCCGGGCCGTCAAGACCTGGTGAAGGGCATGATCTATCCGGTCCCTGACCCGCGTTTCCCCTTCCTGGGCGTTCACTTCACCCGCGGGGTGTACGACGACGTCCAGGCCGGCCCGAATGCCGTGCCCGCCTTGGCCCGGGAAGGCTACCGGTGGCGGCAGGTGTCGGTGCGGGACACCCTCGAATCCCTCCGCTGGCCCGGGGCGCCGGCCTTGGCCAAGCAACACTGGCTGATGGGGGCCCGAGAAATCTCCGCCTCACTGCTCAAGCCCCTCTACTTCCAGCAGGCCCGCAGGTTCGTCCCCGCCTTGCAGTCCTCCGATCTGGCCTCGAAATCGGCGGCCGGGGTGCGGGCCCAGGCCTGGGATAAGGACGGGTCGTTGGTTGATGACTTCGCCGTCGACCAGGTCGGAGCCGTCACGCTGCTACGCAATGCCCCCTCCCCGGCGGCCACCTCGGCGATGGCGATCGCGGAGCATGTGCTGCAGGAGTATCTGGGCTTCACCCCCGGACGCTGAACAGCGCCGGTCAGCTAGTGTCCCTGATGCTCGGGGACCAAGGTGGACACGACCTGCAGGAGCAGCTCGGGGCTGAACTCCTCCGGCTGGCGCGCCACGTTCATGGCAGCGCCGTAGATCAGCGAAGCCAGGGTCGAACGCAGTGCCTGGGCCGACATTCCGGTGCCTTCCACGATGCGTTCGGTCACCGGTTCCAGGCTGGCTCCGTAGTGGTCCAGTGCCGCGTTGATGGGGGCACGGTACTCATCATGGTGACGCAGGAAGTAGAACTGGAAGATGAGATCCACCTCGCCACGCCGTGACGGTAGTCCCCTGAGTTGCTTGGCCACCATGGCAATCAAGGCGGCACGGGGAGGGAGGTCATCGCCGAACCCGGGAGGTGGGCCACCGAGAATACTGTCCAGCAGATGATCCAGCAGTCCGTGCAGGAGGCCTTCCTTGGAGTCGTAATAAAAGTAGATCAGGCCGATCGATAGACCTGCCTCGGCGGCGACGCTTCTGGAGGTCACCGCCTCGATTCCGCCGCCCAAAGCCACCGATGTGGCGGCGTTCATGATGTCGTTTCGTCTTTCGCCCTCGGGCTTTTTGATTCCCCCCATGGGCCAAGCCTAGCGTTGCAATCCATCGAACACTGGTTCAATGTGGGGTGATGATCGTTAAACCCCACCGGAACGGGAGCACTATGCGCCACCCCTTGAAGAACGAGACAGTCCTGATCACCGGTGGAGGCAGCGGCATCGGCCGACTGCTCGCACTGGGCGCCGCGCGCCGCGGAGCACGCATCATCATCTGGGATCTATCAGAAGCCTCCGGGCGGGCGGTCCGTGACGAAGTGCGGGCCCTGGGCGCCGACTCCGAGTCCTTTGCGGTGGACGTGACCGACCGGGCCGCCGTCCGTGACACCGCCGAGCAGACCGGAGCCGTCGACGTCGTGGTCAATAATGCCGGGGTCGTCAGCGGCAAACGGCTGCTCGACGCCTCCGAAGACGCACTCGAGCGCACCATCCAGGTCAACGTGATGGCCCTGTACTGGGTCACCCGCGCGTTCCTGGGCGGGATGATCGAGCGTCGCAAGGGCACCGTGGTCACCGTATCCAGTGCCGCGGGGATGGTCGGGGTGGCCAAGCAGACCGACTACTCGGCCAGCAAGTTCGCCGCCTTCGGATTCGCCGAATCCTTGAGGGTGGAACTGGCCAAGGATGGTACAGGGGTCAACTCCATGGTGGTGTGCCCCTACTACATCTCCACCGGCATGTTCGAGGGCGTGAAAACCAAATACCCCTTGATCCTGCCGATCCTCAAGCCCGAATACGTCGTGGCCCGGATGCTGGACTCGATCGAGGCCGGGAAGCAGCGGCTCGTCATGCCTCGCGCCGTCCTGTCCCTCCCACCGCTGCGCCTGCTGCCCGTACCGCTCTTCGACAAGGTGGCCAACCTTTTGGGCGTGAACAACACGATGGATGACTTTGTCGGGCGGCGGCAAAAGGCCCCTACTTCTTGACATGTGAGTAAATAGTCACCTATTAATGGTTCCATGGACGACATCTTCAAGGCACTGGGCGACGCGAGCCGCCGGGCCCTGCTGGATGCCCTCAAGGAGGAGGACGGGCAAACGCTCGGACACCTCGCGGAACGGTTGCCGCAGATGACCCGGTTCGGTGTGAGTTCACACCTGGGCATCCTCGAGGCGGCCGGACTCCTCACCACGGTGAAGTCCGGCCGCCGCAAACTGCACTACCTCAATGCCGTCCCGCTTCTCGAGCTCCAGCAACGCTGGCTCTCGAACTACACCCGCGATGCGGCCGCCGGCCTCCTCGCTTTCGGACGCCATCTGGAGGATGCCCCCATGACCGCCATTCACGACAACCGCCCCACCACCGTCTATGCGATCCATATCCGCGCCGCCGCCGAGCGGGTCTTCGAAGCCCTGACGGCCTCCGGTGAACCCCGTCCCTGGCTCTATGGCAGCACCACCGAATCCAGCTGGCTCCCCGGAACCCCCTACACCCAGGCCGCCGACGGCTACACCCTGATCGGCGGCGAGATCCTGGAGATCGATCCACCCGGGCACCTGCGGATGACGTTCGACGCGCGATGGGACGAAGCCACGACCGTCGAACCCGCCGGCATCATCGACTATCTCCTCGAACCAGTGGACGACGCCGGAGCCGTCACCCTGCTCACAGTGACCCTGTTCGATCTGGTGGGAAGCAGTGCCGCCGCAGCGCAACGCGATACGCCCGAGATCTACAGTTCACTGAAATCCTGGCTGGAAACCGGGCAGGCACTTTAGGGGCAGCACCCCAAGAGACCGGGATGATCGACTATTCGTCGGAGGCGTGGGGAGCGCGGGAATTGACGGTCCACCACTCGGTGGGTTCGGAAATGGTGAACCTGCGCCCCGTGGTCGAGGCGGGGGTAATGCGAACGAAGGCGTCCTTATGGCCCGATTCCCACGGGAAGAGCATCAGCGAGAAACTCTCCACGAGCTCCTCCGTGGAGGTCAGGAGTTCGGCCGCACCCTTGAGGTTGACACTCCAGGCGACACCCGTGGACTGGTCGACGCCGTCCACCTCGAAAGCCACCGGATGATCCGCCAGCGCCGCGGAAAGCTTCGTCCCCGCACCAGTGCGAAAGACGACGGTTCCGTGGTCGACGGCGTAGTTGACCGGGAAGATGTCCGGGTGGTCTTCGACCCAGACAGCCAAACGTCCCACCGAGACACTCCGAAGCAACGTCCAGCACTCGTTGACCTCCAGACGTTGTGTGGAGGAACCCTGATCCTTCGTCATGTTCCCGAGCATAGGCTCGGTAGCTCGTTATTGGTAGGTCGGGAGATGACGCAGGAATCAGCGTTCGCGGACCGCCCTGCGCAGTGCCCTCCAAGCCCCCGTGGACCACAGGGCCCAGAGCATCAGGACGGGCTGGAAGAACAGACGGACCAGCCGTGAGCCATCACTATCGAGCCCGAACGCAGACGTACCAGTGACGTACTGCGAGATGTTGCCGGGGAACACAGCCAGGAAGAAGGCCGCGACGGCCCAACCCACGAGAACGCGGCGTCGACGCCACAGCACCAAGGCCGCACCCAGGCCGATCTCCACGACTCCGGAGACCAGGACCACGACATCGGCGTCAAGGGGGACCCACTGCGGCACCTGCGCCGTGAATTCCGTGCGGGCAAAGCTCAGATGACTCGTTCCGGCGAATACCAGGAACGCGCCGAGGAGGACAGCGCCGACGAACCGGCCCCGGGAGACCTTTTCCGTGGCGGGGGCCAGCATGCTCTGGGCCGTTTGGACGAACGGGCGCTTCATGACGAAAGGCTAGCAGGGCAGATGCCCGTAGCGGCGCCTGTCATGGATACGATCAACGGATGAACGACGTGATGAAGCTGCGTTTCCTGGCGGCCCCCACCGATGTGTCCGAGGACGGGGTGACGGTCCAGGCCGGAAGGATCCTGGAATGGATCGACCAGGCAGCCTACGCCTGCGCGGTCGGATACGCCGGTGGCTACTGCGTCACCGCCTATGTCGGGAACGTGCACTTCACCCGACCCATCCGCAATGGCGATCTGATCGAGGTCACCGCCCGCATCGTGCACACCGGGCGCACCAGCATGCAGGTGGTCGTCACCGTCGATGCAGCGGACGTGAGCAAGAGGGAATTCAGGCCCGCGATGGACTGCATTCTGGCCTTCGTCGCCATGGATGAAGAGAAACGGCCGAAACCGGTGAAACCGTGGGAGGCCTCCGACGCAGAGACGGCGCAGCTGGCCCGCTGGGTCGAGGACCGGGTCGAGGCCCGCGCGGCGATCCGCGACCTCATGCGCGCCCAGAAGTACACCGACGCCGGAACTGCCCCGCAGGAAATGTTCAGGTTCCTCGCCTCACCCACCGACGTGAACTGGGGTGGCAACGCCCACGGCGGGATCGTGATGCGGTGGATCGACGAGGTAGCCCGGGCTTGTGCCACGCGCTGGAGCGGAAGGGATTCGGTGGCCGTCTACTCGGGCGGCATCCATTTCCTGAACCCCATCCACATCGGCGACGTCGTCGAACTCGAGGCCCGGCTGATCCATACGGGTCCGCACAGCATGCACATCGCCGTCCACGTCAGGGCCCGGGACCCGCGCTCTGATTCCTGGCGGGAAACCACCCGCTGCATGAGCATCTTCGTCACACGCGACGAGGACGGCCATGCCTCACCGGTCCCGCAGTGGGTTCCGGTCAACGACGAGGACCGGCGGTTGGACGACCATGCCCTGGAACTGATCCTCCGGCGTGCCGAGGTTCCACCGCTACAGTTCGCCACCGAAAGAAAATACTAGGCTTCACCGGAGAACTAGGCTGCAGGTGTCGGGCCATGCCACCGACACCGGTCTATCGTCTGCGGCGTCCCGGGCGGCCTGGCCGCCGGCGAAATACCGGCCAGCCACATCGCCGAGACATGCTCCGGGAAGGACTGGCTCCACTCGGATCAGGAGCCGGTGCCGGCCGCCGGCCAGTAGTAGCTGTCGGGAAGCAGACGCGGCCCGAAGATCGCCTGACCCACCCGGACGACGGTCGCTCCTTCGTCGATGGCCCATTCGAAGTCACCCGACATCCCCATGGATAGTTCCTCCAGGACCGCGGGGTCGGGGGCGTCCTGGCGGATCTGGTCGCGCAGGGTACGTAAGGTGGAGAAACAACGTCGGACTCTGGCCTCGTCGGTGCTGAAGGCCGCGAGCGTCATCAGCCCGCGAACCCGCAAACTGCTGAACGTCGGCAGTTCGGCGATGAAGTCCCCGGCCTCGTGGGGCTCGACACCGTATTTGCTGGCTTCACCGGAGGTGTTCACCTGCACGAAGACGTCCAGGCTACGCCCCTCAACCTGAAGCCGGCGATCTAATGCCTCGGCCAGACGCAAGCTATCCAAGGCCTGGAACTCGCTGGCGAACCGGGCGACAAACTTGGCCTTATTGGTTTGCAGATGTCCGATCACTGACCACTTGACCTCGTCAAGGTCGGACATTGCTTCCCATTTGTGGTGGGCCTCCTGCACCTTATTTTCGCCCAACCAACAGCAGCCGGCATCAACAGCCAGCCGGATGTGGGCTTCGTCGATGGTCTTGCTGACCGGCAGGAGACGGACCTCATCAGTTGCGCGACCGGCCCGTTGCGCAGCGGAGGAAATCCGATCCTGAACGGCCTGCAGATTCTTGGCAAGGTCCTCCCGCGTTTCGGCGGGCGGGTAGTTCGGGGTGCTCATGGTTGAACCATACGCGTTGCACATCTGGTCCACTTGGGAATGTTCGTCGTAGAGGAGGACCCCGCCGACGGCTAGAGACTCGCGGTCAACGCACGCCGAAAATACCGGTTGGCGTCCCGGACGACCCCAGGAGCCACGCCCGTCACGTGCCGGGGACGACAATGGGCCGCGGACACCTCATGTGTCCACGGCCCGACGTCGTACTTCGGAGGACCGGCGAAACCGGCACCGATGCTACTTCTTCGTGGAGCCCTTGACCTTGGCGGCTGCGCCCTTCTCGGTGCGGGCGCCGGCGTCGTCCAACGTCCCCTGGCTATCCTCCAGATGGGAGCGCATGAACCACTGGAAGAGTTCCAGCTCGGCGATCTGGCTGATCAGCATGTCCTCAGTGATGGGGTCAAGGTCCTGCACCGCCGCACGGGCGTCGCGGTGGCTTCCGATGACGCCGTTGTAGACCTGATCCAAAGCGGCGAGATGCTCGGCGGTTCCGGCACGCTGGATGTCGTAGTCATCCCAGTCGCGGGCCTTGGACAGGGCGCCAGCCAGCCCGTTGGGGGAAACACCCAAGGTTGCCATGCGCTCGGCAATGGCGTCGATCATGGCCCTGACCTGATCGATCTGCGGATCGAGCATCTCGTGGACTCCGATGAAGTCACGACCGACGACGTTCCAGTGGGCATGCTTGAGGGTGAGCTGAAGATCGTTCAAAGCATGGAGGCGCATCTGCAGCTTATCGCCGACCTGATGGCCGTCCTTGAGGGTCAGACCCGGGACGGTGTAGCTGGCATGGGTGGTGTTTTTGGAGGCCACGGTATTGCTCCTTCTGTTGAGGATCGGTGGGGTGTTAGGTGCGGGCCTACGCGGAGAGCTCCGCGTCGATGGCGCCCACGAACGCGTCCAGATCGCCCGGGTTTCGAGAGGTGATCAGGGTCCACCCGTCGGCGGGGCAACGGAAGACCTCCTGGTCCTTCCAGGTGCCACCGGAGTTCTGGACATCCGTCTTGATGGAGAGGTATGAGGTGAGCGTCTTGCCACGGGTCAAGCCGGTCTCCACCAGCAGCCACGGGCCGTGGCAGATCGAGGCGACCGGGCGGGACGAGGCGGCGAAGGCCTTCGCGATGCGTTGGGCATCTGCATCCAGTCGGAGCGCATCGGCATTGAGCGTGCCACCGGGCAACAGCAGCAGGTCGTAACCTGCGTCGTCGACATCGGTGAGGGTGGCATCCACCGGAACCCGGTCGCCGGTTTCCCAATCACCGACGAGGGTTTCGACTTCGCCGGGTTTCGGGGCCGCGACGGTGACCTCGGCTCCCGCGGCGCGCAGCCGCTGCAGCGGGACCGTGAGCTCGTCCTGTTCAACGCCGCGGTTCGATACCGCAATGAGGATCGTCTTGCCGTTTAGATCGTTCATGATTGATGCTCCTTTCGAGGGGGAGTCAATAATTCCAAGCCTTTCACTGCGACGCAGTGCTGGCAAGCGGCTGTCCCGGTTTTCGCTGGCTGCGTAGTCGGCAGGAGGGTCGTCCTGGTGTGGTGCCGGGACGCACCGGAAGCCGAGCCGACAGCAGTCCGTCGACCCGGCTTCCGCGGCTATCCGGCTAGTTCTTCAGGTAGCCGTTGGGGTTCAGCACATACTTCGTCGCCGCCCCGGCATCGAACTCCGCGTAGCCACGCGGTGCATCCTCGAGTCCGATGGCCTGTGCGTTCACGGCGTCGGCGATATGGATACGGTCGTGAAGGATCGCCATCATCAGCCCGTGGTTGTATTTCATGACGGGGCACTGCCCGGTGGTGAAGGACAGCGACTTGGCCCAGCCCGTGCCCAGGGACAGGGACAGCGAACCTTTCTGCGACGCCTCGTCGGCGGCGCCCGGATCGCCGGTGACATACAGCCCGGGTATGCCAAGCGATCCGCCGGCCGCTGTGACGTCCATCAGCGAGTTCAGCACGGTGGCGGGAGCCTCTGCTGCTTCCTTGCCGCCGCCGTGCCCGCGTGCCTCAAAACCGACGGCGTCGATGGCACAGTCGACTTCAGGGACGCCCAGCAGCTGCTCGATTTGATCGCCCGGATCGCCATCCCCGACGTTGATGGTTTCGCAGCCGAAGGAACGCGCCTGAGCCAGCCGCTCGTCGTTCATATCCGCGACGATGACCACGGCGGCGCCGAGCAAACGCGCACTGGCGGCAGCTGCCAGACCCACAGGACCCGCCCCGGCGACGTAGACACTGGAGCCGACGCCGACCCCCGCGGTGACAGCGCCGTGGTAGCCGGTGGGCAGGATGTCGGAGAGCATGGTCAGGTCCATCATCTTCTCCAGCGCCTGATCCCGATCCGGGAATTTCAGCAGATTCCAATCGGCGTAGGGGACCAGAACGAACTCGGCCTGACCGCCGACCCAGCCACCCATGTCCACGTAGCCGTAGGCGCTGCCAGGGCGATCGGGGTTCACGTTCAGGCAGATCCCGGTCTTGCGTTCCTTGCAGTTGCGGCAGCGGCCGCAGGAGATGTTGAACGGGACCGAGCAGATGTCCCCGACTTTGATGAACTCCACATCAGGGCCGACCTCGACGACCTCCCCGGTGATTTCGTGACCGAGGACCAAATTGATCGGTGCTGTCGTCCGCCCGCGGACCATGTGCTGGTCCGAGCCGCAGATGTTGGTGGCGACGGTGCGAAGGATGACTCCGTGCGGGACCTTCCGCCCGACGTTGTCCGGGTGGACCCCCGGACCGTCCTGGAGTTCGAAGGTGGGGTAGGCGGTATCGATGACCTCGACCTTGCCGGTTCCCTTATAGGCAACGGCTCTATTTTCAGACATGTGCTTTCGATCCTTTCGGAAGAGCTTTCAAGTGGTTCCCAGCGTGGTTTGGCCCGTGCAAGCGAACGATCACTTCCTTCCGGTGGGGTTGGTTTTTGGAGCTCTGGCCGACAGTGCTTTAGACGACGTCGTCATCGACCCAGTCCAGCGTCTTGGTCACGGCCTTCTTCCAGAGCCGGTACTGCCGATCTCGTTCCGTGGAGCCCAGGGCGGGGCTCCAGCGTTTGCCTTCGCGCCAATTCGCGGTCACGTCCTCCTCGCCGTTCCAGAAGCCGACGGCGATCCCCGCCGCGTAGGCAGCGCCCAGTGCCGTGGTTTCGGCGACTTCGGGACGCACGACGTCGACGTTCAGGATGTCGGCTTGGAACTGCATGAGCAGCTCGTTGGCGACCATGCCACCGTCGACGCGCAGTTCGGTCAGGTCGACACCGGAATCGGCGTTCATCGCATCAAGCACCTCGAGGGTCTGGAACGCCGTCGCCTCCAGGGCGGCGCGCGCGATGTGATTCTTATTCACGAATCGGGTCAGGCCCACCAGCGCGCCACGGGCGTCAGCGCGCCAGTACGGGGCGAAAAGACCAGAGAATGCCGGGACGAAGTAGGCACCTCCGTTGTTGTCGACCTTATTGGCGTAGTACTCGATGTCCTCGGCGTCCTCGAAGAGGCCCAGATTGTCGCGCAGCCACTGCACCAGGGAGCCCGTGACGGCGATCGACCCTTCGAGGGCGTAGACCTGCGGGGCGTCGCCGATCTTGTAGCAGACGGTGGTCAGCAGTCCGTTCTTGCTGGCCACCGGTTCGGTGCCGGTGTTCAGCAGCATGAAGTTGCCGGTGCCGTAGGTGTTCTTCGCCGAGCCCTTTTGGAAGCAGGCCTGGCCGAAGGTGGCCGCCTGCTGGTCGCCGAGGATTCCGGCGATCGGCACGCCGGGGACCATCCCGCGTTTGCGGCCGTGCCCGTAGACCTCGGAGGAGGACCGGATGTCGGGCAACATGGAGAGCGGGACGCCCATGTCGGCGGCGATGTCCTCGTTCCACGTCAGTGAATCGATGTTCATGAGCATGGTGCGTGAGGCGTTGGTGACGTCGGTGACGTGGACGCCGCCATCGGTTCCGCCGGTCATGTTCCACAGCACCCAGGTGTCGGTGTTGCCGAACAGCAGGTCCCCGCGGTCGGCAGCCTCCCGGGCGCCGTCGACGTTGTCGAGGATCCATTTGATCTTCGGGCCGGAGAAGTAGGTGGCCAGCGGCAGCCCCACGCGTGACTTGTACTTCTCAGCGCCTTCGCTGCCGCCGAGCTCCTCGGCGATCTTCTGGGTGCGGGTGTCCTGCCAGACGATCGCGTTGTAGACGGGCTTTCCGGTGTTCTTGTCCCAGACCACCGTGGTTTCGCGCTGGTTGGTGATGCCGACGGCGGCGAGGTCCTGGTGGGAGATGTTGCCGCGGGTCAGGGCCTGGCCGACTGCTTCGCGGACGTTGTCCCAAATTTGTTCCGGGTTGTGTTCAACCCAGCCGGCCCGCGGGAAGATCTGGTCGTGCTCAAGCTGGCCGACGGAATGGATGGTCCCCTCATGCGTGAAGACGATGGCCCGCGAGCTGGTGGTGCCTTGATCGATCGCGAGAACGTATTGGGTGCTCATAGCTGTTCCTTGTCTGGGTGGAAGTGGAAGTTGTGGGCTGGATCAGGATCGCCGTGCCAAGAACCTCCGAAGGGAAAGCCCACCCGGGGGTGTCGTCCATGATTTCCTTTCAGTGCCGGATCCGTTGGTCCGTTTTGTCCGGTGGCCAAGACCCCGGCGTTTCGTTGGTTTCGTTTCCTGCATCCCTGACGGAATGGGCCGCCGTTCAATGACTAGGTGCCGGCGGGGCCCGCGCTGCCTGCCGAATCCTCCGGGGACCCCGGTTTGAGTCCGGCGTCGGGTCGCTGCCCCAGCTTGGCCAGGGGGGCGAGGTCGTCGGCGCCCAACCGCGTCGTTTCGGCGCCCTCGTCGTCCGGCTCCTTCTCGGCTGCTTCCTCTGCCCGGGCACGGGACCTGTACGAGTCCATCTCCCGCTCGCGAGTGTCCTCGTCCCAGCCCAGCACGCCGGCCATCAACGTCGAGATCTCGTCCAAGGCCGCCAGACCTCGGTCGGCGATCTCATAGTTCAGCCGGGTGCGATGGAGCAGGACATCCTCCAGATGCAGCGCGCCCTCATGGCTGGCGGCATAGACGATTTCGGCTCGCAGATAAGCGGGGGCGTCTTCCAGCGGTTGCGCCAGGGTCCCGTCTTCCGAGCAGAGCTCGACGATATCGGAAATGAGCGAACCATACCGGTGCAGCAGGTGGTCAACGATGGACTCGGACCAGCTGAAGGTCTTGGCGTAGCTTCGACTCCAGTTTCTCTGGACGTCAAGGTTGACCGCACCAAGCAAGGGGACGTTGCTGGTGACCGAGGGGTTGCTCTCTGCCTGGGAACCGAGCGCGAAGTCCACGGCATCCTCGGCCATGATGCGGTAGGTCGTCAGCTTTCCCCCGGCGATGACGGTCAGGCCGGGAACCGGGGAGGCGGTGGTGTGTTCACGCGAGACCTTGGCCGAACCGGTTCCTTCCTTGGTGCCCGGTTGCAGCAGGGGACGCAGGCCAGCCCAGGTTCCAATGATGTCCTCGCGGGTGAGGGGCCGGGCAAGTACCACGTTGGCGTGTTCCAGGATGTAGTCGATATCGGCAGAGGTGGCGACCGGGTGCTGGAGTTCCTGATGCCAGGGGGTGTCCGTGGTACCGATGACCCAGTAGCGGGACCAGGGGATAACAAACAGCACGCTCGTTTCGGTCTGCAGGATCAGCCCGACGTCACCCTTGATGCGTTCGCGGGGCACGACGATATGCACGCCTTTGGATGCCAGGACCTTCAGGCCTCCGGTTCCGCCCGCCAGCGCCTCGGTCTCCTCTGTCCATACGCCGGTGGCGTTGATGACGTTGCGGGCGTGTACGCGCAGCTCCTCACCGGTTTCCAGATCGCGCAGCAACGCGCCGTCGACGCGCCCGGTCCCGTCACGCGTGAGGCCGATGACCTGTGTCCGACTGGCGGCATGGGCGCCGTGCGAAGCGGCGGTCCGGATGAGGGTGGAGACCAGCCTGGCGTCGTCCACTGAGGCATCCCAGTAGCGCAGGGCGCCCACGGCGGCATCGTGGCGCAGATCGGGAAAGAGTTTGTTCATGCCTCGTCGGCTGAGGTGCTGGTGGAGTGGCAGCGGGCGCTTTCCGGGAGTGATACTGGCCAGGGTGTCGTACAGGGCGATGCCTGCTCCGACGAAGACGCGTTCCCAAATCCGGTGTTCCAGCGGGTAGAGGAAGGAAACTGGACGCACCAAGTGGGGCGCGAGCTTGGAGATCAGCTGGTCACGTTCGGTGAGCGCCTCATGGACCAGGTGGAAGTCGAGCATCTGCAGGTAGCGCAAGCCGCCGTGAACCAGTTTGCTAGAACGACTTGAAGTCCCCGACGCCCAATCTTGGGCCTCGACGACAGCCGTCGTCAGGCCTCGCGTCACGGCATCAAGAGCTGTCCCGGCCCCCGTCACACCGCCGCCGATCACCAGGATATCCAGGGGTGTGCTTGCCGTTGAGGCACGCATGGCCTCCAAGGCGTTGGTCCGCGACTGTGGGGTCAGCCGGGAGACGGGAGAGATCATTGCTGCCTTTCCTTCAAAGCTTATGTGTGAAGCGTCACACCAATAGCGGATTGGCACAAGAGGGGATTTGATTTAACCGACTCTGACAAGAGGTTTCATGGATGCCCGGGCGCGTCGGACAGGAATGGCGTGCGGGATGGGAGGGCCTGGAGATTTCATGACGATCGCGATCCATCGCTCGGCACGTGACTGCGGACAGGGGAGCAAAACACGATTTTTCCGACCCACGAATTTTCAGTTTAGGGCCCCCGCGCCAACCGGGTAAGCGACGGTGAATCCTAGTCACGAGTCGATAACGGGAAGCTGTTATTCGGAAGGAAAGTCCCCCCGCTCGAAAATACGCGGCTACGGTGGGGCAGGACGAGGCAGCTTCCGGGCCGCGTCGGAAGTCATTCGCAACCATGGTGAAGAGGGTCAGAACGTGTGGGAATTCATTGGCGATAGATACCGCCAAATACTCTATGACTCGTGGCAGCACTTCAGCCTGGTGGTCCAGTGCCTGATTCTGGCGAGCATCATCGCCGTCGTCCTGGCTGCCTTGGTCTACCGCAGCAAGGCAGCCAGCGGTGTCGCCAACAGCGTTTCCGCCATCGGCCTGACCATTCCGTCGTTTGCCATGATCGGCCTGCTCATCGCCCCCATGGGATTCGGCGTCCCGCCCGCGGTCGTGGTCGTGACCTTCTTCGCTGCCCTACCGATCCTGCGCAACTCGGTGGTCGGCCTGGCCGGCATCCCGCCGTCCGTCGTTGAATCAGCGCGGGGGATCGGCATGAGCCGTTTCCGCACCCTGGCCACCGTGGAGATCCCGATGGCCTGGCCCGTCATCCTGGCCGGCGTGCGCGTCTCGGCACAGATGGTCATGGGCATCGCGGCCATCGCCGCCTACTCCCTGGGCCCGGGCCTGG
This sequence comes from Glutamicibacter sp. BW78, assembly GCF_002332245.1. NCBI lineage: Bacteria > Bacillati > Actinomycetota > Actinomycetes > Micrococcales > Micrococcaceae > Glutamicibacter > Glutamicibacter sp. BW78. Next base: position 243,060 of record NZ_NRGU01000032.1, read on the forward strand.
GCGGTTTCATCTTTTCCGGTCTGTCCCGACTCGGGGGCGCCAACGCGCTCGAATCGGTCGTCGTCGGCGTCGTCGGCGTCATCCTGTTGGCCCTCATCCTCGACCTATTGCTTGTTGGCATTGGTCGGCTCACCACACCGCGAGGTATCCGTGTCTGATTTGAAACCCACCACCGAGGGCCCCGGCGACGGGGTCACCGGCGCAGCCATCCTGCTCAAGGAAGTCACCAAACGCTTTCCCGGCCAAGCCACACCGGCCGTGGGCGGCCTGACCCTGGAGATTCCTGCCGGATCGATCGTCATGTTCGTCGGTCCCTCGGGTTGCGGCAAGACCACGACCCTGAAGATGATCAACCGGCTCATCGAACCCAGCGGCGGCGGCATCGTCATCAACGACGAGGACGTCACGGCGATGAACGGGGACAAGCTGCGTCGACAGATTGGCTATGTCATCCAGGCTGGCGGCCTCTTCCCGCATATGACGGTGGCCACCAATATCGGCTTGGTGCCCAAGATGCTGGGCTGGAATAAACAGCGCATCGCCGACCGGGTGGACGAACTGCTGGAACTGGTCTCCCTGGATCCGGAGATCTACCGTGACCGCTACCCCAAGGAGCTTTCCGGTGGGCAGCAGCAGCGGATCGGCGTGGCCCGGGCCTTGGCCGCGGACCCTCCCATCCTCTTGATGGACGAGCCCTTCGGCGCCGTGGACCCGATCACCCGGCAGCGACTGCAGGACGAACTGATCAACATCCAGTCCGAACTGCAGAAGACCATTGTTTGCGTCACCCATGACTTCGACGAGGCGGTGAAACTCGGGGACTGGATCGCCGTGTTCAACGAGGGCGCACAACTCGTCCAATATGACTCCCCGGAGCGTATTCTGGCCAACCCGGCCAACGAATTCGTGGAGAACTTCATCGGCAGCGGCGCCGGACTCAAGCAGCTGACGCTCAACCGCGTCCGTGACGTCACGCTGAAGGAGGCCATCACCGCCTCTCCCGGCGATGCCACCACGGACGTCCTCTCGCGGCTGCAGGGCGCAGGCCTGGACAACGCCGTCGTCGTCGATCGGCGCAACCGGCCCATCCAATGGCTTTCGCGCCGCCAACTCTCCCGGATGGACGTGGTCTCCGATGCCGTCGATACGGATCTGGCGCTGGTCAGCGACCTGTCCACGCTCAACGACGCCCTGGACGCGATGCTGGTAGCCAGTACCAGCGCGGCCTTGGTCACCGGTCGGCGCGACGTCTTCAAGGGGATGGTCACCGTCGACACGGTGATGGATTCCATCCATGCGGCGCAGCAATCGGCCCGGAATGACGCCGATTCGCCGGTGGGGCTGAACAGCGGCGCCATCCCGACCACATCGGTGGACGCAGCGGTTGCTGCGTCCGGACGGGGCAACGGGTCGCGGATGGACGACGAGGCGCCCGGTGAGCCTCAGGATGGTGACCGGCCATGAGTTCCATCGAGACCACCACGGGCGCGGGCGTCGGCGCCGTCGGCGAGGCGTCCCGGGCGGTGGACGGAGGCTCGGCCAAGGCGCTTTGGTGGCAGCTGGGCGGCATCGCCATCGCCTTCTTGCTGCTCATCGGATGGCTGGGACTGAGCGATTTGAGCTCGACGCAAAAGGCGACCCTCGATCCAGGCGAGCTGTGGGGGTACACCCTCGAGCACCTCAAACTCACCGTCGTGGCGGCCGTCATCGTGCTGGTCATCGCCCTCCCGCTGGGTGTGCTGCTCACCCGGGGGCCGTTGCGCAAATTCAGCGGACCGGTGATGGCGGTGGCCAACATCGGTCAGGCGGCACCGGCCATCGGTCTCGTCGTGCTGCTGGCCTTCTGGCTGGGATTCGGCTTCAACGCTGCCGTGGTCTCATTGGTCGCCTACGCGATCCTTCCGGTGCTGCGCAACACGATGGTCGGACTCAGTCAGGTCGACGAGCGACTCATCGAGGCAGGACGCGGCATGGGCATGAGCTCCAGTGCCGTGCTGTTCAAGGTGGAACTGCCGTTGGCCGTGCCGGTGATGCTCGCCGGCATTCGCACCGCACTGGTCCTCCTGGTCGGGACCGCGACGCTGGCCGCCTTCATCAACGGTGGCGGACTGGGGATCCTGATCGTCACCGGTGTCAACCTCAACCTCAGCACCGTGCTGGTGGCCGGCTCGCTGCTGGTGGCACTGCTGGCGCTGGTCATTGACTGGCTGGGACGGCTCGTCGAGCATGTTGCCCGCCCGAAGGGACTCTAGAAATGGCTGTTCATTCCCCTTCCCCGGGTCCGCGGCGCCCCGCGGCCAGGCGGCGCGTCCATATGGCCGCCGCCGCCCTCGCCGTGGGTTCCCTGCTGGCCGGTTGCGGGCTGCAACCGGCGGCGTCCTACGTCCCCAAAGCCGAGCCGGGAATCATCAAACCGGCCGAGGGGCTGCCCGACGATGCGTCGCTGGTGGTGACCGCGAAGAACTATACCGAGGCGCTGACGCTGGGCAAGATGGCCGTCCTGGCCGCCACCGCGGCGGGGTTCAAGGTCACCGACCTGTCCAATGTCCCGGGCAGCCAGCCGTTCCGTGATCTTCTGGTCTCCGGAAAGGCCGATATGGGCTGGGACTACACCGGCACCGGATGGATCATCTATATGGGCCACGAGGAGGGCATTCCCGATAAGGGGAAGCAGTGGCAGGCGGTCCATGACGAGGACCTGGGTAACGGACTGACCTGGGGCGAGCCCTCACCCGAGAACAACACCTACTCGTTCGCGGTGCGCAAGGACGCGGTGAAGAAGCTCGGCGGGATCAGCAAGATGTCCCAGATCGCCAAGCTGCCGGTGAAGGACCGTACGTTCTGCGTGGAGTCCGAGTTCAATTCGCGGTCCGACGGCTTCAACCCGTGGCTGAAGGCCTACGGGATGAAGCGTGGGGCCGCCAACGGGGTGCCCGATGACAACATCGGCATCTACGACACCGGAGCCGTCTACTCGGCCACCGCCAACGGGGATTGCAACTTCGGCGAGGTCTTCACGACCGACGGGCGAATCGACGCGTTGGACCTGGTGGTCTTGGAGGACGACCGCAAGTTCTTCCCGGCCTACAACCTCGCCCCGGTCATCAGCACCGAGACCCTCGAGGAATACCCGCAGCTGGCGGACGTCTTCGAGGAGGTCTCCTCTCGGCTCAATGACGAGGTCATGCGTGGGCTGAACCTCAAGGTCGACGTCAACGGTGAGGAACCTGCAGATGTCGCCTACGACTGGATGATCTCGGAAGGACTGATCACCGAACCTCAGTAGCCCTGTTCCGGCCGTCGGGCAAGCTCGGCAGCGACCGTGGGGTGAGGACTAGGGTGGGTGGACCAAACTCTCGAGTGCAAGGAGCGAACCATGGGTCGGATCCAGGACAAGGTAGCAGTGATCACCGGAGGAGCCAGCGGCATCGGGCTGGCGGCAGCGAAGCTGTTCGCCGCCGAAGGAGCCAAGGTCGTCATCGGGGACCTGAAGCCCGAGCAGGCAGAAGCGGCGGCGGCGGAGATCACCGCCGACGGTGGTACTGCCATCGGGTTGGCGGTCGACGCGATGGACGAGGCCTCGCTGACCGGGCTGGTTGATGCCGCAGTCTCGACGTTCGGCGCCCTGCACATCATGTGTAACCACGTCGGTGGCAGCAACCCGCGCAAGGACCTGGATCTGCTGCGCCTGGACATGGACGAATTCGACCGGACGATGAAGCTGAACGTGCGCAGCACCGTGGTCGGTTCGCGGGCCGCCCTTCCGCATATCATCGCCGCAGGAGGCGGGTCGATCATCAACACTGCGTCCGTTGGCGGGCTCTCCGGGGACTTCCTGCAGGTCTCCTACGGCACGGCGAAGGCCGCGGTGATCCGGCTGACCGAATACATGGCCACCCAATACGGGGCACAGAACGTGCGCTGCAACTCCATTGCCCCGGGCGCCATCATGACCCCCGCACTGCGGGATAACCTGCCGGAGGAGGCCATCGAGTCCATCCGCGGACACAACGCGCTGCCCTACATCGGCGCCGCCGAAGATATCGCCCAGGCCATGCTGTACCTGGCCTCCGAGGAGTCCCGCTACGTCACCGGGCAGTGCCTGGTGGTCGACGGCGGCATGTCCAGCCATTCCTCGATCGCCGAGGACCGCCGCTCCCTGCTGCCCGATACCCCGGGGCAGTAGCCAGCACCCCGCCCGCGGCATCGTCCCTCGGGCGGGGGCCTGGTGGACCCGGCGGCCTACGCCTTCCCGAATACCCGGCGCGCAGCCACCAGCCCGGCGAGTGAGATCAGGCCGATCACGATGTAGTAGAAACTCGGGGCCAATAATGAACCGGTCGTGCTGACCAGCCAGGCCAGGATCAGTGGGGCGAAGCCGCCAAAGAGGGTGACCCCGACGTTATAGGAGATGGACATGCCGGTGGTCCTGATGTTCGTGGGGAACATATCCGCCAGCAGGGCCGGCAGCGGACCGAAGTAGGCGGCCATCAGAATGCCCAGGACCACCTGGACGGCGGTGAGCATCGCGACACTGGGGGCCCCGACGAGGATCAGGAACAGCGGGAACGCAACCACCACGGCCACCACCGCCGCGGAGAGCATGACCTTCACACAGCCGATCCTGTCGGCCAGTTTGCCCGCTATCGGCGCCCCGATCAGGGTGACGATCCCCGAGATGATTCCGCCTAGGTAGCCCGCATAGGAGGGCAGTTCGAGGTTCTGCACCGCATAGGTGGGCATGAACAGGATCAGGTAGACCGACACACTGGCCAGCCCCACAATGGCCGCGGAGGTCAACCAGCGCGGTGCCGCACCGATCAACGTGGCGGCCAGAGGGGATTTGGTGAGGTTCCCGCGGGCTCGTTCGAAATCGGGAGTCTCATCCATCTTCAACCGGATGTAGAGGCCTACAGGGCCGATCAGCAGCCCGAAGAAGAACGGGATCCGCCACCCCCAGCTATACAGGGTGTCGTGGTCCATGAACGTGAACAGGGAGAAGCCGAACGCCGAGGCCAGGAACATCGAAACGCCCTGCGTAGCCACTTGCCAGCTGCCATAGAAGGCCTTCTTGTCCGGGGCGTTCTCGATCAGGAACGCCGTGGCGGTCCCGAATTCGCCGCCCGCCGAGAAGCCCTGGATGAGCCGGGAGAGCAGGATCACCAACGCCGCTGCCGGGCCGATCATCTCCGTGGTGGGGGCCACGGCCATGATCAGGGTGCCGAGCATCATCAGCATGATCGTCAGGGTCAGTGCGCCCTTGCGCCCATGCCGGTCGGCATAGGAACCCAGCACCATGGCACCCAGGGGACGGATCAAGTAGGAGACGGCGAAGGCCCCGAAGGTCAGCAGGATTCCCGTGGTCTGGCCTCCCGCCTCGCCTGCCGGTTCGAAGAACAGGGCTGAGATGACGACGGCGAAGGAGGAGTAGACGATGATGTCGAACCACTCCAAGGCATTGCCGATGGAGGAAGCGATGACGGCACGGCGGGCCCGGGAACGGTCGGCATCGGTGATGGTGTGTGGCGCCGGGGACGTGCCGGGGCCCGCGGAGGTCCCGCTCATGACCGGTCCTGCTCGAGCTCGGTGATGAGGTTGTCCAGGAATGCCTCGCAGGCGGCGAGCTGTTCGAGCTCGACGTATTCGTTGGCTGCATGGGCTACGGCGATTTCTCCGGGCCCGCACACCACCGTCTCGATCCCTGCGCCATGGAATAATCCGGCCTCGGTCCCGTAGGTGACCTTCTCGTCCGTCGGATGACCACCGCAGTCGTGGGCGAGGGCCACGATATCGGCGTCGACGCCGATCTCCAGTCCCGGGCCCTGGGCCTTGATCACCAGTTCGATGCCGGCGGCCTCGTGTTCGGCTTTCATCTGCGGTTCGAGGGTTTGGAAGAGGAATTCGCGGATCTGTGCGACCACCGGCGCGGTGTCCACGGTGCCCAGGGCGCGGAACTCGAACTCGATTTCGCAGGCGTCGGGGACCGTGTTCCCGGCGATGCCACCGGATATCAGGTTGACCCCGCCGGTGGTGAAGGACACCGGGTAGGCCGTATCGAAGGGCCCCTCACTACGCCATTGCTCGGTTAGCTGCCGGTAGAACTCGATGAAACGACCCGCATAGTGGATGGCGTTGACCCCCTGCGGGGTTAGCGAGGAGTGTGCCGCGACGCCGCGGAAGGAGACGGTGAATAGGTTGATTGATTTATGTCCGCGGACCACCCGCATTCCCGAAGGCTCGCCGACGATGCAGGACGCGGGTTTGATGCCATGCTCGGCGAATTGTCCAATCATCCGTTGGGCGCCCAACAGTCCCACTTCTTCGTCATAGGAGAAGGCCAGATGCAACGGCTGGGTCAGTTGTGCGGCGCTGATGGCCTCCAACCGGGACATGATGACCGCCAGGTAGCCCTTCATATCGGCGGTGCCGCGCCCGTAGAGCCGGCCGTCCCGCTCGGTGACGGTGAAGGGGTCGCCATCCCAGTTCTGCCCTTCCACCGGGACGACGTCGGTGTGACCGGAGAGGACCACTCCTCCCTCGGTGGATCCGTCCTGGGCGGGGAAGGTCGCGAAGAGGTTCACCTTGCGCACCCCGTCCTCTTGGTCATGGGGCAGTAGCAGGGGCTCAACGCCGTGCCGAAGCAGTTCAGCGGCTACGCAGTCAATCAGTTCGAGGTTCGAACGATGAGAGGTCGTATCGAAAGCTACCAGGCGTGTGAGCCAGTCCACAGGTGAAGTCATGTGCAGGACTCTACTCCGGGGATCCGGCAGGAACATAGCAATGTTGAGGCGGGTGAACCGACCGTTCGTGCCCCCGGATGAGATGGTCCTCACGGCTCGTCACGACGGTGTGGGGGTAGCGTGGGAGGGGAGCGGTCCGGACGTGCCGGACCTGGAAGGAGTACCTGTGTCTATCGTCGTCATCAACGCCCTGAAGGTCCCAGTCGAGGCCGGATCCGAACTCGAAAAGCGTTTTGCCGCCCGCAAGCATTCGGTCGACGGTTCACCGGGCTTCGAGGGCTTCCAGCTGCTGCGCCCCGTCGCCGGCGACGACCGGTACTTTGTCTACACGCAGTGGGCCACTCGCGAGGATTTCGAGAATTGGCGCGACCAGCGCCCCGGCCACGACCACTCCAAGGGAGCCCCGGTCGCCACCGGCATGGAGTTGCTCGAGTTCGAGGTTGTCGACCTTAGCGATTGAGACCACCGGAGGGCTCGCCGCCACTGACCGGTAGGTATGGGGGGGACTGGCCAACGAACCGATGTTCGGCCGAGGCTTCCTCGCAGTCGATGCAAGACGTTGGAAAGCTCCGGACCCGGAGCATCGTTCCCTAGCTAAGCGGGCCCGTGAGAGCTATTCTTCGTGCATGCCCGTCTACGGTGGCACAAACGGTGCACCGAAACGGGCGGCCAACGGAGGTCTGACGTGAGCGACATCACCCCAATTCGGAAGGCTCTCCGAGGCGCAGTTCGCAATGGTAGCGGGCTCAAACGACTTGGCGGGACGTGGGGGGAAGCCCTCGCAGAGTTTCTGGGGACGTTTGTTCTCATCCTCCTGGGGGACGGCTCCGTAGCCATGGCGGTGGCAGCACTGCCGGGGTCGGGGCGCACCGCAGGAGCCAATATTTTCTTCCAGGGTTCCGGCGACTGGATGCTGATCGCTTGGGGCTGGGCCTTTGCCGTGGCATTCGGCGTGTACATCGCCGGCGGTGTCAGTGGGGCCCATCTCAACCCGGCCGTGACACTGGCCTTCGCGGTACGCCGCAAATTCGCGTGGAAGAAGGTCATCCCGTACATCGTCGCCCAAGTGGTCGGCGCATTTGCTGCTGCTGCCGTGGTCTACGCGGTGTACTGGCAAGCAATCGATGCTTTCAACGAGGCAGCGAAAACCACCCGCGATGCGGCCGGTGGCCTGGCCACGTATTCGATCTTCGCCACCTTCCCGGCGCCGTATTACAACGGCGACAACTTCGGGCCATTAGTGGATCAGATTGTCGGTACTGCGCTTCTTTTGATGCTGATAGCCGGCGTCATCGACATGCGCAATGGCGGTGTGAAAGCAAACCTCGGGCCCCTCATCATCGGGTTCAGCGTCGGGGCGATCGGCATCTCGTTTGGTGCCAACGCCGGATACGCGATCAACCCCGCCCGCGACTTCGGCCCCCGGCTCTTCGCCTGGATGGCGGGTTGGGGAGACACTGCGCTACCGGGCACGATCGACGGGTCGTTCAGTTGGTACTTCTGGGTTCCCATAGTCGGGCCACTCGTGGGCGGTCTCGTCGGTATCTTGCTCTACGACTTGTTTGTCGGCGACATCCTGCACGCCCGTTTCCGACTGCATGAATTGGAGGGGGAGGCCGGGCCAGCAACCGAGGAAGCTGAACCGAAAACATCAGGCGGCACGACGGACACGCAGACGGCGTCAGACCCGCCGAGCCCGTCAGACGAAGAGTAGGGAATCGCCAACACGGCCTCAGCCAGGTGCGGGAGGTCCCGACGTGCCGACGATGATTTCGCCAAGGCTCGAGAAGCGTCCGATTTCGTTGTTCAGAACGACCTTTCGCGCTCAAACTGCGTGAGGCCACCCATCAGCGCCTAGACGTGGCGCTGACGGCCGAGGTGGTCTTCGAATACTGCGGAACCACCGCACGGTAGCTGGCCTTGGAACTGCGGTAGGACCTGTAGCTGGCCTTGCCCTTTTTCAGGTTCACGGTTTTGATCGTCTTCCAGCCGCCGGTGGTCTTGCGCTGGATCTTCACGGACTTCGGGCTGAAGGAGGAGTAGCCGTAGGCGTTGGGGTTGTAGTACTTGGCCGAGACCTTCACCGTGACGTATTTGGCCTTGCGGGACGTGGAGATCCCTGCCTTGGCCTTGCCACGAACAGAGAAGGTCTTGGTGGTGCGGTCCGTGAAATCGAACCAGCTGGTGGTGGTCTCGCCGTACACGTCGGTGGGGCCGACTTTATAGGCGCCAAGTCCCTGCCCATCGCAGAGGAGCATGCGTTCGCTCGTGGAGCTCTTGTCGAAGAAGAGGAGATCCTCCCAGTAGCCATTTCTGGTCACGATGGCGTCGGCATCAAAGTCCTCGACGGTCTTGGACGTCTTGATTCTGGCGGTCACGGTATTGGACTTGCAGCCCGGTTTGGAGAACACCATGTCCTTGACGGTGAAGCCGGTGACGTCCACCGGTCGTGGGGCGGCCGTGGCTGCCGGTGCCGCGATCAGGCCCGCTGCGAGTGAGATGACTGCTCCCGCAGAGAGCAGGCTTGTTTTCTTGCGCGTTGATGAACGCATGGTTCCCCCAGAAAGTGTGAAGCGAGACGATCGCTGTGCCGCATGAAGCCTGCCGTGCGAGGCGGCCCGAAGGGGGCAGCTAAAAGAATATTAGCGTCACCTTCTAGGATGTCAAGAGTTTGTGGAATCAGGTTCCGGCGCGGTTGCAGACCCACCCGTCGGGCATGGTGCCGGAGGCGATGAACTCCTGGAGCTGGACGTTGGCCTGCTCCTCCAACGCGGCATCGGCCTGGGGGTAGATGATCGGTTCCTCCTTGGAATTATGCCGATCCAGCAGGGAGAGCAGCTCCTGGCAAGTCGAGACCAGTTCGGCGGGTGCGGTCCCGCCGTCGTGGGCTGCCTGCACGGTGTCCATCAGCTGCCAGAGTTCTCCGTGTTCGCGTTCCATCACCATGATCGGCATCATCAACCCAGCCTCGCGAAGGGGTGGGAAGAGGAAGACTTCCTCCAGATAGATATGCCGGCGCAGGGCCGAGAGCGCGCGCAGCAACGCCGCGTCGTCGTAATCCCCCGTCGTAGACCCGGCGGTGAAGGCTTCGATGCCGCCGTCGATCTCGCGGTGTTCGCGTTCGAGCGCCGTGCTCAGGATCCCCTCGCTCACGATGCTGATCCTGCGGTGGGTTCACTGCGCTCGGGCAACGGTTGGCGGGTGCTGATGGCCATCCGGTTCCAGGTGTTGATCGCGCAGATGGCCATGATCAAGGTGACGGTGTCCTGCTCCGTGAATTCGGCCCTGACACGTTCCCATGTCTGATCGGAGACACCGGCCTGACCGATCAGGGTGACCTCCTCGGTCAGACCGAGCGCCGCCTCTTCGCGGGCGGAAAACAGGCCAGGGGCTTCACGCCATCCGGCGAGGACGTCGAGGCGGCGGTCATCCACGCCGGCGGCGCGGGCTTCACGGCCGTGCATTTCCAGGCAGAAGGCGCAGCCGTTGAGCTGGGACGCCCGGATCTTGACCAGCGAGAGCAGGTCCTCCCCGAGGCTTCCCGCGTGGATGTACTTCTCCAGCGCGAACAGCGGCTGGTAGGCGGCCGCATCGATGCCGTGGATATCTAGACGTTGAGCTGCGGGCATTTCACTGGGTCCTTCTGACTGGAACGGTGCCGGCGGTAATCCGTCGTCATTTCCACTTTCCCGCCGCTCCCGAGGGTTGTCAATCAGCCTCCGAGGTGCTGTGGAAAGCGGACTTGCCGGAAGCAGATCACCGGCAGAGGTCCGATGATTCACCGTAGGAGGGACTCGTGGCCGTGACTGATGAGGCGATTGACAAGATCAAGGGCATGTTGCTGCGTGAGGAGCTCAAGGCGAGGGGACCGGCTTCCCCCGGAGAAGGAACTCGCCGAACGACTGGGACTGTCGCGCAATTCACTGCGAGAAGCGGTCAAGGCACTGGAACTGATCCGGGTGCTGGACGTCCGCCGCGGCGACGGCACGTACGTGACCTCTCTCGATACGAACCTGTTCAACGGGGCGGTGGCTTTCATCGTGGAACTGCACCAGGATCGGTCGGCGCTTGAACTCTTTGAGGTCCGGCGCATCCGTGAACCGGCCAGCGGCTTCATGGCAGCGTCGAGAATTTTGGCCGAAGAACTCGAATCCCTCCGCGCCACGATGGAGGGCATCGACGAAACCACGGGTATTGAAGACCTCGTGGCCCTCGACCTGAACTTTCACCGCGTTATCGGCCAGGCGGCCGGCAACGAATATTTGGGCAGCCTCGTCGAAGCCCTTTCGGGAGGCACGGTGCGGGCCAGGATCTGGCGGGGGCTGACCCAAGACCACGCGGTGGCGCGCACGCTGGCCGAACATCAGGCCATCGCCGACGCCCCAGAGCTAGGGGATGCCGAATCGACGCGGGCGTTGTTGACCGTACGCATCAGCGGCGTGGAAGCCTGATTGCGCGAGGCCATGTAGCCGGCCCCCGGCCGGGCGAAGCTCTGGCACTTCCCGTCCAGCCGGTAAACCCTGGCCGCCGTGCCGCGCAGCACGGACTCTTGCTCGTTCACGGAGAGCGTGGAGATCAATTCGAACAGCGGTCCAGCGGTCTGAACGTAGGAACCACCCAGCCGGCTGATGGGCCAGTCACCGCCGAACATGAGCCGCTCTGGCCCGAAGGCCTCATCCCACGCCTGGCGGAGAGCATCCGCCGTATAGGGCAGCCCCGGAACGAACAGTCCGGAAACCTTCGCGACGGTTTGGGGAAGCTCGGCCAAGGCCCTGACCTCCTGTCGCCAACGAGGCATCGCCTCTTCGTCGGAGCGTGGTGGCTTGCCCAGATGGTCCAGAACCACAGTCAGGGAGTCGATATTGAGGCCAAGGAGGACGCCGAATGGGCCCGGGTGCTCAACATCAACGTGATCGGTATCGCTCGGGTCAGCCGCGCCGCACTTCCCCACCTGCGCACGTCGGACTCGGCGGCCATCGTCAACACCTGCTCGATTGCCGCCACTGCCGGGCTACCGCAGCGTGCGCTGTATTCGGCGTCGAAGGGCGCCGTGGCCTACCTCGCGAGCCCGCTCTCCGACTCGGTGGCCGGGACGTCCATGGTCGTCGATAGCGGGATGCAGGAGCTGCGCCTCCGCCAGGAGTAAGTTGGTTGTTTTTAGCTGTTCGGGGCGTTGGCGGTATCTTCTCCACCGGCGCCCCGCATGCATAATGGCCAGAGCCTCGACCGCTGGTTGATACCCATGCGTCAACGTAGTCTGAATCCCTCGAGTGCAGATGGATGGAGGACGACGTGTCGGAGAACAACCTGCCCGCAGTAATGGCCGAACTGGCCGACCTTGAAAACCCCAGGATGCGGGAGGTCAACGAACGTCACGGGGATGATCATGGGGTCAAACTTTCCGCGCTGCGCGCCATCGCCAAACGGCTGAAGCGGCAGCAGGATATGGCCCGCGAACTATGGGCCACCGACGATACAGCTGCACGCCTGCTGGCCCTGCTGATCTGCAAGCCCCAAGAGTTCACTCGCCAAGAGCTGGACACGATGGTGCGCGAGTCGCGGGCTCCGAAGGTCCATGACTGGCTGGTGAACTACGTAGTCAAGAAGAGCCCGTACGCCGAGCTGCTGCGGCTGAACTGGATGATGGATCCCGATCAGGAGGCTGCCAGTGCGGGCTGGTCGCTCACCTCGGATCGTGTCGCCAAATCACCTGACGGGCTGGACTTGCCCGGTCTATTGGCTGACATCGAGGCCAAAATACGGGAGGCCCCCGATCGGTTGCAGTGGGCGATGAACACGTGCCTAGCGATGATCGGCATCCATCACGAAGAACTTCGGGCCCGGGCACTGGAGATCGGTGAACGGTTTGAAGTCCTCAAGGATTACCCGACTCCGCCCAACTGCACGTCCCCCTATGCCCCGATCTGGATCAACGAGATGGTCCGCCGGCAAAAGAACTGAATGAGCAACGGGAACCGGAAAACATAGAACGGCGTCCGGACTGCCTCCACCGGCCGGCCTCTTCGGGCAACCACAGAGCCTCCTGCCCGCGACGACATCGTCGGCAGGTTGTGGAAGCCGTGGTCGCGTCCCTATTTCCCGTCGTCGTAGTACTGACTGCTCTTGCCGTAGCCGGGGTCAAGTTCCGAACGTTGCATCCGATGCTCTGCCGGGTGGTCGGAGCACGGGGTGTCGATCATGATCTCCAGCGACTGTCTGGTGGATCCGCCCACCAATTCGGCGGTGATGCCCAGATCGCCGTTGTCGAAGTAGAGGCTGCGGGTTTCTCCCTGTCGGTGTGTGACCTCGTTGAGTTTCTCCCAGCCATCGGCTTGCAGATGGGCGTCGAGGCGATCGAGGGCGCCGTGGGCCTTACCCCGCTCATTTCGCTTGACCGGAGTGGTGGCCAGACCGACCCAACGGGTATTCGTCTGCGGGGCGTCGTTTTCCGGACGCAGGCAGGTCTCCTCCTTGGCGGTGTGGATCGCCAATCCCGGTTCGTCCCCGGCGACCTTGATGAGCTGGGGCAAAAGGGAAGAGATCTTCTGTCCCAGTGCCGAGGAGGCACCGGAGGCATCTTGAGGGTCCGGCGTTGTGTTCATGGAACAACCTCCCAATACTGATGTGATGAGGGCTGCGGCAAGCAGCGCCAAGGATGGTCGCGGGCGACCCGCCGGATTTCGGCTCATGGTGCTTCCAGGCTCTCGGTGCTCACGGTCTCCAGCTTGCCATAGGCATAGTCTTCGGGATGTTGCTCCAAGGGGGAGTACGGGTGCCCGCCGGGACCGGCCCCCCGTTGGTCCTCCACGTATAAGCTGACGTCTCCACCTTCGATGACGGAACGGATATTCGCTGCGGCCGTCGACTTCTTCCCGAAGTAGTCCGTATGGCCATTCATGATCGAGTCCGGATTTTTTGGGTTTTCGAACCCCGATTCCAAGCGGATGGCACCCATCTGGTGATCTGGCTGGCTGCCTGACCAGAAGGATGACCCGTGGTAGCCGCCGCCCCAGTCCTGGGCGTGGTGGATCGGGTCGTCTCGGATTTGGACCCAGTAGCGATGTGCCTCTGAGTTATTGGCGGTGTCTTCGGGGCTGCCGACGTCGTGGCCTGTCCCGGCAGGGGCTACATAGACGATGTTGGATGACGTCAGGCCCTCGCGTTCGGCAGTGCCCAGCATCGAGCCGCCGGCACTGTATCCCACATAGGTGCTGCGGGCGCTGCGGGGAACCTCGGCGTCGACAGCATAATCAAAGGCAGCCAGACGTTCTCCGCCGTCCTCGTTGTATTTGCTCGTGGCGTTGTCGAGGATCTCGTCGGGGAGATCGGCACCCTGCCAGTAGAAGGAGACGGCCTCCGGATCGGCGACACCGTTGATGGCGTCCAGCCGCTCGGTATAGCTATCCAATTGGCTGAGGTCGGCGCCCGTGCCCGGGACCAAGGTGGAAACGTTGCTGGTGGAGGAGGTGGGAGTCCCCTGCATGGAGACGACGCGACCGTCGCCTTCCAAGGAGAGGAGGACAACCTGTGAGCCATTTTCTGTGGCGAAGTCGAGTCCCTGGGCCAAAGAGTCCAGTCGCTTGCTCTCGGCGTTCCAGGCGGCCACGTCATTGATGAACTCGCCGGTGCCCTGATCACCGAGGATGCTCCCGCGTCCACTGGGCCTCTCCCGGCTGTAGTCGTCGCGAACCGGCTTATCACCCAGATTTTGGCGCTTGATTCGCACGATTTCGCGGAATCCGGCGACGGTGATGATGTTCGCGCTGGCCCGTGCGGCCATCGATACCCCGTTCAGGCTCCCGAATTGTCCCGGGTAGAGCATGAGCAGCCTCTCCTGGTCTGCGGAGTCCAAGCCCAGCCAGGCGTTCCGGATGCCATCGATGCCCTCGGGCGTGAGCTCGTCGTTGTTTTGCACTACCTCCCACATGATGGCTTCCGCGGAACCGGGGGTGGATCCGGCGGTGAGTTCATTGTTGGCCAGGACTGCGGCGGCTTCGGGGTTGGCAACAGCCCATGTCCGCAACTCCTCGGTCGACAAGCCCCGCAAGGAAGCCAGCAAGTCCTCGGGTCTGACCTCTCCGAAGTCCTCATCGAGTCCGGAGGTGAAGTCGGCCCAGGACACCTTCGGCAGGGAGGGCCCACCGAGCGTCTCTGACATCGGCAGGGTGCTGCCTGTCCCCGCGGTAATACCGTCCAACGTGTCCGCCGCCGTTGATTGCGCCACTTTCCAGTCGCTTCGCAACTGCCGCGCACGTTCGTTGAAGTCGTTCACCGCTGCACTGGTTTCGGAGTCTTCTCCGTCCGGATCGGCCTCGACCTTGGCTTTCAGGCCCGGCAAGGCAGCGGTCAGGGATCCGGACTCCTTCTGCAGCTTTCGGCCGGTGTCGACGAAATCGCCGATAGCAGTTTTTGCTGTGCCTAGGGCATCACTCCAGTTTTCCATCGGCGTCGTCAGGTCATCGAGGGCGGTATACACCGTGGCCTGGGTTTCATCATGCTCATAAGCGCCGGAAAGACGCTTCCACGCCGTTTGCGCGTCCTTCAGATAGCTTGACGTGGTGCCCGCTCGGGTACCCATATCCATCGCGGAGTCTTCGAGGTTGTCCCAGGGGACGTCGATATGGGGAAAGGTCCCGAGCATTGTCATCGGCCCGACCAGGAGAAGCTGAACTGAGGCACCGGCCGGCCAGCTTCCCAGATCGGCGGTGCATGATATTCGACCGGTACGCGGTCCAAAGCCGATGATGCTTCGCCGGACATCTTCCCGTCGGCGTCGATCAAGGCCAGTGCTGCGTCGGAAACGGAGGTGGTTTTACGGAACACTAAGCTGGCCGCCCGTTGGCCGATGTCATCGCGGGGGGTCCAGAAACGGGCGAACGCTGCCGAGACGGTGGTGGCGGTCCCGAAGTCTCCACTGGCCTCGTCACCTGATGTCTTGGTGTCCTGTGCCGCCAAACGAAGCGATTCCCCGTCAGCAGCAACATCAACGAGGAAGGCATGCAATTGCCCAGGATCGATTTTGTAGGCCATGGCTTTCTCCGGAAAGTCGTTGCTGTGCGGACAGGCGTGGCCCGTCTGGTCTTCATCACCGTCTCAGGCGCACCGCGCCGAGGTCCATGGGGAGAACTCCCGATGGACCTCGGCACCCGGAGTTATACAGGCCGGCGCCGAGAGAAGCGCGTACCGGTCTTGACGAGCATGAGAACCAACAGCAGGATGCCGACGTAGCCGTTGATCACGTAGACGATGTTGACCATTTGAGAGAAGGGCAGCACCAGTCCGACGAGTGTTCCGACGGCGGCCAAGATCAGGGTGAGGTACCTGAAGCGCGGTGTCCTGTCCGCGAAGAACCGTGAGGAAACCGTCCACAGCAGCGGGGTCGCCGTGGTGTAGATCCCGGCGATGATCATGCCTGAGATTCCCGCACCCAGAACCGTGTTCACGTCGGTGGCCAGCACCAGCATGGGGATCTCCGTGCCGTTGACCTGCACGATATTCGCCAGCAGTCCCAAGCCCACGATGATGCAGGCTATTGAGAATGCCGTGGCGCCGAGTACGCCGCCGGCCGCGGCCTCTTTCCGGCTGCGCGCGGTCTTGCCCAGAGCGGTCAGGAAGGCGGCCAACCAGAGCATGCAGAAGCCGACGTAGGACAAACCTGACATGAACCAGTTGGTGGAGGCTTGGGTCAGATCAAGGCCTTGCAACAGGGCGTTGCCCTCGGAGATGCCGCCGGGGTTGCGCACAATGCCCAGAATGCCCAGCGCTACGGCGATCAGCACGATCAACGGTCCGATTTTTCCAATGACATCCACCAGGTTGTTCAGGCCGAACCATACGGTGACTCCCACGGCGACGGCCAGCCCGATGCCACCGATGTACTTGGACAGCCCGTAGTGCTCCTGGAAGACGGCGCCGGCACCGGAAATCATGACCGAGAAGCTGAGGAACACGAAGAGGATCGAGAAGAAGTCGAAGAATGTGCCCAGATGTTTGCCACAATAGTAATGGAAGATTCTGGACGGACGGTCGAACTTCTTGGCCTGCCCGACCGTGAAGAACTCGACGGCGACATAGGTCATGAGGACCAAGACCAGCAGACCCGTTCCGAAGATTCCCCAGTAGCCGTAGGACGTGAAGTACTGCAGGATCTCCTGGCCGGTCGCAAAGCCGGAACCGATGAGGAAGGCGAGAATCGCCCCGGCATAGGTAAGTATCCGGAGGATACTCGTCTTTTCGACGGTTCCCATCTGGTTCCGGGTGAGCTGTGTTTCGGCCATGGTGGCTCCTTCGCGCAGGTGGGGCGCATTCGTTGTGGCTAGTGTTTCGGGGGAGCGGATGACGACGATGTCATCTATAGCTGTCACGACACGCGATTGCCGACAAGTGATATATCAGGTCAGTCGAAACACTAGGATCATTGGTGTGAGCCAGTCAACATATGACGTGGTGGCGACCGGTGATCAGTACTGCAGGGGCCGCCCGGATAGGGTTGCAGGCAACATGCCATGGGAGGTGTTCACCGTTGAAACCGATGTCATCAGCAGAGCATCGTGGAACCGGGCCCTTATCCGGTATCCGCGTCGCCGACTTCACCCGCGTCTTGGCAGGGCCGCTGTGCACCATGTCGCTGGCCGACTATGGGGCCGAGGTCATCAAGATCGAGAGCCCTGCCGGCGATGAGACTCGGGCGTGGACTCCGCCGACCACTTGTGACGGACTGGGCACCTATTACGCCACCGTGAACCGGAATAAGTATTCGGTCTGCTGCGACCTGAAGTCAGAGGAAGGGTTGGCCCATGCCCGGGAAATCGTTGAGGGATGCGACGTCGTGGTGGAGAACTTCCGCCCGGGAGTCATGGCCCGTCACGGTCTGGACGATGCCACGCTACGGGCCCAACGGCCCGGCCTGGTCTACTGTTCCATCTCCGGATTCGGCGACGGCGCCGGAGCTGACCTGCCGGGCTACGACCTGCTCGTGCAGGCGTTGGGTGGACTGATGAGCATCACCGGCCAACCCGAGGGCGAGCCCTCCAAGGTCGGTGTTGCGCTCGTTGACGTACTCACGGGCCAGAACGCTCTGGCGGGAATCCTGCTGGCCCTGCGCCAACGTGATCAGACCGGAGAAGGACAGACGGTCACAGTTTCGTTGCTCTCATCCCTGCTGGCGGGGCTGTCCAACCAGGCCAGCAGCACCCTCGCCACCGGCACCTCGCCGGAACGGCTCGGCAACGCCCATGCCAGCATCGCCCCCTACGACACTTTCAGTACGCGGAACGGGAAACTAGCCATCGGTGCCGGAAACGATCGGCAATTCCTGGCCTTGGTCACGGAGCTGGGGTTACCGGAACTGGGCAATGATCCACGATTCTCCACGAACGCCCTACGGGTGGAGCACCAGGGCGAACTCAAGCGCGAACTCGAGAACGCCCTGGACGCCGACTCCGCCGCCGTCTGGCAGGACCGGTTGATGCGCGCTGGAGTCCCGGCGGGGAAGGTGAACAACATCGCCGAAGCCATCGAACTGGCCCAGAACCTCGGCCTGGAACCCGTTGTCTCGGTGGAGGACTCGGCCTCCGGGCGCCGTTATGACCAGCTGAGCAGCCCCATCCGCCTTTCGGCCACTCCGGCGAGCTACCGGATGGTCCCGCCGGCCCTGGGCGAACACCAAGCAGTCACGTTCACTGACCACTCGGCTGGCGTCACCTGAGGACCACCATGAGGGACTCGCCGCAGCAGGACGGCTGGCCTTCGACGGGGCGAGCGCGGCAGACTCGGGTCATGGATATCCTTTCGAGCCGCGTGCTCCTGCGCCCAGTGAACCTGCAGCAAACCCAGGCGTTTTATCGAGACGTCCTCGATCTGGGGATCGCCCGGGAATTCGGTACCGGAGAGCAGACGGGCATCGTGTTTTTCCTAGGCAACGGACTGCTGGAGGTCTCCGGTGTCAGGGAGTCGGGTGCGCCGTCGTCCTTGGTCCTGTGGCTGCAAGTGCGCGACGTCGTTGCCGAGCTGGAGCGGATCGCTGCCCGCGGCGTCCAAGCGGTGCGGGAGGCGCGTCAGGAACCGTGGGGACTCATCGAGGCGTGGGTCGAGGACCCCGATGGAACGCGGATTGTGCTGGTCCAGATTCCGCAGGACCACCCGATCCGGCGTGATCAGCGAGGGTTGTAGTACTACGACGGAACGTGGAAGCGATCTTTAGGCTCCGGCCTCGTGCTGCTGGGTTTACCCGAGCAGTTGACAAGTGCTGGATCGGTGGACGCGGTGCTGGCCGAGACTTCCTGCTCCGTTGCACTTGGTTCGTCTTTGGCTGTCCTGCAGCAGGCAACTCTTATCCGGAATGCTGCGCGGTGCCGTTGTCGGGACGCCGCCCCTCAAGCTGTGAGCGGAGGCTAGCCGCAGAGCAATTTGCGCGTATCTCGAATATTGGGCCAGTGCAGAGTCGAACCTGTGGCAAGCAAAGCCCTTCGCAGATTCGACCCTGTCTCGCTTTAGCTGACGGGATTCTGTCGTCGACAAACCGCTAGTGCGCTTGGTCCAGTAGTTGATGGTGTCAGCGAACCTAGGTGATGTTATTGGAACGTAGGGCAGAATCAATGAATAAGCGCCAGTTATGGAGTGCTGATGCGCCATTCATGAATTGAGGATCGATGCCTGCTATAAAACTCTCTGATGTAGCGCTGAGGGCACAAGTGTCACAGGCGACGGCATCTCGAGTGATAAACGGTTCGACGCGCAGACCCGCAGAGCACATAGCTAAGAGGGTTCGAGCTGCTGCTGTGGAGCTCGGCTATGTGGCGAATGCTCAAGCCCAGGCCCTCGTTCGGTCCTCAACTGGTTTGCTGGGATTGGTAGTGCACGACCTCGCAGACCCTTATTTTTCCACGATAGCCAGCGGAGTTCAGGCCGGCTCACATGAACACGGGAGTTTGGTCTTGGTGGCCAGTACGGGGCGTCACCCGGAGGGTGAAACTGAAGCTGCTGCAGCATTTGCGTCCTATAGGACGGATGCAATTATCTTGGCAGGGTCACGTGAAACTTCCGCGAACATAGGCCTCGAGAAAGTCCTATCTCGGTACATGGCCAATGGCGGCAAAGTAGTGACGATTGGTGAATCCGAGATCGAAGGTGTCCGCAGCATCCTCATGCCAAACCGGCGGGGTGGACGGGAAATCGTCAAGGTTCTGCTATCCAGGGGCATCGATCGTTTCGTGATCCTTGGTGGACCGAAGCACCTTAAAACGGTGAGGGACAGGGAAGCTGGATACCTGGAAGAGTTGGCCACCGTTGGGCTGATGCCGATCCTTTCTCTCAACGGTGATTTCACCAGGAATGGTGGATACGAGTCGGCCCACAGATGCGCTCAAATTCTTTTGGAAGCCGGAGAGCTACCTCAAGTCACTAGGGCAGATGCGGCCAAGGACGGTGGCCAGGATGTTCCGAAACCCGCTATCTGCCTCCTGGTCGGCAACGACATCATGGCCATAGGTGCCATTGCTGCCTTGCGTGAATTGGGAATCGATGTCCCGGAACAGGTTCAGGTCGTAGGATTCGACGATATTCCGACCCTGGGTGATTATTGGCCCGGGCTGACTACATATCGGTTGCCACTATCGAGTATCGGCGAGTATGCAGCGGCTTTCGCTCTAGCAGCCGAAGAGCCACGTCAGCCCCCCATCGCAGGGGAAGTCTTGGTAAGGGCTAGTGCCGGCTAAGAATACCCGCGCAGCCTGCCGCTATCCGCGATGATCGGGTAGGCCGTCGGGAGAATTTTTCGACAACTCGTTGACACGTGTCGTACCTCACTCTAAGTTGAATGCAACGGGAAAGCGTATTCCCAACTTTGACTTGACCCCCGGATGCGATCCGGCGGTCGCCACTTCGATCATGTGGAGAGCACCATGTCCCCTGCTGTCAACGAAGTCCGCTCGAGAACGACCAGCGGCGAACACGGCGTTCAGGTATCACCCAAGCTCCAATACAAGTCGGGATTCGTCTCGCGCTGGGTTACCGAGCTGTGGCGTCCAGCTGTGTTCGTTGTCGGGCTCGCCCTGGTGTGGTGGCTGGTGACAGCCCAGAAATGGGTAGAGCCTTATATTCTGCCCAGTCCTCAAGCGACAGTTAGCGCACTGACGGACAACGCCGCATATCTCACGCAGCACACAGGAATCACAACGCTGGAAACTGTCCTAGGCTTCATCATTGCGGTCGTGCTTGGTGAACTTGTGGCAGTCCTCATGGTCTACTCGCGGTCGATGGAAAAGACCATGTATCCCGTAATTCTGTTCGCACAGGTCATACCCAAAATCGCCATCGCGCCGCTCTTCGTCGTTTGGCTGGGGTTCGGAATCGAGCCGAAGATCTTGATTGCGGTCCTGATGGCGTTCTTCCCCATCGTCATATCCGGCATGGCCGGGCTTCGTTCCGTCGACCCGGAAATCCTTGAACTGACATCCACCATGGGTGCAAACCCGATCAAGACCTTCTTGAAGATCCGTTTTCCAGCTTCTCTGCCGCAACTGTTTTCCGGTTTGAAGGTCGCAGCCACCCTTGCGGTGACCGGTGCAGTGGTGGGCGAGTTTGTTGGTGCGAATGAAGGACTTGGATACGTCATTCTGCAAGCAAACGGAAATATTGATACGGCCATGCTTTTTGCTGCGCTTATCATCATGTCGGTTTTGGGCATCCTGCTTTTCGCATTGATCCAAATTGCCGAATGGTTCATGATCCCGTGGCACTCATCACGGCGCGCAAACGGCGCATCAACTACTGCATGATCCTGACTGTCGTACCAACCAAACATTGGAGAAGACCATGAAATTCAGCCACAAGAGACTTTTGGCAGTCTTGGCAGCCGGCACCCTGACACTTTCCGCATGCGGCGGTGCAGGATCTTCTGAGGCCGGAGGTGACGCATCGAACGGCGAAAACCAGGCTGTCAGCCTGATGCTCAATTGGTATCCGTATGGTGAGCATGCTCCGTTCTACTACGGCGTAGAAAAGGGCATCTTCAAGGACCACGGAATCGATCTGGAGATTAAGGCCGGCCAGGGCTCGACTAAGACGGTCCAAGCTGCTGGACAACAACAAGTCGACTTCGGTTGGGCAGATACTCCAGCGGTCCTGTCCAACATCGACAAGGGTGTCAAGGTCAAGAGTATGGGTGTTTACCTCCAGACGACCCCATCTGCTGTGCAGGTTTTTGCGGACTCGGGTATTGAAACCGCGGCCGACTTGAAGGGAAAAACCATCGCTGTCTCCGCTGGGGATGCTCCGACCGTCACCTTCCCACTTTTCTTGAAGGCTGCAGGCCTTCAAGAAAGTGACGTCAAGCAGCAAAACTTGGATGCTGCAGGGAAGATGGCAGCTGTGCTTTCGGACAAGGTCGATGGCTTGATTGGGTTTGCCCACGACCAAGGTCCGACGATGGCAGCCAAGAGCGGCAAGGAGATGCGGTACCTGCGCTACGCGGATGAAGGAGTCAACTTCTATTCGAATGGTTTAATCTCCTCCGACGCCTACCTGTCAGAGAACCCTGAGCTTTCTAAGGAGATGATGGCAGCAGTGTCAGAGTCCTTCGAAGCCGCAGTTGCGGATCCCGAGGCGGCCGCGAAATCAATGGAGGGGAAAGACCCTCAGATTCCGGCACAGCCGGTTGTCCTGGAGCAGTGGAAGCAGACCATCAAACTCCTGCACACCGACGCTACGGAGGGTATGGAGCCGGGCGTGAATGATTCGGCCGACTGGACGGCCACGATCAAGACGCTCTCTGATGCGGGCCTTCTCGAAGACGCCGGTAAAACGTCCAAATACTACGACTCCCAGTACCAGCCCAAGTGAATTCGGAGAACGACGTGACAGCAGCACTCCGTGAACGACCAACGTCTCTTACCAGGCCAGTGGTGTCCATCGAAAACCTGAACGTCACCTTTTCCTCCAAGAGAGGGCAGGTTACGGCTGTCGATGGTGTCAATCTAGATGTTGCCCAGGGTGAGTTCATCTCCATCGCTGGACCATCTGGTTGCGGCAAATCGACATTGCTTAAGGTAGTTGCGGGTCTGACCAAGGCAACCAGCGGTAGTGCCCAATTGCGAGGGAAGACCGTCCAGGGCCCGCGGCGGGATATTGGCTATGTATTTCAACGTGCGGCCCTCCTTGAATGGCGAAACGTCCGAGGCAACATCCTGCTGCAGGGAGAGATGCGTGGGATGGACAAAGCCAAGGCTGCTAAACGGGCAGACGAGCTAATCGAAATGACCGGCTTGCGAGGTTTCGAGAAATCACTTCCTCATGAGCTTTCGGGGGGGATGCAACAACGGGTGTCGCTGTGCAGGGCCCTCCTGCACGAACCTGACGTTCTCCTCATGGATGAGCCTTTTGGGGCTCTTGACGCATTGACTCGCGAACGGATGAACGTTGAGTTGCATCGGATATGGCGTGAGACTGGTACTACGGTCATTCTGGTGACACACTCCGTGGCAGAAGCGGTTTATCTGGCCAATAGGGTCGTAGTCATGAGTGCCCGTCCCGGGAAGATTTTAGAAACGCTCGAGGTGCCACTGGGTGCAGACCGGGACTACGCCGAAAGTATGGAAGACCCGGAATTTGTCCGAATTGCCGGGCGCGTGCGGGATCTGCTCGGTGCCTCGCATGCAGGCGACTGAGGTTACCTTCGAATAAATTGGGCACGAGCGTCGTCCGCATCAGTGCTGGATGTGGCGGAGCCGACTTTGTCGGTTCCGCCATTTTCGTGCTCAGGCTGTCCGAGGGCTTGCACCATTCACTATTGGATTCGGCAAGTGATTCGCTGCGTTGGGTGTTCGGTCCGTCTCCTGTCCGGTTCATTCTCTGCCTGAGTCATAGGCTCGATGGAGACGATCGACAGGAGAATCTTCTTCCGCGGGCCGCCGTCAGTGACCGAGACTCCACCATGGAATGCCAAGGAATCCGCGGATCCGGCGACGGGCACGACGTCGAGTGCGTCGTGGGTTAGTTTGGGGATCCGAAGGCTCCATAGGGCCGAAAGTGATCCGAACCGGAATCGATAGAGGCCAAGATGCCGCGGAATGTTTCTTCCAAGGCGATGGCCCGAAAGGCCTGGTCCTGAACAATCAGGTCATGGCACAGCAGGTCGTGCAGGGCGTCGAGCGTTTGGGTGCAATGCGCGAGCTGCTCGTCCTTCATATCGTCGTCCTCGCAGCCATGAACCGCCTGAACCTTGCGGAGATCGCCGATCCGCCCGATATCGAGGGCTTCGACGTTATCGATGAGCAATAGCTCGTAGAACCGCCCTTCAGGCCCCAATTCGTCGCATTCGTCGGCCTCGGTGATCGCCAACCCGAGGGAGATCTCGCCGGGCAGGATCACGAAGTACTGTCCTTGAAGGCGTCGTGCCGTCCCGACCTGGCGCCAGACGAGGCGACCCTGAAGGGTTTGTTGGTGCACGACATCGACCAGCTCATGCCATTGAGGAGCGTCGAAGTCGAAGTGTCCGTGAAATTCGCCCCCACCGAACTCCCGAACAGAGAGATACTGATCGATGGAATCGCGTCCGTGGATGGCGTCCATCAGCTGACGGAACGTGATGTCGGCATTCTGCTGTGCCCGCAAGCGGCGGGCGGCAGCAACCGTTTCCTGTACCGTCTGGTGCAGCACTTCGAGCGGAACAAACGGGTCGGTGTTGGTGCCGTTGGTGCGAAGGGTGTCAACGAACTCCTGTCCGCTCGGATCCCGAGTTCTCACGCACAGTTCGACGGCATTTTCGGCGGCGAGGCTGCGGACGGAGAACCGCATCCGGCTGGCCTTGAAATGGCAGCTATAGCCCCATTCCCACTCCGCGTCGTCGCCTTCCTCATGGGGGAACCAGACCACCCACTCCGTGCGTGTTCGCTCGATCAGTTCCCCCACGATGTCCCGCCAATGCGCCGTTTCGAGGCTGAGCATGATTCCTCCTTCGTTGCCCGTCACTTTCGAAGGTAGTCATCACGACCGACAAGTTGGATCGGTCGTCATCCAAACATGGCAGGACGCCGGAAGTCAGAGACGGTTCCGGCGTCCTGCCGCTTATTTTGTGGGCGGGGTGGTGCGTCTACTTCGTGGCGTCGACCGTCAGCAGGGGTGCGAAGAACGCTGCAAGCTCGTCGGTGGCGGTCAGCGGCAGCACGTTGGCCACATACTGGTCAGGCCGCACGACGACGATGGCTCCGTCGCGGGACACTCCGCGCTCGACGAAAATGTCATCCTCGGGCACGACGCCGAAGACCTTCTCCAAGTAGTCGAGCTTGAACGGGCCGACCTTGGGCTTGAAGACCTTCGGCACGGCATTGATGTCGATGTCCTCATGGCGCTGCTGGTAGATGACACGCACATCGAACCAGGCGTCGAGGTCCATCCCCTCGGGGGTCGCCGCCAGCGGGGAGTCGGATGAGGTGGCCAGCCACTCGGCCAGCTCAGTGGTGGGGGAGTCGGCCCCTGCGACGGCCTCGTCGGCGAAGACGTAGATGCGCCAGCGGCCATCCGCGGTGGCCTGGTGACCCAGGTGGAGCGGGTTGGTATCGCAGACCCGGGAGGCCATGGCCGATTTGAAGCGCTTGCCCACCGGGTAACCGGTGGCCAAGTCCTGGTGCGTGGCCTCGCCGGTGACCACCGAGGGGGCATATTCGGTCATGAAGCCTGCGGGGAATTCGGCGGTGGCGACGTAGAAGTCCTCGAGGTCCGAAGGGCTGTCGAATTCCTCCGGCTTCTTCGCCATCATGGTGGACCATTCCTTATCGAAATCGATGAGGTTCTTGGCCACGACCTGGCGTTCTGCCGAGTAGGTGGAGAGCAAGGCCTCGGGGCTGCGGCCCTCCAACACGTGGGCGAGCTTCCAGGCAATGTTGAAGCCGTCCTGCATTGAGACGTTCATACCCTGTCCGGCCTTGGCCGAGTGGGTGTGGCAGGCGTCGCCGGTGATGAACACGCGGGGGGTGTCGATGCCGATCCGCTCGGGGGCCACGTCGTCGAACCGGTCGGTGAGTCGGTGTCCGACCTCGTACACGCTGTTCCAGGCGACGTGGCGGACATCGAGGGTATAGGGGTGCAGGATGTCGTTCGCCTTGGAGATGACCTCCTCGATGGAGGTGGTGCGGACCTTGCCATGGTCATCCTCGGGCACCACGCCCAGGTCGACATACATCCGGAACAGGTGCCCGCCTTCGCGCGGGATCAACAGGATTGATCCGCCGTCGTGCGATTGGATGGCGCATTTGGTGCGGATATCGGGGAAATCGGTTTTGGCCAGGACGTCCATGACGCCCCAGGCGTGGTTGGCCTTGTCCCCGGCCATGGTGCAGCCGATCGCCGAACGGACCTTGGAGCGGGCGCCGTCGCAACCGATGACGTATTTGGCGTGGACGATCTTCTGGGAGCCTTCGTCCTCACCGGCGCTGCGCACCAGGGAAACCTTGACCGGGTAGTCGCCGTCCCCGGTGACCTCGAGGTCCTCGAACTCCCAGCCGAAATCGGGCGTCAACCGGGCGGGGGCGTGGGCTGCGACCTCGGCGAAGTAGTCCAGCACCCGGGCCTGGTTGACGATCAGGTGCGGGAACTCGCTGACGCCCGTGGCGTCGTCCACGGCGCGGCCGCCCCGGTTGATATGGGTGGGGTTCGTTTCGTCGGGGCGCCAGAAGGCCATCTCGGTGATCTGGTAGGCCTCGGAGGTGATCCGCTCGGCGAAGCCGAAGGCCTGGAAGGTTTCGACGCTGCGGGCCTGGATGCCATCCGCCTGCCCGATCTCCAGGCGGCCTCCGCGGCGCTCGATGATGCGGGTGTTGATGTTCGGGAATTCGGCCAACTGGGCTGCGGCAAGCATGCCGGCGGGGCCGGAGCCGACGATGAGCACATCGACCTGCTCGGGCAGCTCCTCTGGGCGGTCGACGCCAACGCCTGCGGCGGCCTCGATACGCGGGTCGCCGGAAACGTAGCCGTGGTGGTGGAACTGCACGGGATGTCCTCACTTCGTTGTGCTGATCGTCTGAGCGTGTTCTATATTTGAACTTCATATTCGATAGTTGAACACGCAATCTGCTGGACACTATACGGGGAGTATGACGTGGCTAACAAGTGTTGGCCACTCTTTTGTCTCGGAAGGCCGCGCTGACCTGTGCCTCGCTGACGTTCGGTACACCCGAGCGTGTTGTGGTAAATGACGGGTGGACGGCAGGTGAAGTATCCTTGAACGGATGGCCTAGCATCACTAGGCTACTTTTTGCCCGAAAATGGGTTGGATGTCTAGGGTGATCGGCCAACGCGCGGGCATCTGGAATGCGAGGTGTGCAGCTATGTCTTCTCCGATTGTTCACGTGACCCGCCGGGCCGGTGTGGTCGCCGGACGGATCCTGATCTATGCCCTGATCTTCGCCGGACTCTCATTGCTCTTCGCCGCCATCGGCATTCGGGTGTTCTTCGGGAAGATCTCCGTGGGGCAGATGCTGCTGAACCTCGTTTCCGTGGAGACCGACGGAGGCGGCGGATCCCTGGTGTGGATCGGCATCCTGTTGGTCGTTGTCCTGCCCCTGCTCATCACGGTCGGGATCGCCTTCTGGCACTTCACCCGGTTGCGCAAACGCTTCCGCAACCCCTCCGAGCCGCGTCAGCAGCGCTCGCCGTGGATCGTCCGGACCGTCTCCACCGTCGCGGTGGCCGGATTGGTCGTGGGCGGAACCACTGCCTTCTCCACCACCGTCGGCATGGCCGACTACATCAAGTCCGGCAACTCCCAGTACGACATCGATGACTACTACGCTGCGCCGACCATCACCAGCGATAAGGACCAGCGCAACCTGGTGGTGATCTACCTCGAATCCGGTGAGGCCACCCTCGCCGATGACCAGCTCTTCGAGAAGAATGCCTTCGAGCCCTTGGAGGATGTCACCCAAGCCAAGGACGGCTGGCAGTCCGTGAAGGACTTCCAGCAGTACGACGGCGGTGGCTGGACCATGTCGGGCATCACCTCGACACAGTGCGGCATCCCGCTGAAGGGCATGGACTCCGCTGTCGGCAGCGGCGCCCTCAATAAGCTGGGCAGCGACGTGGAGTCCTACCTCGGAGGAATCACCTGCCTGGGTGACGTCTTGGACGAGCACGGATATAAGAACGTCTTCCTCGGCGGTGCCAACGGCAAATTCTCCGCCAAGGACACCTTCCTGGAGGGCCACGGCTACTCCGACGTCAAGGGTCTGACCGACTGGCGTGCCGCCGGTGAACCGCAGAGCCACTTCCGCAGCGACTGGGGCCTGAGCGATAAGAGCCTCATGGGCCACGCCAAGAACGAGATCGACGAACTCCACGCCGAGTCGAAGAAGTCCGGCCAGCCGTTCAACCTCTCCATGCTGACCCTGGATACCCATGAGCCGGCCCATATCTACGACTACTGCGATCAGGACACGGAGAGTGAAGTGACCTCGATGTTCTTCTGCTCCATGACGCAGGTGGCTGGATTCGTGGACTATATGGAGGAGAAGGGTTACCTCGAGGACACCGCAGTGGTGATCATGGGCGACCACCTCAAGCACATGGGCGGTGGCGATGCCTTCCACGAGGAGCTGGACAACCACCCGAACCGCACCATCTTCAACCGGTTCTGGATTCCGGGCGATGATAAGAAGACCAAGCTGCGCCCCCGCGTGGACCAGCTGAATATGTACCCCACGCTGCTGGAGGCCGCCGGCCTGAAGGTGAAGAAGCACGAAGCCGGACTGGGTGTCTCGGCCTTCACCAGCGCTATCCCGGAGGACTCGGCGCAGGCCATGGACCCCGATGCGTATATCGACCTGTTGCGCTCACGTTCGGCACGGTTCTTCGCTAAGGCCTGGGCCGGGGCGGATATCCCGAAGGAGTAACACGCGGACCCGGGGCCGGCCACTGGCCGGACCCGGGGGCTGCTCCGTCTTAGCGCCAGCCCAATTGTGGGGCGACATGCTTCAAAATAGACTCGATGACGTGCGCGTTGTAATCGACGCCCAACTGGTTCGGG
The DNA here is from genome assembly GCF_002332245.1 of Glutamicibacter sp. BW78. Taxonomy (NCBI): domain Bacteria; kingdom Bacillati; phylum Actinomycetota; class Actinomycetes; order Micrococcales; family Micrococcaceae; genus Glutamicibacter; species Glutamicibacter sp. BW78. The sequence continues at coordinate 271,815 of NZ_NRGU01000032.1, forward strand.
ACCGTCAGGAGCAAGGTGTCCGCGGCGGTCACCGCCTCGTCCTGCGCCAGCTTCTCGATGAGTTCCTCGGGGGAGCCGGCGTAGGAACGGCCGAAGATGGCACGCGTTTTCTCATCGATATTGCCGACCTGGTCTGAGCTGTGGCGGTCGTGGCCAAAGTACTGCCAATCTCGCTCCTCCGTCAGCGCGAAGATGCTGCGGCTGACCGAGACGCGGGGCTCCCGTTGGTGCCCCGCTTCCTTGAACGCCTGCCGGTAGAGCTCGATCTGCTCGGCCTGCTGGATGTGGAAGGGTTTGCCCGACTCGTCGTCCTTGAGGGTCGAGCTTTGCAGGTTCATGCCCAACTCTCCCGCCCAGACGGCGGTGGCGTTCGAACCCGACCCCCACCAGATGCGCTCGCGCAAGCCCGGGGAATGTGGTTCCACCCGGAGCAACCCGGGAGGATTGGGGAACATCGGATGCGGGCTGGGCTCCGCGAAACCCTCACCGGTGAGTACCTCGAGCAGGCGCTCGGTATGACGGCGGCCCATCTCGGCGTTGGTTTCGTTCTCCAGCGGTGAGAAGCCGAAGTGCCTCCACCCGTCGATGACCTGCTCGGGGGAGCCCCGGCTGATACCCAGTTGCAGGCGTCCTTGGGAGATCAGGTCTGCGGCCCCGGCGTCCTCTGCCATGTAGAGGGGGTTCTCATACCTCATGTCGATCACCCCGGTGCCGATCTCGATCCGGCTGGTTTTCGCCCCGATGGCGGCGAGCAGCGGGAACGGGGAGGCGTATTGCTGGGCAAAGTGGTGGACGCGGAAGTAGGCGCCGTCGGCACCGAGTTCCTCCGCCGCGACCGCGAGGTCGATGCCCTGCAGGAGAGCATCGGAGGCGTTGCGGGTGGCGGACTGGGGGTGGTCGGTCCAATGACCGAAGGACAGGAATCCAATGTTCTTCACGGTGGTATCAACCCGATGGCGGAGTGTCCTATTCCTGCTGGATCGGAGAACGGAAACCCTTCGGCGACATTGCGGAGTGAGTGCTCACTCACTAACCTGAAAGGGTGGATGCAACCGATGTTCCCAAACCTGCCCGTGCCCGGCCCATGTCTGCTGAAGAACGGCGGACGATGATCGCCACCTCGGCGATCCCCCTCTACCTGGAGCAGGGGGCCTCGGTGACCTCCCGCCAGCTGGCCGACCACCTGGGCATCGCCGAGGGGACCATCTTCCGGGTCTTCGGAGATAAGGCGGCGCTGGTCCGCAGCGTCGTCGATGCCTTCTTCGACCAGACCCACCAGGGGCTGGGCCCGGAACTGGAGGATCCGGACCTGGACGTGGAGCAAAAACTGCGAGTACTCATCCGTAATGCGCGGGCCCGCGCCCGCGGCGTGTTCACGATGATCTCGCTCCTGGAACCCGGAGAAGCCCACGAATACATGAAGCACCGCCGCGAAGGCCATTTCGAACAAACCGCCGCCGCAGCCTTCGCCGCCGACGCAGCGCAGCTGAACATTCCCCCACAGAAGCTCGGCGCACTGATCCGCCTGCTCGTGATCGCCGCCTCCGCGCCGCGCATGGGCGGAGGAGACCCGCTGAGCGACGATGAACTGGTGGACTTCGCACTGCACGGAATCATCGGGCAGGCCGGGAAGGATTGAGCATGCTCTGGAAACTCATGGTCCGCTACATCAAACCCGCCTGGCCGCTGCTGGTCGGGGTACTGGTCTTCCAACTGGCGCAGTCCTTCGCCTCGCTGCTGCTTCCCACCATGAACGCCGACATCATCGACCAGGGGGTGGTCACCGGCGATATCGGCTATATCTGGTCCACCGGCGCGATGATGCTCGCCGTCACGCTGGTCCAGGTCGTCTGCGCCATCGTCGCCGTGTACTTCGGCTCAAAACTCGCGATGGGGATGGGCCGGGACCTCCGCGATGGGCTCTTCCACCGCGTGGTCGGCTTCTCCCAACGCGAGGTCGGACACTTCGGGGCGCCGTCGCTGATCACCCGCAACACCAATGACGTCCAACAGGTCCAGCGGATGGTGCAGATGACCTCCACGCTGATGGTCTCCGCCCCCATGCTCGCCATCGGCGGGGTCATCATGGCCGTGCGGCAGGACGTCGGGCTGTCCTGGCTGATGATCGTGAGCATCCCGGTCCTGCTGCTCATCGTGGGCCTGGTCATCGTGCGCATGGTGCCTGCCTTCCAACTGATGCAGCAGCGGATCGACCGGTTGAACCAGATCATGCGCGAACAACTCACCGGCATCCGGGTGATCCGCGCCTTCGTCCGCGAAAAGGAGGAGCGTGCCCGCTTCGGGACGGCCAGCGAGGGCGTGGCCGAGGTCGGCATCCGCGCAGGCAACCTGATGGCCCTGATGATGCCGGCGATCATGCTGGTCATGAACGTCTCCAGCGTCGCGGTCATCTGGTTCGGTGCCTCCGAGGTGCAAGACGGCAACGCCCAGATCGGCACCCTCTTCGCCTTCCTCCAATACATGATGCAGATCCTCATGGGCGTGATGATGGCCGCCCTCATGTTCGTGATGATCCCTCGCGCGGCCGTCAGCGCCACCCGCATCGCCGACGTGCTGGACACCGACACCTCAGTGCTCGCCCCCGCCGAACCGGTCAGCCCGGGCCGGCGCACCGGCACGGTCGCCTTCGAGCATGTGGAATTCACCTACCCCGGAGCAGACCAACCGGTGCTGAAGGACATCTCCTTCACCGTGGCCCCGGGAACGACGACGGCGATCATCGGCTCCACCGGTGCCGGCAAATCAACCCTCATCGGTCTGGTGCCACGGCTCTTCGACGTCACCGGCGGCACCGTGTCCGTGGACGACGCCGATGTGCGCGGCCTCGACCCGGATGAGCTGTGGGAACGGATCGGGCTGATCCCGCAACGGGCCTTCCTGTTTTCCGGGACCATCGCCTCGAACCTGCGCTACGGCAACCGGCAGGCCACCGACGAGGAGCTCTGGCAGGCCCTGGAGATCGCCCAGGCCCGCGACTTCGTCGAAGCCAAACCGCTGGGCTTGGACACGGAGATCGCGCAGGGAGGCACGAACGTCTCCGGCGGGCAACGCCAGCGTCTGGCGATCGCCCGGGCCCTGGTTAAACGCCCAGAGATCTACATCTTCGACGACTCCTTCTCAGCCCTGGATGTGGCCACCGACGCCGCACTGCGCCGGGCGCTGGACGCCGAACTGCCTGAGGCGACCCGCATCGTGGTCGCCCAACGGGTCAGTACCATCCGCGACGCCGACCAGATCATCGTGCTCGACCACGGCGAGGTCGTCGGGACAGGGCCGCACGAGCAGCTGCTGGACAGCTGCGAAACCTACCGCGAGATCGTCGAATCCCAGCAGAGCGTGGAGGCGGCATCATGAGCGGGCACCAGGCAGCGGCCCAGCCGGCACCGGCACCCCGGAGCGGACCCATGGGGCGGGGACCGGCCGGCGGCGGGGCCCCCACAGCGAAGGCGCTGAACTTCTTTCCCTCGGCGAAACGACTGCTGGGCACCCTGCGGCAGGACATGTCCAGGATCGTGTGGGTCATCATCCTCGGGGTCATCAGCGTCGGGCTGACCGTCATCGGCCCCAAACTGTTGGGCGAGGGCACCAATGTCGTCTTCGCCGGGTTCATTTCCCTGCGCTTCCCCGCAGGCACCAGCAAGGCCGACGTCGTGAACCAACTCGTGGCCAACGGACAGACCACGCAGGCCGACATGCTCCGGTCGATGGACTTCGTCCCCGGAGCAGGGATCGACTTCACCCAGCTGGGCATGATCCTGGCGGTGGTCCTGGCGGTTTACCTTTTCGGCAGCGCCTTCCGGCTGGTGCAAGCCCGCATCCTCAACGTCGTCGTCCAGCGGGTGGCCCACCGGCTGCGGGTCCAAGTCGAAGACAAGCTCCACCGGCTGCCGCTGCGCTACTTCGATCGCGTCCAACGCGGTGAACTACTCTCTCGGGTCACGAACGACGTCGATAATATCGGCCAATCTCTGCAGCAGACCCTTTCGCAGGTCATCACCTCCCTGCTGACGGTGATCGGCGTGCTGCTGATGATGTTCCTGATTTCGCCGACCCTGGCCTTCATCGCCCTGGTGACGATCCCGCTGACCATCCTGATCACCGTGCTGGTGGCCAGAAGGTCGCAGCGGATGTTCGCCGAACAGTGGAAGCAGACAGGCATCCTGAACGCCCGGGTCGAGGAAACCTACTCCGGGCACGCCATCGTCAAGGTCTTCGGCCACCAGCAGGAGGTCGAGCAGGCCTTCCGTGAAGAGAATGCGAAGGTCTACCGGGCCAGCTTCGGCGCCCAGTTCGTCTCCGGAATCATCATGCCCAGCATGACCTTCATCGGAAACCTCGTCTATGTGGCCATCGCCGTCGTCGGCGGCCTGCGGGTGGCCTCCGGCCAGCTGTCCATCGGTGACGTGCAGGCCTTCACCCAGTACGCCCGGCAGTTCACCCAGCCGCTGAGCCAACTCGGCTCGATGGCGAACCTGCTCCAATCGGGGGTGGCCAGCGCCGAGCGGGTGTTCGAGCTGCTCGACGAGGAAGAACAAAGCCCCGAAGCCGATCCCGCGGATACCGTGCCCGAACGGGCCAGCCACCTGGAGTTCACGGACGTGTCCTTCCGCTACGACGCCGACACCCCGCTGATCGATGGGCTGAACCTCACGGCCAGCCCCGGCAGCACCGTGGCCATCGTCGGGCCCACCGGCGCCGGGAAAACCACTCTGGTCAACCTCATCATGCGGTTCTACGATATCGACTCCGGGTCGATCAGCCTGGGCTGCGCCGAGGACGGATCCGACGCCGTCGAAACGCGGTCGATGACCCGGCACGATCTGCGGGCCCGGACCGGGATGGTGCTGCAGGATACGTGGCTATTCGCCGGAACCATCCGCGAGAACATCATGTATGGTCGGCCCGACGCGAGCGAGGAGGACATGGTTCAGGCGGCCTCGGCAGCCTATGTGGACCGCTTCGTGCACGCGCTCCCCGATGGTTATGAGACGGTGCTCGACGACGAGGCCACCAACCTCAGCGTGGGCGAACGCCAACTGGTGACCATCGCCCGGGCGTTCCTGGCCGATCCGCGGCTGCTGATCCTGGATGAGGCGACCTCTTCGGTGGATACCCGCACCGAGCTACTCATCCAGCGGGCCATGCTCAAGCTGCGTGAAGACCGCACGGCGTTCGTGATCGCCCACCGGCTCTCCACCATCCGCGACGCTGACCTGATCCTGGTCATGAAGGACGGGGCCATCGTCGAACAAGGCAACCACCACGAACTGCTGGCCGCCCGCGGCGCCTACTGGCGGCTGACCAACGCCGAAGTCGACGCCCCCATGGACGATGAGACGCTGGAGGACCCGGCGGATGCCGCCACCACACCAGGAGGTCCGGAATGAACCAGACACCCACCCCCAAAATGAAGCTCTCCATCCTGGAGGGCGTCGGACTGTATAACGGCGAATCGGCCGAACAGGCCTTGCGGCATGCGACCGAGGCGGCCCAACAGGCTGATGAGCTGGGCTTCACGCGGTTGTGGTTCACCGAGCACCACAGCAGCAAACACCAGATGTCCACCTCGCCTGACCTGTTGATTGCCCATGCCGCGGCGCTGACGAAGAACATCCGGGTCGGCTCCGGTGGGGTCATGTTGCCCAACCATAGCCCGTTGCGCGTGGTGGAGAACTTCTCGATCCTCGAGGCGCTGCACCCAGGTCGGATCGACCTGGGGATGGGCCGGGCCTCGGGGACCAGTGCGATGACCAACGCCGCACTCCGCAACAGCCAGGAGCCACTGACCGGCCAGGGGCTGATGAACCTGCTGCTCGAGGTGCTGGCGTTCTTTGACCGGGATTTCCCCGACGACCACCCGTATCAGGACATCACCCCGTCCCCGGCAACCTCCCTGCGCCCGGACCTGTACATGCTCGGGTCCAGCGATGGGGGCATGCGGATCGCCTCGCAACTGGGCATGGGCTTCGCCTTCGCCGGGCAGATCAACCCGGAGATGGCGATTCCGGTGCTGCGCGCCTACCGGGAGGCTTTCCAGCCGTCGAAGTATCTGGCTCAGCCCTATTCCATCCTGTCGACCATCGTGGTCTGTGCCGAGACCGACGAGGAAGCGCAGTATCTGGCAGGACCCGCCGAATTGCAGTGGGCGCGTTGGGGGACCGGACAGATCCACCACGCCCCGCCGACGTTGGAGGAGGCGGCAACCCACCGGTACACCGCAGCGGAGGAACAGGCACGGGCCGGCTCGGAAGGGCGCTTCATCGTGGGCAGCCCTCAACGGGTGAAGGACCGGTTGATGCAGCTCGCCGAAGCCGGACAGGTTGATGAGTTGATGGCGATGAACATGATGACGGACCGCCAAGCGCAGATGACGTCGCATGCGCTGCTCGCCGAGGCCTTCGACCTGAAGCCCTAAGAACCAGCACGGTGGCCCGCGGCCGGTTCAGGCCCGGGCCAGGGCTCCCCGGTCCAGGACGTGGATCCGTCCGCCGGAAGACTGGTTGATCCACCCGGAGTCGGTGAAGGAGGCCAGCCGCCGGCTGAGTGTCTCCGGGGTGGTGCCCAACAGCGAGGCGAGATCCCGTTTGGACATCGGCAGGTTCAAGAGGCCGGTGGCCGGGTCGGCGTTCTCCAGCAGGTATCCGGCGAGCCGGGATCCGGCATCCTCGCCCGTATAGGAACTAAGCGTCCGTTCGGTCTGCTCGAGCCGTTCGGTGACGGTTTCGAGCATCTTCAGCGCAATCGTCGGGTAGCTGACCAAAAACCCGCGGATGTCCTCGTGGTGCAGAGAGCAGATTTCCGCGTCCTCCAACGCCAACGCGTAGTGATCCGCCTGCCCGGCATGCAGGAAGGCGGTCTCGCCGATGAAGCTGCCCGGTTCCAGGACCCGCAGGATCTGTTCGTGGCCTGATTCGCTGCCACGGTAGGTCTTGACCTTCCCGCGGTGCACGATCATCAGGGAGCGGTCCTCGTCCCCGGGGGAGTAGAGCAGCTCACCCCGACGGTACTTCCGCTGCCGCGCCCGGGAGGCAATCTCATGCTGTTCGTCGGGATCCAGGTGCGCGAAGATGGGGACCAGCGCCACACACTGGTCCCGATGGTCGTGACCTGTAGGTGTCGTGGTCACTAGGGGGCCACCGACCCTTGCCTTGTCATCGTGTACCGGCTCCTTCAACGAATTAGTCTGCGACGGCGTGATCGGCTGTCGGCGCTGTTGGACCCAGTCTAGGTCTCTTGAGGCGCAGAGGCAGATGCACCCGCCTGGTTCGTGGAGCCACTGCCGGGAGCAGCTAGCTGACCTTCGTGGAGAGCACCGGGTAGCCCAGCTTGGTGATCAGATCGGCGATCTTTTCGACATTGGTCTTCATGCTGTCGTACTCGACGTTGACCTTGTTCTCGGTGAAATCCACCACTGCCGAGACGATTCCGTCCTTCTCTGCCAGGCTGCTTTCAATGTCCTGGATGCACGCGGGGGTGGTGAAGGGTTGGGTACGGAAAGATGCGGTGTACATGATGGCTGCCTCCTGAAGAATGGTTCCCTCCGTGGGTCCTCCTATTCCACCCTGGATCGGCTGGGACCGCCTTGATATGTGTCAAGGCGGTCCATGGCGACCAGCCGGGGCCACCGCCATCGGGCCGTCACCGGACGGTGTGGGTGCCGGCCACGTTCTCCGGGGACAGCTCCACGCGGCGGAGCAACTGGGCGTTCAGTGCCACGATGATCGTGGACAGGGACATCAGGACGGCGCCGACCGCGGGGGAGAGGACGAACCCGATGGGTGCCAGGACACCGGCTGCCAGAGGCACGGCGATGATGTTGTAGCCTCCTGCCCACCAGAGGTTCTGCAGCATCTTGCGGTAGCTGGCCCGGGAGAGGACCAGCAGGGACACCACCGAGCGTGGGTCGTTGCCGGCCAGAACCACGCCGGCGGATTCCACCGCAATGTCGGTACCGGCCCCGATCGCGATGCCCACCTCGGCACGGGCCAGTGCCGGGGCGTCGTTGACGCCGTCGCCGACCATGGCCACGCTGAGACCGCGCTGCTGCAGTTCGGTGACCTTGGCGTCCTTGTCCCTCGGCAGGACCTCGGCGAACACCTCGTCGATGCCCAGATCCCGGGCCACGGCATCGGCCACCTGCTGGGCGTCACCGGTGATCAGGGCGACCTTCACGCCGCGTGAGCGCAGCGCCTCGACCGCCTCGCGTGACTCCTGCCGTACCCGGTCTTCCAGGGCGATGGCGCCGATGATTTCTCCGCCGCGGACCACGTGCAGGACGGAGGCTCCCCGGTCGATCCATCCGGCAACGTCCTCACGGAGCTGGCCGGTGGGTTCCAGATCCAGCTCGCGCAGCATGTTCGGCCCACCGACCTGCACCTCGACGCCGTCGACCTCTGCCTTCACCCCGCGTCCGGCAGCCGACTGGAAGCTGGTCGCTGTCAGCGGTGGTTGGTTTCCGGGCCCCTCCTCCTGGGAAGCTGCGGTGATGGCGCGGGCCACGGGATGCTCGGATTCGGACTCCGCCGCGGCAGCCCACCGGAGCAGTTCATCCGCTGAGACGTCCCCGGTGGTTGCGGTGCCGGTGACGGCATGGGCGCCCTCGGTGAGGGTGCCGGTCTTGTCGAAGAGGACGACGTCGACGGTGCGCATCTTCTCCAACGCCAGCCGGTTCTTGATCAACACCCCTGCCGTGGCGGCCCGCTCGGTGGAGATGGCGATGACCAGCGGGATCGCCAAGCCCAGGGCATGCGGGCAGGCAATGACCAGGACGGTGACGGTGCGGGTGACCGCATCGGAGGGTTGCCCGATGGCCACCCAGACGAGCGCGGTGATGATCGCGGCCCCCAGTGCGAACCAGAACAGCAACGCCGCCGCACGGTCAGCCAGGGCCTGGGCGCGGGAGCTGGACTCCTGGGCCTCCGCAACCATCCGTTGGATCCCCGAGAGGGTCGTATCCTCGCCGAGGGCCTCGACGCGCAGGCGCACGGAATTATCGGTGGCGACCGTTCCGGCAACGACGGTCTCACCCGATCCGCGGCTCACGGTGCGTGATTCGCCGGTGATCATCGACTCGTCGAAGCCGGCGCTGCCGTCGGTGATGACGCCGTCGGCCGGCACCCGGGCACCGGAGCGCACCAGGACGATATCCCCGACCGTCAGCTCCGAGATGGACACCATGACGGGGTCCCCGCCGTCCTCGGGAATCCGCTCCGCCTCGTCGGGGAGCAGTTCGGCCAGGGCATCCAGGGCCGAGGAGGCCGAGCCCAGGGCGCGCATCTCCATCCAGTGCCCCAACAGCATCACGACCACCAGCAGGGCCAATTCCCACCAGAAGTCGAGGCTGAAGCCGCCGATGCCCAGGAAAGTGATCCAGGAGGCCAGGAAGGCCACCGTGATGGCCATCGCGATCAGCAGCATCATGCCCGGTTGGCGTGAGCGGATTTCCTGGACGCCGCCCTTCAGGAACGGGGCACCACCGTAGAAGTAGATGAACGTCCCCAAGACCGGGGCGACCCACTGCGAGAGCGGAAACTCGGGGACCTGGTAACCCAGTAGCGACGCGACCAGCGGGCTGAGCCAGACCACCGGGATGGACAACACGAGGGTGACCCAGAAAGGCGTCCGGAACATGCCGGGGCCATGCCCGGCATGGCCCTCGTGACCCCCATGGTCTCCGTGCCCGGCGTGGTCCTGGTGTTCCTCGTGCGGTTCGGTCATGGTTCCACCACTACCTTTCCTGCCAGATGACAGCTTCGACGGCGGCCACTGCGTTCTGCGCATCAGCCAGACTAAAGCGTGCGCGAACGTGCGGGTCGACGAGTCCGTATTTGATCACGTCGGTGATCTTCTCCAGCGCCTCGGGGGTCCGTTGTATTCCCGCTCCACCGAGCTCCTGGGTTTCGGGTCCGCCGTCGTCGTTGACAACCAGTGCCGTGGACATCTGCATTCCTCCTGTTGGCTCATGAAAATTGATGGACCGTGTTCAGGCGCCGACCGCGCGTACCCGCGATCGGCGCCTCCCTGGCGTTGCTGCCGTGCCTAGGCGTCCACGACTTCGGAGGCCCCGCGCTTGGCCGGGGTGCGCAGCGACTTCGACATCGACGTGGCCCCTGGGGCGTTGCGCATCAAGCGCATCGCGTTGAGGATGACCACCAGCACGGACCCCTCGTGGACGAGCATGCCGAGGGACATGGTGACCCCGCCGGCGAAGACGCCGGCCACCAGCAGCACCACGGTGATCAGCGAGATCGCTATGTTCTGCTTCATCACGTTCACCGTCCGCTTGGCCAGACTGATGGATTCGGGCAGCTTGAGCAGGTTGTCACCCATCAGGGCGATATCCGCCGTCTCCACGGCCACCGCCGAACCGGCGGCGCCCATGGCCACGCCGATGTCGGCGATCGCCAAGGCCGGGGCGTCATTCACCCCGTCACCGACCATGGCCACCGTATGCCCCTCGCGCTGCAGCTTCGCCACCGCGTCGAGCTTGTCCTCGGGCAGCATGGACGCATGGATCTCGTCGATGCCGGTGGCCTGGCCGATGGATTCGGCCACCAACCGCGTGTCACCGGTGAGCATGACGACCTTCTTCACGCCGGCCGCATGCAACCGGGCAACCATCTCGGCGGAGTCCTCGCGGATCTGGTCGGCGACGGCGACGATACCGATCACCCGGCCATCGACGGCGACGATCATCGGGGTCTTGCCCGCCGCGGCGAGTTGCTCGGCCGCATCGGAGGATCCGGCGTCGTTGGTGATGCCGTATTGCTCCAGCAACGCCGGGTTGCCGATCAGTACCCGCTGGCCGTCCACGTCGGACACGATGCCCTTGCCAGGGACCGGCGTCACCTCTCCGGGGATGCCCTCGGGGCCCACGCCTTCGTCGCGGGCGGAATCCATGATGGTGCGGGCCAGCGGGTGCTCGGAACCGGCCTCGGCGGCAGCGGCCCACCGCAGCACCTCGGTGCGATCCAGCCCCGGATCCAGGACGACGACGTCGGTCAGCTGCGGACGACCCTCGGTGAGGGTACCGGTCTTGTCCACGGCAACCGCCGAGATCTTCGCGGAGGTCTCCAGATATTCGCCACCCTTGATGAGGATGCCGTTGCGGGCGGCGCGGCCGATGCCGGCGACGATCGCGACGGGGATGGAGATGACCAGGGCGCCGGGGCAGCCGATGACCAAAAGGGTCAGGGCCAGGACCACGTCGCCGCTGATGAGGCCTGCCACCAGGGCCAGGACCATGACGCCGGGGGTGTACCAGGAGGAGAAGCGGTCCATGAAGGCCTGGGTCTTGGCCTTGGCGTCCTGGGCCTCCTCCACGCGGTGGATGATGCGGGCCAGGGTGGTGTCCGCGCCGATGCCCGTGGCCAGAACCTGCAGGAATCCGCCGCGGGAGACGGTTCCGGCGAAGACATGATCCGATGTGGTCTTCTCCACCGGGAGCGATTCCCCGGTGATGGAGGCTTCGTCGATGGCACCGGTACCCGAGACGACCTGGCCGTCCACGGGGATCTTCGCGCCGTTCTTCACCAGCACGATCTCGCCCATCCGGACCTGGTGGGCGGGAACCTCCTGCTGTTCACCATCGCGCAACACGATGGCGACGTCGGGGGCGACGGCGACCAGTTCGGCCAGCGCCGAACGGGTCTTGTTCATGGTGGCCGCCTCGAGGGCGTGGCCGATGGCGAACAGGAAGGTGACGGCGGCGGCTTCCCAGAAGTTGCCGATGATGACGGCGCCGATCGCGGCGATCGAGACGAGCAGGTCGATGCCGATGAGCTTGGCGGTCAGCGCCCGGACGCCCTTGATGACGATGTTGTAGCCGGCCACCACTGCGGCGGCGAGCATGAAGGTGTCTGCCAGGGTGAAGACCTCTGCGGTGCTGGTGGCATGTTCACCGGCGTCGATCCACCATTGCGGGCTCACCGCACGATTCCACATTCCGGCGCCGAGGTACTGCAGGGCGAAGGACATGAGGATGAGGATGCCGGAGGCGACCGGGATGGACCAGCTACCGTGAAGCCATTTCTGGAACCTGTTCACCGTGGCACAACCTTTCTGCTCGAGGGGGAGTCTGGCTAGAAGGCCGAGGGGGCGGCCTGGTAGCCGGCCTTGGCGATCACGGCGACGATGTCGTCGACGCTGGTCTTGCTCTCATCGTGGTCAACCTCGATGCGGGCTGAGGCGAAGTGGACCTTCACGTTCTCCACGCCGGTGAGCTTGCCGACCTGCTTTTCGATCTTGCTGACGCAGGAGGGGCAGGAGAAGCCCTCTGCGCGGAGGAGGGTGTGGGTGGTGGTTCCGGCGGTGGTCATTTTGGTGACTCCCTTCGTCTGTGATGCGCTGGCGATCTGCCAGTGCCCGGCGCCGGTGGGGGGCGCCGAAGTCTGTGTTGATGCTTTGAGACTATCCAGCGACGGTTCGCGGTTCCTTGACGTGGGTCAATTCCGCTAAGTGGGCTTGTGAACGGGCACTTACCGTCCGCAGTCCGCAGACGTCGAGGCTGTCAACGCTGTCCAAATGGTTGGTGCTCTTGAAGAGGCCACCCCGACAGACGTGCCGGTGACGGCTGTGTTCATCAAGGCAGTACGCCAGCGATCAGAAGCGAATAGAACACCCCGGCTTGATTTAGTCGGACCGCTGTTGTGAACGTTGGGCGTTCAACTGCTGTGTCGGCAGGAGAGGCTTACCCCAACGTTCCTTATACTGCCCAAAACCGACGATGTCGGCTCCGTACTCCTTCAATACGGTTCCGATTCGACTGGTCTGGACGGGAACTTTCTGGGAGTGGCGGTCCTGCAAAATGCTGCCGATGACAGAATGCAGCTCCTGTGATCCAGCAGCGATTCTTGTTGGGGTGCGACCGTTGGCGGCGCATGTTCGCCCTCCTTCGAAATGGAAGTCTGGATGCGAGTAGAAAACCGAGGTCTCGATCCATGGACTGTCTTCTAGCTTCGACATGAAGAAATCGCGAAGCCGCATGGCCTGTTTTCGAACTTGGCGGCACGGGGCGTCAGGCTGTGGATGAGTCCGCACGGTCAGGAGAGTTCTCGCGCTGCTGTCTGGCACGATTTGCACGGCGAAGTGATCTTGGAGGTCGGATTCATCAACCAGATGCTGGAAGTGGGGGCTCACCGCGCTGGGGTGCTTATCGGCAAAAACGAGGCCTTTCCAGCGCTTGTTCTCGATGATCAGGACGAATGAGTCGGTGACAAGAACATGGTCGATTTGTGCCGCAAAGTGTTCGGTCTTGCTAGTCGCCGACGGGTCAAAGACCACGTTGGTTGCAAGGAATCCGCTGACGGACAGGGACCGGCAAATACTGACGATGGCATTTCGGGAAGCCAGGTCCCATTTCATGCCTTTTCGGAAGAACTCTCGCGCGTCATCCAGCTGTCGCTTCAGAAGTTCGTTGCTGGATTCGCTCTCGGTGATCTTGGCGTTGTGAAGCTCATTCAGCCGCATCACATCGTTCTCGTGGCTTGAGGCAAGTGACCGTTCTAGCCGATCGCGCTCAGCCGCAGACTGCTTCCGCGTTGTCTGAAGGGACTGACCCAGACGATCCCGCTCGTTCGCATGGACGAGATGTTCCTGGGTCCGTTGCGCCATGGCACTCGCCAAGTCCCGTTTATGCCGCCGAGCAGTTAAAATGAATAGGCCGACTAAGACAATGACGGCTAGGACGAGGAACCAGATCAACGTTGACAGCATGGGAACAGTACAACACGAGGACACCCACGGTTTGGCCGCTACTCCGTTCGCAGCGCGAGCCGCAGATACGGATTTAGAAGCGTCCCCCTTGAACCAGTTTCGTAACTGACCCCCGTGAGCCGTTCGAACTCCGGGGAGAGTCGGATCAACACGAAGTGGGTATCCTCACACGCCGAATTCAGTGCGGGCGTAGCGGTGTTCGGGACGCCCGGTGTTGCCATACTGCAAATGGATCTCGACTGTTCCGTCTTCCACCAGCGCGGAGAGGTACCGCTGGGCGGTGGCCCGGGATACGCCGACTTGTTGGGCCACGGCGATGGTGGAACATTGCCGGCCGGGTTCCAACGCCTCCAGCACGGCAGCCTCCGTTGCACTCCGTGCGTGGCTGGGCCCTGCTCCCATGGTGGGGCTCAAGGAACGGATGGCGCGTTCAATCGTGTCCTGATCAACACCCTGATTTCCTGTCAGGAGGCGCCGATAGCGCGCGTAGCCGCGGAGCCGTTGACTCAACTGCTCGGCGGCAAAGGGCTTGATCAAATACCCGATGGCACCGCGACGTATCGCCTGCCGCACGGAGGATGCCTCCGCTGCGGCGCTGAGGATGAAGACATCGGTGTCCAGCGTCTGTAGGAGGTCCAGGCCCAGAGCATCCGGAAGGTAGACGTCCAGCAACACGAGATCGGGATGTTGGGCGGCTACAGCCAGCCGTGCCTGATCCGCGGTTCCGACGGGGTCCAAAGCGGTGAACCCGGGAACCGTATTCACGTAGGTGGCGTGGAGCTTGGCCACATGGAAGTCATCATCGACGATGAGTACGCGCAGATCCTTGCTCATGCCATCCTTCCAACGGTGGGGTCTTCTTATGCTCCACGGTACCGGGAAGCCGAGCACAGAACACGGCTCCCGGGCCGCCCGGGCTACCCTCCTCGGCAAGCCAGACTTCTCCGCCGCGGTCGCGGGCGATCTGCCGGCATAAGGGGAGCCCGACCCCCTGCCCATGCGTCGCCAGGGGAGTGGACGCCGCCGTCGTGAAGTCCCCCTCGAAAATACGTTCTGCCTCTGCCGTGCCGTCGCCGGAGTCCGCCACCACCAAATGGAGTGTCCCGCCGTCGTCCGTCAGCTCGTCAAGGACCTCCACTTCGACCCAGCGTTCCGCGTTGCTGCCGTGCACGGCAGCATGGATGGCATTGTCGATGAGGTTGCCAATGACCGTCGTGACGTCATGGGCCGCCGTCACCCGGCCGCGCACGTTCGTCTCCGGTCCGATGCGCAGGTGAATGCCACGTTCGGCGGCTTCAACGCTTTTCGCGCCGATGAAGGCCCGCAGATATTGGTCCGTGAGCAGTTCCGCCTGTTCCATGGGGAATTTCAGCGGTCCGGTCGCGAGAATCCCGCCGACATACTCTTCCGCCTGCCGGTGTTCGCCAATGCCCAGCAGTCCGGAGACCGTGTGGAGTCGATTGGCGAATTCGTGCCGTTGTGCGCGCAGCGCCGTTGTCATGGCACTGACCGCCTGCAGCTGACGCGTGAGGGACTGCAGCTGAGTTCGGTCACGCAACATGATGACCGTCCCGAGGTCCTGGCCATGCCCCTGGCGCCGAACGGCCCGTGCGCTGAGGATCAACACCCGCGAATCGATCATTTGTTCAACGGAGGGGGACGTGGGGGCGGCTTCCTGCACCAGCCGCGAGAGAGAGCCCGGCAACCCTGCTTCGTCCAGCAGGCTGCCGACGGGATCCTCGTCGGCACCGAGCCCGAGAAGACTATGGGCCTCCGCGTTGAGTACGGTGATCCGGCCCTCCGCGGAAACACCAATGACCCCTTCGTCCACTCCCCGAAGGACCGCTTCCTGGTCCTGGACGAGGGCCGTGATTTCCTCGGGTTCCAACCCCAGCGTGAGTCGCCGCAACCGCCGTCCCAGCAGCCAGGATCCGAGGACGCCGATTCCCAGGGCGCTGATGGCCGTGAGCGCCACCGGGAGAATATCGCTGCGGAGGTTGGCCAGGATGTCGTCCATGGCGAACCCCACGCTGACTTCACCCACCACCGTGGTCTGCGAATCCGGGGCATAGATGGGGACCTTCGCGCGGGCTGATAAACCCAGGGTTCCGCGCTCTTGATTGGTGACTTCGTATCCGCTGAGCGCCTCCGTCGGATCGGTGCTGACCTTCTGTCCCAGTTGTTCGGGGTTGGGGTGGGTGAGCCGGATGCCTTCATCATCGGTGATCACCACGAACAGGGCACCGGTGCGGGCGCGGAGATCCTTCGCCAGCGGGACCAGGGGCCCGTTGGACAGCCTGCTATGTGGCACCTGGGCAATGTTGGCGGCAGTGAGCTCGGCGACTTCGGCGCGGACGTCGCTGAAGGCCGCAACGGTCCGGGCGACCGAGAGGGCCCGGTGCTCAGCTTCTTGGCCCAAATGCTGATAGGTCAGCCACCCATGCACCGAGGCGGTGACCACGACGACGAGGAAAACGACGGTGAGCTGCAGGAACAGGGTCTGGGCAGCAAAGTTCCGTCCCGGAAGGTGGACCCGCCAGGGTTTCCGCCGTGGCCGCGCAGGCTCATCCCGGAGGGGCGCGGCAGGGCGGCAGGTCTGGTCCACGGGTTCCGTGCGCGGGCTCATCGCACTCCCTCCTTGGGCTTGGATGGCGTGAACAGAATGAGCAGAAGCCATTCAACGAGCAGTATGCGCCGTATGTCGAACAAGCCTCCACAGTGATCTGGACCACTATAGCGTTGGCTTCGACACGTCAGCAGTAGTGGCTGCCGTGCCAACACATCGCACCCGCATCGAAGAGGACGAACATCATGAAGACACCGAAGAACGTCTCCAGAAAACGCCGGCTGGCCCAGTGGGGCGCACCATTCGCCGTGGGGTTGTTGGCACTGACCAGCTGCAGCGGAAACAGCGGAAGTGGTAGCGGCGAGGCTGCTGACGACTACCCCACGGAAGCCATCGAAATCATGGCCCCTGCCGACCCGGGCGGCGGCTATGACATGACGGCCCGCTCGATCGGACGGGCCCTGACCGAAGGCGGCGTGACCGACAACGGCAGCGACGTCTACAACGTCCCGGGCGGTTCAGGGACGATCGGCCTGACACAGTTCGTCGGCGAAAATGCCGGCGACCCGCACCAGCTGATGGTCATCGGCAAGATCCTGGTCGGCGCCATCGAGCAGACCGATTCGCAGGTGGACCTGGGGAACACGACGCCGATTGCCCGCCTGACGGCCGAATATGAAGCCATTGCGGTATCGGCTGATTCGAAGTATGAGACCTTTGAACAGCTGATGAAGGACTTCAAGGCCGATCCGGGCAGTATCGCTTGGGGTGGCGGCTCCGTGGGCGGTGTGGACCAGATCATGGTGGCCCAGTTGGCCGAAGCAGCCGATATCGACCCGGACAAGATCAACTACATCCCCTACTCCGGGGGCGGCGAGCTGACTCCGGCGATTCTTTCCGGAGATGTCACCGTTGCGGCCTCCGGCCTGGCCGAGTTCTCGGATCAGGTGGATGCCGGTGAAATGCGTTTGCTGGCGGTTTCCAGCGAGGAACCCATCGATGGCGTTGATGCCCCGACCGTCATCGATGCCGGGTACGACGTGTCCATCGCCAACTGGCGCGGTGTTGTTGCGCCTCCGGAAATCTCCGATGAGCAACGCGACGCCGTCGTCTCCTCCATCGAGGACATGCGGGATACCGACGAATGGCAGGAGACCCTCGAAACCAATAACTGGGAGGACTACCTGATGACCGGCGACGAATTCGGGGACTACCTTGAGCAGGAAGACCAGGACATCTCCAAGACCCTGAAGGATCTGGGGATCGTCGAGTGACCCAGGGCAGCACCGACTCCGCGCTTCTCTCGCGTGGGAAGTTCGGAACCAGGATCGCCGCCGCGGTGATAGTTATCGGCGCCTCGGTGGTCCTGGTCACGGCTTTCCAGATCGGTTCCAGAGGCGGATTCGGACCACAGAAACCAGGCTTCTTCCCCATCATCGTGGGTGTCGGTCTGGTGGTTTTCGGCTTGGCATTCCTGGTCAGGACGACGGTGAAACCAGACTATTCGCTGCGCGAGCAAGCCGACGAAGGGCACGCAGAGACGCGCTGGCGAACCCTCTGGACCGTCATCGTCTGTCTGGTCATCTACGCCGTCATCCTCAAGCCCGTGGGCTACATCCTGGCGACCGTCCTCTTCTTCTTCGCGGTTGCGTGGATTGGTGGAAGCCGCCAGTGGATCCGCGACATCATCGTCGCCGTCCTGTTTTCCGTCATCATCTACCTCGGCTTCACGGAATTGCTCGGCGTGCGGCTGCCAGCCGGACTATTGGAAGGGGTGGGCTAAGCACTCATGGATGCTTTCTCCGAACTGGCGAACGGCTTCGCCAATGCTTTTCAACTGCAGTACCTGCTCTTTGCCGCCGTCGGCGTCACCATCGGCACCCTGGTCGGTGTCCTACCGGGAATCGGCCCCGCGCTGGCCCTGTCCCTGCTGCTGCCACTGACCTATGGCTTCGACCCCACCGGCGCCCTGATCATTTTCGCGGGAATCTACTACGGGTCCCTGTATGGCGGGGCCATCACGTCCATTCTGCTCAACACCCCCGGTGAGGCAGGGTCGGTGGCGACGGCGATCGACGGATACCCGATGGCCAAGGCCGGACGTGCCGGTCCCGCCCTGGCCACGGCCGTGATGGGCTCCTTCTTCGCCGGCATCATCTCCACCCTGGGTCTGACCTTCCTGGCACCAGTGGTGGCCAACCTCGCCAAATCGTTCCAAGCCACCGACTACTTCGCCTTGATGGTGCTCGCCTTCGTCTCCGTGACCGCCCTGGTGGGAACCTCCATCATCCGGGGCATGATCAGTCTCTTCGCGGGACTTTTCGTCGGACTGATCGGGCTGGACTTCCTGACCGGGCAACAGCGATTCACCTTCGGCGCCCCGGAGCTGCTCGGGGGCGTCGACATCGTCGTCGTGGTGATTGGGCTCTTCGCGATCGGGGAGGCACTCTACGGGCTGGCGCGGCTCCAGGTGGCGAAGGAGGAAAAGGTTGAGTTCTCGGGTCGGATCTGGCTGAACAAAGCCGAACGCAAGCGGGTGTGGAAGCCCTGGATCCGCGGGGGCTTCCTCGGTTTCATCTTCGGCTCCATGCCCACTGGCGGCTCCGAGGTGCCGACCTTTCTGTCCTATAACCTGGAAAAGCGGCTCTCCAAGCACAAGGACGAGTTCGGCAAGGGCGCCATCGAAGGCATCGCCGGGCCGGAAGCAGCCAACAACGCATCCTTCTCCGGTGTTCTGGTGCCACTGCTGACGCTGGGCATCCCCACCTCGGCGACGGCAGCGATCATCCTGTCGGCCTTCCAGATCTACAACATCCAACCCGGACCACAGCTGTTCGAGACCTCGCCCGACCTGGTCTGGACGCTGATCGCCTCGTTATTCATCGGCAACATCATGCTGCTGGTCATCAACCTGCCGCTGGTCAAGGTGTGGATCAAGATCCTCGAAATACCGAAGGAACTGCTCTTCTCGGGCATCCTGGTGTTCGGCGTCCTGGGGGTGTATTCCATCTCCAGCAGCCTGATCGACGTGTTGATCGTCTGCGCGATCGGCATCGCGGGCTTCTTCATGCGGGTCTACGACTTCCCGGTGGCTCCCGCCATTCTGGGGGCCATCCTCGGCCCCATGATGGAAACCCAGATGCGACGTGCACTCTCGATCAGCCATGGTGACTTCTCGGTCTTCGCCACCCGTCCACTCACCGTCGTGCTGCTGCTGATCGCCGTCGCCGTGCTGGTCCTGCCATCAGTGCTGGCAAAAGTCCTTCCGAAGCGGAGCGACGCCGACAAGGTGGGTGCCGAGTAAGGAGGAGGGCATTGACCGATACCCACGACCGCACTGCCCACACCTGGCCAAACTCCAGATGTGGGCAGTGCGGTCCGTCGTTGAGTGCTCGCTATTTCGATGGAAGCACCGGGCAAATAGGAATGGAGGCCAGTTAGGCTCCGAGCACGCGCCGTAAATAAGGATTCAACAGCGTCCCCGTCGGGTCGGTTTCGTCCCGCACCGCAGTGAATCGTTCGAATTCCGGGTAGACACCCGAAAGATACCCGGCATCGCGGGAGTGGAGCTTCCCCCAGTGCGGCCTGCCACCGTGGGCGATGAACACCTGCTCGACGTGCTGCAGGAATTCCTGGTGCGGTTCCCGGGCGTAGCGGTGGACCGCGAAGTAGACCGACTGACGTCCGGCCGAGGTTCCCATCCAGGTGTCGTCCGCCGCCGACGTGCGCACCTCAATGGGGAAGCTGATCGGTTCCCGGTACCCTTCGATCGCCGACTTGAGCTCGGCGAAGACCTCGCCGAACGCCTCCAGCGGCAGCGAGTACTCCATCTCGCGGAACCTCACCCGTCGCGGAGTGACAAACACCTTATGGGGCACATCCGTGTAATCACGGGCCGCCAGGGTCTTCGCGGCAAGGCGGTTCAACGGCGGGACCAATGCCGGGACACGGGATCCTGCCGCGCACATCAGCCCGTAGGCCCCGTTGCCCAGTAGTTCATCGTCGAGCAGGCGGGAGATGGGGCTAACCGGGTGTCGCGGAGCGTCGACCGGCAGCCGGGTGTTGGTCTTGGCCAACGCGGTCTCGGTATGGGGGAACCAATAGAACTCGAGGTGGTCTTCGGTCGCGGAGCGTTCGAGGAAGGACTCGATCATTCCCACCAACGGTTCGGGCTTCTCGACGGCCCGCAGTTGGAATGCCGGCAGGCAACGCAGCGTGGCTGCCAGCACGACGCCGATGGCCCCGAGCCCGACCCGTGCCGCTTGGAACAGCTCGGGTCGTTCGGTCGCCGAACATTCGACGATCGACCCATCGGGCAGAGCGAGCCGCAGCCACGTCACCAGGCCGGAGAACCCGGTGAACGCCAACCCGGTGCCATGGGTCGAGGTGGCCAGCGAGCCGGCCAGCGACTGGTGGTCGATATCGCCCATATTGGGCAACGCCAAGCCATGCGGGGCGAGTAGCTCCGCGACATTGAACAGCCGGGTCCCTCCGAGCAGGGTCGCCTCGCCGGTGGCCGGGTCCACATGCTCAAGCCCTTGCATCCGGTCCAGACCGACCAGGACTCCGTTGGTCGCTGCGATGTCGGTGAACGAGTGCGCCCCTCCCACGACCTTCACCTGTCGTCCCTGGGCCGTGGCCCGGGCCAACACGGTGGCGACATCGAATTCTGTGCGGGGGAGTACGACGGCGGAGGGCTGGCTGACCGCGCTGGCTGACCAGTTCCGCCATTTCCACCGTTCAGACCGAACGTATACACCCTCTGGAAGGCCATGTTCTCTGTGGCGTAGGGGCCGTTTCGCGCGGATGGCTATTCCTTAGTCGGAAATGGAACGGACTTACTATTTGACGAAGTCGGTCCATATCTATTGCGGACTCGAAAACTCTTGTTGTCGGCGAAATCAGGAAACGTATAGTCGAGAGGAACCGAAAGCTGTGGGAAGAGCTGTTCTTGGAGATGGCACGACCGGACTATCGGGGTGATTGGACGCGCTCTGGACGAAATTGGGGAGAGCGGCAGATACTTTGAGCATGGAACAAGCTCCAGCCCCGGTCAGTGGGCACAGGTGGTCATATCCGTTATTGGGACAAACTTGGGGTGACTCCTACGATGCTGCTGGCGGCTGGGCCTACCCAGATCACGTCCGGATGATATTGAATCGTCCCTTCACAAAAGAAGGAATTGCGGCCGACGTTGAAGGAATCTTGGTTGATGAGCCCTTTAATCCTCACGACAAACACGCGGTCGCCATATTTTGCGAAGGTCTTATTGTCGGTTATTTGCCGCGTATCGTGGCGCGTGATCATGCTGAAACCGTCCGCGAGCTTAGGAGACTCGGCTGGGCCCCGACTATCTCCGTTGGTTTATGGGGTGCGCTTCGCACTGACACTGGTGACGCTCGCGGAAAGGCACTGTCGCCCTCAAGAACCGTATCGAACGTTCGAATAGGGGTTCCTGGATACGGAGAAGAAACTGTGCCGGCCAATGATCTTCCAGGGCCATGTTTACTCATTCCTGGTGGGCGCGGCCAATCGTTGGCGAAGTTCGGACGTGACGAAGTGCAACTTCGGAAATTTACAACTAAGTTTGGAAGAAGATGCACTCTATTCACCGAGTTGTTCCCCGGACTAGGAGGGCCGCTAAAGCGGGATAGGTGCCTTAGAGCCACTATTGGCGATGAGGATATAGGAATCCTGACAATACAGGCCACTAGCGAGCTTGAGCCGTATCTTGGTGAAGGAAGCCGGGTTGCAATCCAGGCACAGTTCGACGGCAGCGTCACCGGAGCAGGTGTCTATGTATCGTTCAATGGGCTGGCTTTCTCGGATGCAGAGCCCGTCAAATATGCCTCTCGATCAAGCCAATACCCACAGGAGCCGCATTTAGTGAAGAGTTTCGATGAACTGCAGCGCCCAGAGCGGTTTGTCACTTCTGGATAGCGTTCGGCAGATTAGGGGTTGCACAACTTCGCTGATGGACTCGAGCCTTGGGCCGTATTCCAAAGAGTCTCTACGAAGAACTCTGAAGGAAGGCCATTCCCTCGCAGCGGTAGGTGGGCCATTCATCGATGATCTCGCCGTTGCTGTAGACGAGGACGGAGTTAAGGCGCTCGCAGGGTTCGCCTGCCTTGGCATGGCAGAAGGAGACGGGATCGCCGACGCTCAGTCCGGCGGCTGCGGGACCGGTGAGTGGTGGCCGGACTTCGCTCGGTCCCTCGGGTGGGGCGTAGCGCAGGCCTTCGGGCCAGATGGGGACCGGCAGGCGGTCTTTACCGGGAGGTCCGGAAGCGACCCAGCCACCACCGAGAACGGTGACAGTGTCGGTGGTGGAACGGCGGACGACATCGAGGAGCAGGTGCAACGCCGGGGCCGGGCGGAAACTGCGCTAGTGCTGGAAGAGTTCGGGCCCGTAGAATCCGCTGCCCGCAGCAACCTCGGTGACCGTGGCCTCGGCGCTGGTGGATTCGATGGAGCCGGTGCCGCCACCGTTGACGAATTCCAAGTCCGCCCAGTTCGCGCAGCGCCGAGACGACTTCGCCCCGCCACTGGGCGATGTCCCGTTTCGATAGGGCCTGCAGCGCACGGACAGCGAGCCCTCGGGGTGTGCAGGCGCCGTTGGCGACCCCGGCAACTAGCCATTCATACATAGTGACTCCCACCAGGCTCACGCCTGCACGTTCGCAAGCGCGAACCATGGCGACGGTTTGTTCGACCGTGGTGATGGGAGGAGTGGGCCGGCCCGACCTTGAGCTTGGTGGATAGCGTCCCGGTGCGATGACGCACCGGGGCATAGGAGACGTCGATCTCGAGGCAGACTCGGGGCCGCGCTCTAGTTGGGATGTTGCAGGACCGAGCGACGTTGCGGAGGATCTCCAGTTGCTCGGTGGAGTCGAGCATGACCGTGACATGTTCACTGACCTCCGATCGCAGAAGTTGCCTCAGCGCTCCGCGATCAGCTGTCGGATAAGCAACGACGATGTATTGAATCCCGTTCGCGCGGCCAGCCATAGGGTTTCCGGGAGCGAGAATGCCAGAACACCGGAATACCACGGCTTGGTCAAGGCCGCCTCGAGGGCACCGGGAATACGAAGCGACTTGGATGCTATACGGATCGTCGTCCCGGCGGCACGGACAGACATTGCCGCGGCGTCGGCATGGAAATCGTCCAAGTCCAGCAGCGCTACGGTGCGGGTACCGAGCCCAGCCTCAGTGAGGGCGCGTAGGTACAGCTGAAAACGGGGCGCGCCTGCGACGCCGTTTTGGATAACATGATTTATGACGTTCTTGCCTTCATGGGTACGGTCTTGTCTGCTTGATCCGGGTCGAGGTTGTCCTGTTTGTCTTCCGGCATATGTGCCAACTAGCTCCGTGATCCGTATTCGCGAAGGTATTGGGCCCCAGTGCTACGTTTTGATTTGCCCACGAGCGGCTGCTAGATCACGACCTGTGAGGATATCTTTCGGATCGATGCCGACAGCTTTGGCCAGGCCAGTGAAGTGGGTTTCGTCGCAAGCCCGCATAAATGCCATAACGCCCTTAACCGAAGGGAGTAAGGCCATCTCCACACCGGTTGATGACGGGTCTGGTGCTGAGCGGTGAGACTGATTGTGGAGGAAGGTCTTTACTTGATTGGCTACGCCGCTGCTAATCCCGGTCGGAATACATAGTGCAAATCGACTGCCGAAGTTCGATGCCTGCGGTGCTTTGAATGCGAGGAACCCCTCTATGAGCCGCCGCGCGGCATTGCCAACCACGGGTAGGTTCTCGTCGTCGAGCCCTGCACAGGCTTCCGCAACCCTGCGGAATAGGTAAACGTATTCTGAAGGCGCGCTTAGTATCTTTTCTGGGAACGCTCTTATAGTAATTTCGTTGGAATCCGCTCCGACGATTTGAGAACTTCGGATCTCTAGGACTCGATGGGCTGGCACCGTTCCAGCGCCATCAGGTGCATCAGGTTCGTCGTTTTCATTCGAATTTTGCGCTCGTAGTTGAAGCTGGAAGAAGTCGAAACTGTGGGTGAGGAGAATTCGCTGACGCACTCCATCAAGTTGTTGATCCAACCACGCTGAAGTCGCGAAAACATTCTCTCTATCGAGGCTAGTGGAGGGGTCGTCAATTACGACAGTGGCATTTTTCCGGTCGAAGTTGTCATCGTCAAGAGTCCGAATAAAGTAAACAAGCGCCAAAATGCGCTGCTCGCCTTCGGAAAGGAACTTTGCTGGTCCATCTTCCCTGACGGCTTGATATCCCGAGCCGTCACTTGTCGGTTGAATCGTGAGGGTCGTTTTTCCAAAGATCGTATGGAGATCGTCGGTCAGCTGCGCTGCCATCTCCGAGGTATTTAGGCGGCGCGCCTCGATTGCCTTCAGCTTGCTAGCGCAAGATTCGGACTGCGCGTTCACCAGTTCCAAAGCGCTAGCGACCCTAGCCAGTCGATTCTCAGCGGCCGTCAAGTCGCTTTGATGAAAGGCTGCGGCGTGGAGGGCCAATTCATCTACAGCCTTATTTTGCACGGCCGAATAGTCCGTTCGTTCAGTTTCGTGTCGTTCGACACATGCAGCGAGTTCCGCTAGAAAGTCTTGGCTTCGCATATTTGGGCTCGCGAGTGATTCGTCATAAGACAGGTTCGTGGCCTTGGTTTCGCAAGCACTTTGGATTTCCCTGAGAGACGCCGTTGTTTCCACAACGAAGGCTTTCGCCGAGTCGACAGCCGATGCCCATTTCTCACTTTCAGCAGCAATGATGCCGGAGGGGGCTGAAAGCTCTCTTATCCATTGATCGAGCGCATGGCTGGCGTCAGCGCAACTGCTGGCCAGCGCTTCGGCATCAGCCCGGATCTGTGCGTTGCCATTCTTGAAGTAGGTAGTTAATCGAACCAGCAATGATTCAGGCATGTCGGAACCGCAGAATTTGCAATCGTCGTTGTTTTCGTGGTGTGCAATTCCACTTTGGACCCATGCAGCCAACGCTAGATCGCCGTCGAGTTCAGGGAACTCGCTTTCGCTCTGCCTACGGGCAATGATCAGGCGGGCTCGATTTGTGAAGTCACGGACATCCACGAGCGGCATGCTTGGAGGCGAGATGGCCTCCAGCGCGGCCTGTGAGAGCGTTCTCATATGTTGACGGGCTGTCTCTCTCGAGAGACGGACCGCCCGTGGGTTGTCCAAAAGGGCGCGTGCCTTAGTCGTTGTAAAACTGTTCGAATTGAATCTTGCGCCGTCGTAGGTGCCTAGAAATTCGATAACGAGCTCTTTGGTAGCGCTTATGGCCTTTTTGCGATTGGCGATACCGGCGAGTTGATCGCTTTCTAGCCCCGCTTTCCAGATGTCGTTTCGTGCCACCAATTTGGCAAGGAGCCGGCTCTCTGCTTCATCGTCGACCGCAACTTTGCCGAGTTTGATGATCGGGGCTGTCGGGCCGCTGCCCGAGACGAACTCTCGAAGATTCTCGTGAACAAAATCAGAATTGAAAACCCAAACACGGTGACTCTCAAAAGGCGCTCCTTGAGTCAACCTTTGCGTGTCGGTATCCGTTACCAATGTTGTTTTTGAAGGGGCTCCAACAGTTCCAAGCTGTCGAAGCAATTCGGAAATAGTGGACTTTCCAGATCCATTCGCACCGAATATGAGCGTATAGGCGCCGAAATACGATTGGTCGCCTCCTACATGCGGAGATTGGGCGAGAGTCCGAAAATTCTCGACATGGGCTATGTGTTGGATCACTGATTTTCCCCTTCGATGAATTCCGTGCAGTGCAGGCTCTGAGTCTCCATTTGTTCAATGACGAGCTTTATCGCTTCGGGTTGCTTATCCGGTGGGTAACCGTTGATCACGAGGAGCCGCTTGATCGAGGAGCGGAGCTTGGCCCGCACATCCTCGCGGACGGTCCAGTCCGTGCGCACATCGCGGCGCATGATCGCCACCAGCTGGCGGGCGATCTCCGCCAGGACTCCTTCGCCCTGGATTTCGACGGCTGATTCATTGAGTGCCACGGCGTCGTAGAACGCCAGTTCGTCTTCGTTCAGAGGGGGAGTGAAACGCTGACCGCGCTGGGATTCCTGGGCAACTTCCTTCGCCAGTTCGACCAGCTCGGCGATGACTTCGGCCGACGTCAATTGCTGGTTGGTGTACTTATTCATCAGTTCGGTGATCCGCTCCGAGAACGCCCGCTGCCGGATGGTGTTGTGCTTGGTCGATTTCGCCGACTCGTCGGCCACGAGTTTGCGCAATGCCTCGATGGCCAGCTGCGGGTTGCGGGCCTTCTGTGTCTTGGCGATGAACTCCGGGGTGAGATCACTCAGCGATGGCTTGGACATGCCGGCCGCTTCATAGATGTCCAGCACCTCCCCGGTGGCGTCCGTCGCGGAGGCGATGAGTTGCCCGAGCATCCGCTGGATCTCCTCGGGTACCGGTTCGCCGCGGGACTGGCGGTCCTGGGCGTCATACTTGCCCATCCAGACGCGAATCTCCTCATACACCTGAATGTCAGCGCGAAGGTCCTCCAACCTGCCTGAGCCCGTGCACAGGGCCCATGCGCGGGCGAGTTGGCCGGCCGTTTGCCGGTACAACACCGCCAGCGTCGGGGCGTCGTCCGCGGGGGAGTTGCCCTCGGTCGTCGGGTCGCGGAGGTAGTTCACGGCCCCGGTGATGGCGTTCAGGAAGGACTTCGGCCCCGGCTTGGCCAGCACCGCCCGCCAGTCATAGCCAGCAAGAAGCGTCTTGATCTGCTCCACCAGCTCGACGGCAAGGCCGGCGGCCTCGTCCACGTTCTTCCCGACCGGCTTCGCCTCCTGGTCGGTGCTGGAGTATTCGGCCAGGGACTTGGCCAGGTTCTCGGCCAGCGGGGCGTAGGCGACGAGCAGGCCGTCCTCCTTGCCGCGGAAGGTCCGGTTGACCCGGGCGAGGGTCTGCATCAGCAGGGCCCCCTTGAGTGGACGGTCCAGATAGAGGGTGTGCAGCGGCGGGGCATCGAAGCCGGTGAGCATCATGTCCTTGACGATCACCAGTTCCAGCTCGTCGTCCGGATCCTTGAGCCGTTCCTTGATGGTGTTGTTCAACGAGTCTCGCCGCACGTGGTTGGAGACCGGGGGGACATCGGAGGCGTTGCCGGAGTACACGACCTTGATCCGGCCCTTTTCGAGTTCGTCGGAGTGCCAGTCGGGGCGCAGCTTGATGATCTGGTCGTACAGATTCGCGCAGATTTCGCGAGTCCCGCCCACGATCATGGCCTTGCCATGCGTCGGCGAGCCGCCGGTGTCGGCGATGAACGGGGCCATGGTGTCCCGGCGGGTCCCCCAGTGCGTGACCAGATCCCGGGCAAGCTCCTCGAGCCGTTCGGGAGCCCCGTAGACGGCATTGACCACGGCCACGGACTGTTCAATCCGCGCCCGTTCGGTGTCGTCCAGCCCGGTGGTCGCCTCGTCGGCGGCCGAGTCCAGGTCATCCTGGGTCAGATCGGCGGCCAGCTGCACCTTGATCAACCGCGGTTCGAAGTAGACCGGGACGGTGGCGCCGTCCTCCACTGCCCTCGAGAGATCGTAGACGTCGATGTATTCGCCGAACACGTCCCGGGTGTTGCGGTCCTCGAAGGAGATCGGGGTGCCGGTGAAGGCGATCAGCGTGGCGTTGGGCAAGGCATCGCGCAGGTGCCGGGCGTAGCCATCGAGGTCGTCGTAGTGGCTACGGTGGGCCTCGTCGACGATGACGATGATGTTCTTCCGGTCCGAGAGCAGTGGGTGCACCGTCCCGGATTCCTTTTCCTCGGTGGTGCGGCTGAACTTCTGCAAGGTGGTGAAGTAGATGCCGCCGGTGACCCGGCCGGAGAGCTCGGTGCGTAATTCGGTACGACGGCGGATCTGCTTCGGCGTATCGGGTAGCAGCTGGGAGCGGGCGAACCCGGAGAAGAGCTGCCCGTCGAGTTCGTTGCGGTCGGTGATCACCACGACGGTGGGGTTCTTCAATGTCGGGTGGCGCATCACCCGGTTGGTGTAGAGCTCCATCTCCATGGACTTTCCCGAGCCCTGGGTGTGCCAGACGACGCCAGCCTTGCCATTGGTGCGGACCGCGTCGATGGTGGAGCCCACCGCTTTGGTGACGGCGAAGTACTGGTGCGGTTTGGCGATGCGCTTGAGCAGCCCCTCGGCGCCGCCGTCGAAGGCGGTGAAGGAGTGCAGCAGCTGCAGGAAACGGGTGGGGTTGTAGAGTCCGGCCAGCGCGGTTTCGATGGGAAGCACCGCATCCCCGTCCACGGTGTGTCCGGGCGGGATTGGCTCGCCGTCGTCGTCCACGTTCCAGGGGGAGAAGTGGTTCAGCGGGGTGAACGGGGTCCCGTATTTGGCGTCGATCCCGTCGGAGGCGAACGTGAAGACGCAGAATCTGAACGCGAGCGGGAACTCACGTAGGTAGGTTTGCAGCTGGGCATGCGCGGCGGCGACGTCTGCGGCTCGGGAGCCGGCTTTCTTCAGTTCCAGAATGCTTACAGGCATCCCATTGCAATACAGTACGACGTCGAAGCGTCGCCGGTAGTCGCCTTGGACCAGGGTGACCTGGTTGACGGCGAGCCAGTCGTTGTCGGTCTCTTCGGTGCCCAGGATCCGCAGGGTCGGGTTCTGCTCGGTGCCGTCCGGATCCAGGTAGGAGATCCGGTGGCCCTCGACGAACATCCTGTGCATCCGGTGGTTTTCGGTGATCGCGTCCTGCGAGGTCGGGGCGGCGATCGCGGCGAGAGCCTGCTGCAGGTACTGCTCCGGGACGCCGGGGTTCAGCCGGCGCAAAGCGGCAAGCAGACGAGGCCGTATCAGCAGGTCGTCCCAGGTTTCCCTTTCGCCCGAGCCGGGGGCGATCTGGTCCCCGTGGGTGGGCCGCCAGTTCTGGTCGCCGAGTTGCTCGAGGACGAGGTCTTCCCAATCCGCCTCGGTGAAGCTGATTTGCAGTGTCATCCCGTTTGCCCCCGGAGACTAGATGTTGGTGTTGTTGGACTCGATGCCGTCTTCGTCGGCGTATGGCTGGACGCCGTCTTGCTTGACCGCTAGCAGGGTACCGATGTCGCCAGCCAGAAAGTTACTTTTCGTCTGACCGCCAGAGCTGTGGGTCAGTCCTGTGCCTTCCAGTCATTTACTGTATCTATCCGGCGCCGGGTACGCGCCAAGTACAGGTCATACCACTGATGCGACCATAGTCTCAGAGTCCGTGACTTTGAGACTGCCCGACATCAATTGAGGAAGCAACGTGTCGCGGATGGTGGCGAGCGTCAGTCTCTCTCGTTCGACGTTGAGGGATGCTTGCCAGAGTGTCTCCATTAGGGGAGAAATTTCTTGGCGTAAGAGGTTACCGGGCACCAGCACCGGCTCATCAAGGTGCTTGCGCTGAATGTGACCCATTGTCGTGGCCTTATCTGCCGCGATTAATTTGAAATCCTCAATTTTGTTGCGCAGAAGCTCGTAGACCAGCCAGTGAGGGTACCCATCGCGAGGAATCACTTTGAAAATGTGCTGATTCACGATGGCATCGTCGCGGAACCAGCGATGAAGTGTCAGCGAACCGGACCAGGCGAATAAGATGTCTCCCGGGCTGGCCACATGTTTATTCTCGACTTCAGCATCGCTAAAGACCGTTGAACCGCCAAGACCCGAATTTAGCTCAGCAATCCTGACAACCACTCGGCCAGTACCACTTGCGCCCTTAGTGAATGCTTTGCCGTTTACGAACTCGGCACAATCGGAGAGTGGCTGCAAATGTGCATCCGCAAGCGTGGCACGGAACTGTGCTTGCACCAAAGCGTCAATCGTGGCTAGCAGTTTCGTGTTGGTGGCGATCTTGTCGTCGAGGGAACCGAGGACTTCGGCCATCGCCATTTGCTGTGGTAAAGGAGGCAAGCGAATCCGCATGTTCTTCGCTGAACCAACGTTGAAGTGCTGCTGGACTGCTCCGACTAGCTGCGCGTCGACGAAGTTGGAACCTGCACTGTTCATGTAATAACTGAACCATCGAGCGTCGAGCTTGGGACCTGGCCGCGTGATCACGAGGTCCGAACAATTGGCTATCGGTAGGTCTTCTGGAATCACGCTCGTTGTCCCTGGCTTTCCAGTTCTGACCGTCACCACGTCACCGGGCATCAGCATGGATTTCTTTAGCTTGGCATGGAACTCGGCAGATATGTACTTGACGTTCTCAAGGTCAAGGGTATGGGCATCAACGTTAAGCGATCGAAGAAACGGGATACCCTCCTCTCTGTAGTGTTGCGCCATTGGCCCGACGTGACCGACGGTAACTTCTGTGGCCAGATCTTGGAGGGAGACCTCCTTCCAATCATTCACGAAACCCTCCCCAACTGCTCGCGCACGACCTGGGCCAACCGCTCGGACTCATCGAACTGTTCGAACAGCTCTTTCTTCAGCCGGGCGATCTTCTCTTCACTTGGTTCGCCGTCGTCCTCAATCTCCGCGGCGCCCACGTAACGACCCGGCGTGAGCGCATAGTCCGCGGTCTTGATCTCTTCCAGGGTGGCCGAATAGCAGAAGCCAGCTTCGTCGTTGAACTCGGTGCCAGCGGCGGAAGTCGAGCCGCGCCAGGCGTGGAAGGTGCCGGCGATCTTGGCGATGTCTTCGTCGGAGAG
The DNA here is from genome assembly GCF_002332245.1 of Glutamicibacter sp. BW78. NCBI lineage: Bacteria > Bacillati > Actinomycetota > Actinomycetes > Micrococcales > Micrococcaceae > Glutamicibacter > Glutamicibacter sp. BW78. The sequence goes on from NZ_NRGU01000032.1 coordinate 302,728, forward strand.
TGCGCGCTCAGCGCGGTCGACCATGTGCCCGAGCTGCCGGGCATCGATGAAGAGCACCTGCCCACTGCGGTCCACCGAACCGTGCTCGCCGGCAGCCTTGTCCTTGGAAAAGAACCACGTACACACCGGGATCCCGGTGGAACGGAACAGCTGGGTGGGCAAGGCGACCATGCAGGAGACGAGATCGGACTCGACCAGCTGGGCGCGGATCTGTCCCTCCCCGCCCGAGTTTGAGGACATGGAACCGTTCGCCATGACCACTCCGGCTGAGCCGCCCGGGGCCAATTTGGAGATGATGTGCTGGATCCACGCATAGTTGGCGTTGTTCACCGGGGGGACGCCGTAGCGCCAGCGCGGGTCAGATTCGTTGCGGGCCCAGTCCTTGATGTTGAACGGCGGGTTCGCCATCACGAAGTCGGCCTGCATCTCCGGATGCTGGTCTCTTGCGAACGTGTCGCCCCAGCGTGGGGCCAGGTTGGCGTTGAGCCCGTGGATGGCCAGGTTCATCTTCGCCATCCGCCAGGTGCGCTCGTTCAGCTCTTGCCCGTAGACCGAGATCGCGGTGCGGTCCTCGTTGTGCGCGTCGAGGAACTTCTCGGTTTGGACGAACATGCCACCGGAGCCACAGCAGGGATCGTAGACCCGCCCGTGGGTCGGTTGCAGGAGTTCGACTAGCACACGGACCACGCCGGCAGGGGTATAGAACTCACCACCGCGCTTACCCTCGGCCCGGGCGAACTTCTCCAGGAAGTACTCATACACTTCCCCGAGCAGATCGCGGGCCCGGCCGGCCCCTTGGCCGGTGAAGCGGGCGGAATTGAACAGGTCGATCAGTTCGCCCAGCCGACGCTGGTCGACGCTGTCCCGGTTGAAGATCTTCGGCAGGGTTGCCGCCAATGAGGGGTTCGCGGCCATGACCGCATCCATCGCCGCGTCGATGAGTTCGCCGATGTTCCGTGGCGGAGCCCCGTCGACGGCCGGCAGGCCCTTGGCGTTCTCGGCCAGGTATTCCCAGCGTGCATTGGCCGGAACCCAGAAAACGCCGTTGCCGGTGTATTCGTCGGTGTCGTCGATCAGCTGGGCGATCTGGCCCTCACTCATCCCGTCGGCGGCCAGCTCCTCGGCGAGCTGGGCGCGCCGTTCGGAGAAGGCATCGGATACGTACTTCAGGAACACCAGCCCCAGGATCACGTCCTTGTACTGCGAGGCATCCATGGAACCACGCAGTTTGTCGGCGGCCTTCCAGAGAGTGTCCTTGAGTTCCTTCATGGTGGACGGTGCCGTGGTGGCCTGTTTCTTCTTCGGGGGCACTACGGCCTTCCTTCCCTGGTGGGTGGTTCTTCATCAAGAGTAGCTATCACGCCGGCGGCGGCGCCGTCGAGCAGGAGAGCGGTCAGGTCATCGACCCGTTGCAGCCGGTCCAGTAGTTCGTCCCGTGTGGCCTCGACCCGGGCCAGCACGGCACCCAGCCCGGAAGCCGCCTCCGGGGTCAAGCTTCGCACAGGCCACTGACGCCAGGGGCCTCCCGGTGCGGCGTTGATGTCCGCCGCAAGGACGTCGGGGACGAGTGTCTGCTGACCGTCGCTTACCCGCAGGATCCGCGCCGGATACCGTACGACGGCGGAGCCGACGCGGTCGACCACCGCCCGCGGTCTTGGGCCGGTGCGGAAGATGATGTCGCCGGGTTCGGTCAGGGTGGCTCGCGGATATTCCGCGGCGAGGACCATTGCGTTGATGTGGCGGCCGTCGGGTCGGCTGGTGGCGGGTTCCAGATGGTCGACGCCCCAAACGAGGAAGCCTTCACGGCCAAAGGATTCCGGGTCGATGCGGGTGCCGGGAAGGTAGCAGAGCTGGTTCTTCGCCAGCAGCGTGCCGAGGCTCTGCTGGGTGCGCGTTTTGCATTGCGGCAGAGATGAATTGCCCGTTTTCGGCGCCACGTCGAAGGTAATGCCAGCGATGGCAGAGGGAAGCGGCGTCGACTCGATGGCGTCCATCGCTGACTCGAGGCGGACCATATGGTCAACGGCGGACGGTTCCGCTCCCGCCGGCGACGGCGCAGCCGGTGGAGTCGACGAAAGCGGCAAGGCCGACCCGGAGGCCAACAGCGTGGGGGTCGGGACCAGGCGGGCGAACCGGAAGGCGTGGGCCGAAATCTCCCGCCGGGTCCCCAAGGAGGCAGAGAGGTCACTGATGAGGTCCTGTCGGGCGGCGGTGTCCAAGGTCGTGGCCGAGAGATCCGCGATCATGGTCCACCGATCGGCAATGGGCACGTTCGCATGTGCCGGGCCCATGACCCAGAGTGCCATGGCCCGCCGCGGGCTGGCGGGCAGTAGCTTCTCGGGGAGTCGGACTGAGGCGCGAATGCGTCCGGTGCGCAGGATGCGCGAACGGGCGCCCTCGCCGGCGGCGCGCAGTTCGTCGGTCAACGCTTCGGCGGGGGCGAGGATGACGGCGCTGTCCCAGGTACCGAGGTGCTGGACGAAGTCCTCCAGCCTGGTGAGTACGTCCACGGCTGTGGGGGAGGGGCTGCCCGGCGCCGGGAACTGGGCGACGTGGACGATTGGGCCGCCGGTGAGGCCGGGGCCCGCCGGCCCATGGCTTCCGCCGCTGCGCAGGTGGACTTTGAGTCGACGCTCGGCCAGTCGGGTGAGTGCTGCCCCGGTGCTCTCCAGGATTGCGGCGGAGTACGCCAGCCCGAATCGACCCGGCAGGGATTCGCCAAGTTCCCGCAGGATGGCCAGCGGGATATCGCTGCCGCCAACTGAGGCATCGAGGAAGGTCGGCACGACGTCGCGGCCTTCGCCCAGTCGCAGGGCCAGCTCCACCGCAGTCCCCGCCACCAGGGCCACGGCCCCGGGTGCGAGGCGCGTCTGGGACAGCCCCAGGAATCTGCCCTGCATCGCCTGCACGATGGCTTCCATGGCGGCCTCCGGGCTGAAGGCGGCATCAATGAGGTCACCGGCCAGCTCGGACAACCCTCGCAGTTTCTCTCCCAGTGCCTCGACCTCTGAGTAGAGGTAGGTGTCGTCCGGGTCCTTCTCGTCCGCGGCATCGACGATGTCCGCCTCGTTCAGCGTCGACAGGCTCTGGCCCGCGAGGCCCTGGAGCGCGATCAGTGCCGTCGCTGACAGTGGATCGTCAATCGTCGAGATCGCGTGGATGGCCACGTCCAGCGCCGCTTCGGGATTATTGCCGCGGCCCGTCTCTGTCAGCCACCGGGCAATGTCGCCGGCGTCGAACAGCTCTTGCGCGCCGCGCGTCGATGCGGCAGCGGGAAAGTGGTGGCCCGTGGGGCTCGCACGTTTGCGCCACATGCTCACGACCGGGCGGCGGACCTGCGCTAGGTGGGCGACATCGGTGAGGGTGAGCAGTTGTTGCCGGCCCATGATGCCTCCCTGATCCCGATGTTGACGATGTCGAGTCTTGAGTCTAAGCGTCATTTGTCTCGAAGTCCCCTTGACGCTGATAAGCCCACTTATCAGCATAAATCTGTCTCGGATCGTTGCTTTTTTCTAATGTCAGTGTTGTTCCGCCGGGCTTCTGGCGGAACCGGCGGGAGTCCTCAAAGGCAATTGGGGGTGGGGCTCCCGCCACCTCTCGCACCTCGACGTAAGGCAGTCCAGCATGGAACACCCAACCGGAACCCGCGATCCCTGGCAGCAGCCCGGTTCGCCCGCCCACCTATCCGAGCCGGTTCGACCGGGGCCGTCGATCGGCAAGCCCTGGGCATTCGGCATCATGGGGTTTCGGTAGTAACGGCGTGAAATTGCGCGCCAAGACACGCGGTGCATGGTTTCGCCGCTGCTGGGTAGGGTGTAACGCATGCCGGTGGATTTCTTGAGTGATGAGCAGGCCGCCAGGTTCGGGCGGTTTAGCGGGGACCCCTTGCAAACCGACTTGGAGCGGTTCTTTTACCTTGATGATGCCGACCGGGAGCTGATCGCCAAACGGCGCGGAGACCACAATCGGCTGGGGTTCGCCGTGCAGGTTGGTACCGTCCGCTTCTTGGGGTCGTTCCTCACGGACCCGCTTGATGTTCCGTGGACCGTGGTCGACTATCTGGCTGCCCAGCTCGGGATTTCGGACCCCTCTGCGGTGAAGCGATACACCGTACGCGTAGAGACAGCCAACACCCATGCCCGTGAGATCCGCACCGCATACGGGTATCGCGAGTGCATCGGGGCGGTGCCCGGGGAGTTGGCGGAGTTTGTGTACTCACGTGCTTGGACCCATGGCGAGGGGCCGACCGTGTTGTTCGAGCACGCGACGGCGTGGCTTCGCCGTGAGCGGGTACTGCTGCCCGGGGTGACGACGCTCGTACGGGTGGTGCAGTCTTCACGCGAGGCAGCACAGGGGCGGATGCACTCGATGCTCGCGGCGGCGGCGCAGCAAGTCGACGCCGGGCTCCCGGCCACGTTGCTCGGTCTGCTCAAGAAGGACCATGGCCAACAGGTTTCAAGGCTGGAGGCGTTGCGGGCGGGCCCGACGCGGGTCTCGGGTCCCGAGCTGGAGAAGGCGTTGCACCGGGTCGAGGCGGTCCGAACGCTCGGGGCCGGGGCAGTTGATATGTCGGAGGTACCTGCAGCACGGGTGCGGGAGCTGGCACGGTACGGGCTGGGTGCAAAGGCACAGTCGTTGCGGAGGCTGGCCGAGCCTCGTCGTTCGGCGACGCTGGTGGCAACGGTAGCGGCATTGGAAGCCGCAGCGGTCGATGATGCGCTGGACCTGTTCGATCTGCTGATGACCACGAAGGTGCTCGGCCCCTCGCGCCGAGCGGCGGCCGCGGAACGATTGGCGAAGATGCCCGAGCTGGAGCAGGCCTCGAGCATCCTGGCCCGGGTCGGGCAGACGCTGTTGCGTGTTCTTGGGGAATCCGGCGAACAGGTCGATGTCGTGGCAGCGTGGGCGGCGCTGGAACAAGTCGCCGCCCGTGACCGGATTGCCGATGCGGTGGCGAAGGTGGGGGAACTCGTCCCGGACCAGAGGGGTGCTGCCGGGGCGATGCGTGAGCAGATGGCGCGTCGGTTCCGCACGGTGGCTCCGTTCCTGCGCCTGTTGTCCACGACAATTCCGTGGGGTGCCATCCCGGTCGGGCAGCAAGTCCTGGACGCATTGTCCGGACTGGACGGATTGCGGGGTCGGCGCAGGGTGCGACGCGAGGAAGTCGATGAAGCGCTGGTGCCACCGGCCTGGCATGGCGTGGTGTTCGAAGCCGCGGGCGAGTCCGAAGTGAATCGGGATGCATGGGTGGTGTGCGTTCTGGAACAGCTCCGTGCGAGCCTGCGCCGCCGGGACGTGTTCGCCCTGACCTCGACCCGGTGGAGCGATCCGCGCGCCCAGCTGCTCACCGGATCCGCCTGGGACACGGCGCGGGAGCAGGCCTTGCGGTCCTTGAGCCTGGAAGGCCCGGTGAGTGAGCACCTTGCCGGGAAGGTCGAGGTGCTGGATGCCGCGTGGCGGGGCCTGTCCGACTCAATTGGTCAGGCCGGCCCCGAGGCGAGCCTTCGCCTGGTCGAGGACGGCAACGGGCGGGTGAAACTCTCGGTGACTCCCCTGGACGCATTGGTCATCCCCGAGTCGCTGACAAACCTGCGGGCGCAGGTTGCCGGCATGCTGCCACGGGTGGACCTTCCCGAGATCCTCCTGGAGGTTCACTCCTGGACAGGATTCCTTCACTCCTACACCCACGCGTCCGGCGCCGGTGCCAGAATGGGTGATCTGCCGCTGTCGGTCGCCGCGGTACTGACCGCTCAGGCCTGCAATGTCGGGCTCACACCCGTCGTCGCCGAGGGGCACCCGGCTCTGACTCGGGACAGGTTGGGGCATGTGGAGGCGAACTACGTGCGCGCCGAGACCCACACGCTCGCCAACGGGCGGCTGATCGAGGCGCAGTCCGGCGTGCCAATCATCGCGTCGTGGGGTGGCGGATTGCTGGCCTCGGTCGACGGGTTGCGGTTCGTGGTCCCGGTCCGGACGATCAACGCCGCCCCGAACCCGAAGTACTTTGGACGTGGGCGGGGGCTGACGTGGTTCAACGCCGTCAACGACCAAGTCTCAGGCATTGGTGCCGTGGTCGTGCCGGGCACGGCGCGGGACTCGCTGTACGTGCTGGACACCATGCTCAATCTCGATGGCGGACCCAAACCCGAGATGGTTGCCTCCGACACCGCTTCCTACTCCGACATGGTCTTCGGGATTTTCACCCTGCTCGGCTACAAGTTCTCACCCCGGATCGCCGATCTCTCCGACCAGCGACTGTGGCGCGCCACAGCCCCCGGACAGGACCCGGGCGACTATGGGGTATTGAATGACATTGCCAGGCACAAGATTCGCCTGGACAAGATCAGCGCCCATTGGGATGACATGACCCGGGTGGCGGCATCGCTGGCGACCGGGACGGTTCGCGCCTATGACGTGCTGCGTACGCTCACCCGCGACAATGGGTCCCCCTCCCCGCTGGGTTCCGCGATCCTCGAGTACGGGCGCATGGCCAAGACCCTTCATCTGCTGGCTCTGGTCGATCCGTCGGATGAGACCTACCGGCGGGCCATCAACACCCAGCTCACCGTCCAGGAATCACGCCACCGCCTGGCCCGGGCGATCTTCCACGGGCGGCGCGGCCAGGTCTACCAGCGCTACCGCGAGGGGCAAGAAGACCAGCTCGGAGCGCTCGGCCTGGTGCTCAACGCCGTCGTGCTGTGGAACACCCGTTATACGGACGCCGCCATTGCCGCCCTGCGCGAAGCCGGAGCAGAGATCTCCGAAAACGACATCGCCCGCTTGTCACCGCTGGGAAATCAGCACATCAACACGCTCGGCCGTTACGCTTTCACCGCACCAACGCCCGACGGGCTGCGCCCACTGAGAAAACAGCTCCAGCCGGAGGGCTGACTCTTCTGAGCGTGTCGGGGACTGATCCTTACGGAAATTCACGCTCAGGACAGACAGGTCTTGATTTCCTGCGTCGATGTCGTCGGGCAGGTGTCGTTCATAAGCCGGCAGCACTGCGTCGGGACATCAGGGATCAGCGGCTCTTGCTGGATCTGGCCTCTGCACCGAGGTGACGGTAGAGCGTCGCGCGACTCCACCCGACCAAACGTGCCGCTTCTTCGGCGGTGCGTCCCTTCGCGCGGGCGTCCTTCGCAATCGCGAGCTTGTCCGCGATCACCGTCGGGTCCGAGAGCGGCCGGCCGAACCGGGTGCCCGATTGACGCGCCGCGGCGATTCCGGCATTGACCCGCTCCACGATTAGCTCGCGCTCGTATTCGGCCAGGGAGGCCAGCAGGTTCAGCATCATCCGCCCGGTGGATGTCGCGGGGTCGATCCCGTCCGAAACGGAGCGGACCTGCACGCCATGTTCGCGCAGCAGGTTCACGGTGTTCAGGACATCGACCAGGGATCGGCCGAGCCGGTCGACCCGCCAGACCACCACGGTGTCTCCGGCCTCGGCGTACTCAAGCAGCTTCTTCATCCCGGGCCGCTCGATCGCGGTCCTGCTGCCGGAGGTGACATCGGCGAACACGTCCCGTTTCTGCACCCCGTCCTTGACCAGCGCGCCAAGCTGCAACTGCGCATCCTGGCTCGAGGTGCTCACCCGCGTGTATCCCAAAAGTCTCACTCCGCCATTGTGGCTCAAAAACCCCTTGAACCCAAGCGGACGAGACGCTTTACGGTAAGACGACTTTCTGGAACAAAATGCCTCCCGGGACTGCGCCGCGACCGGTGGTCAAAATTGGCGCGGGTCCGGTGTCTCGAAAAGCTTTAGATTTATGAGACAGACGTGCGGGGCGTGACCGAGATGCGAACGCCCCGGAACGCAACTCCCGGCAAGTTCGGGGCCAACCCGAGCAGCCGCCGGGGTGGACTCCAGCGACCAGCCTTCATGCCATTGATCAGCAATTTGGGATATCATCAGTAAATGCTGATCAATCAAGATGCTCCGGTGGACGCGTGCGGGCTGGACCCCGCGGCCGCCTTGTTCCGTTCCCTCGGCGACCCGGTCCGGCTGAAAATCGTCAAGCGGATGGCCAGCGGCGAGGTACGGGTCGGCGACCTCACCCGCGAGCTGGGCCTGGCCCAATCCACGGCCTCGATGCACGTGGCCTGCCTGCGCGACTGCGGCCTGGTCGAGGGACGCTCCCAGGGCCGCAGCGTGTACTACTCGCTGTCCCGCCCGGAGCTGATGGACATGCTCGCCCAGGCCGAGGTCCTGCTGGCCGCCACCGGCAACGCGGTCAGCCTGTGCCCGAACTACGGCCCGGACAGCACCACCGCCCCGATGATTGAAAAGGAGAACGCCCGATGAGCGACGCCTGCGGATGCAGCGACGAGACAACCGAACCCGGTGAAGCCGAAGAGGCCACGGGGTTCTGGCAAGTAACCGAGGTCCGTGCGGCCGCCGTGGCCGGTGTGCTGCTGCTGGCGGCGTGGATCACCTCGCTGGCAGCAGGCCCCCGGTTCGTGACGCTTCCGCTGGAACTCGGTGCGCTGTTGGTTGCTGCCTGGACGTTCGTTCCCTCCACGCTCCGGCGTCTTCTCAAGGGAAAGATCGGCGTCGGTACGCTGATGACGATCGCCGCCGTCGGTGCCGTGGCACTGGGCCAGTTCGAGGAAGCGGCCATGCTGGCCTTCCTCTATGCGATTTCCGAGGGATTGGAAGAATACTCCCTGGCAAAAACCCGGCGCGGCCTGCGGGCACTGCTGGACCTGGTTCCGGCCGAGGCCCGGATCCTGCGCAACGGCATCGAAACCACGGTATCCCCCTCCGTCTTGGTCCCCGGGGACCGCATGGTCGTCCGGCCCGGGGAACGCCTGGCCACCGACGGACGGATCCTCACCGGCCGCACCTCCCTGGACACCTCGGCGCTCACCGGCGAATCCGTCCCCGTCGAGGTCGGCCCCGGCTCCGAGGTCTACGCCGGTTCCATCAACGGCACCGGCCCGCTGGAGGTCGAAGTCACCAGCACCGCGGAGAACAACTCGCTGGCCAAGATCGTGCACATCGTGGAAGCCGAGCAATCCCGCAAGGGCCCGGGCCAACGGCTGGCCGACTCCATTGCCAAGAAACTGGTCCCCGGCATCCTGATCGCCGCCGCCCTGATCATCATCTTCGGCTTCATCGTCGGGGAACCGGCCTTGTGGTTCGAACGCGCCCTGGTCGTCCTGGTGGCGGCCTCGCCCTGCGCGCTGGCCATCTCCGTGCCCGTGACCGTCGTGGCCTCCGTCGGTGCCGCCAGCCGCATCGGGGTGCTCATCAAGGGTGGCGGCGCGTTGGAAACCCTGGGCAAGATCCGCACCATCGCCCTGGACAAGACCGGAACATTGACCCGGAACAAGCCTTCGGTGATCGAGGTCGTGGGTACCGGATCCGCGACCCGGGAACGAGTCCTTGCCCTCGCGGCGGGACTGGAATCCCGCAGCGAACACCCGCTGGCCCGCGCTATCCTCGCCTCGACCACCGGCCGGGCTTCGGTCACCGACGTTGACACGATTCCCGGGGCGGGCCTGGAGGGGCGGATCGAGGGCAGGCGTGTCCGGCTTGGTCGCCCGGGCTGGATCGATGCCGGTGCCTTGGCCCCGGACATCGAGCGTATGCAGCACGCGGGTGCCACCTCGGTGCTCATCGAGGAGGACGGGCAGGTCATCGGTGCCATCGGCGTCCGCGACGAGCTGCGCCCCGAGGCCCGCGAGGTCATCGCAAGGCTCACCGCGGCCGGATACACCACGGCCATGCTCACCGGGGACAACGTCATCACCGCAACGGCCCTGGGCAAGGCCGCGGGCATTACCGAAGTCCATGCCGATCTGCGCCCGGAGGACAAGGCGGAGATCATCCGCACCCTCCAATCCCGGCAGCCCACCGCGATGGTCGGGGACGGAGTCAACGACGCGCCCGCCCTGGCCACGGCCGATAGCGGAATCGCGATGGGTGCCATGGGCACCGACGTGGCCATCGAAACCGCGGACATCGCCCTGATGGGCGAGGACCTAAACCACCTGCCCCAGGTACTGGACCACGCGCGCAACACCCGGCGCATCATGCTCCAGAACGTGGGCCTGTCCCTGCTGCTGATTGCCGCACTGATCCCCCTGGCCCTCTTCGGGGTCCTCGGGTTGGCCGCGGTGGTCCTCATCCACGAGCTGGCAGAAATCGTCGTGATCGCCAACGGAGTCCGGGCCGGCCGGATCAGCGGCAAGGCCGCACTGAAAAGCACGCAGCCGGTCCCGTCCCTGGAGCCTGCGGCATGATCCCCCAGGCCCCGGAGACAGCCGCCCCTCGGAAGCGGGGAACGCGTATGGTCAGGACCGCGATGCTTCTTGGCGCGGCCGCGCTGGCAGCCGTCGATCTGGCCCTCAAGGCATTGGCCGAAACCTTGCTTTCCAACGGTGCTACCACCGACCTGGGGCTGGTGAATATCCGCTTGCTCTATAACCCGGGCGTAGCGTTCAGCTTTGGCGCGGACCTCCCCTCCTGGGTCATCGTGGTGGTAACAGGGCTGATCATCGCCGCACTGACCTGGTATGCGGTTTCCTCCGCACCAGCCATGGGCCGGATGTCCCGAACGGGCGCGACCCTGCTGCTCGGTGGTGCCGTCGGCAACTTCATTGACCGGCTCGACGGGCGCGGCGTGGTGGACTACCTGCACACCGGGTGGTTCCCCACCTTCAACCTGGCAGATGTGTTTGTCACCGCGGGAGTTGTTCTGTATGCCCTCGGCACGCTTCGTGCCGCCCCTTCCCGGGACCACGACTGACCACTCGGGTCGCGCGAGGGCTTTCCATTTGCTGAACGAGGGCACCCGGAAACCCGAGTGGGATCACCCGTTGGTCCCGGCAAAGTCCAAGAAACTGTAAAAAGATCGTCCCAGCGCTTTGCCGGGACGGCTTGCCGCACGATTCATGAGCGTTCGCTCCCGGAGCAGCAAAACAATAACGACACCGGCTGGCATTCCTTTGCACCCGCCAGCCAAGGAACGGAACACCGCATGAACAGCACCACCCCGCAATCCACCCGCTCCCCGAAGAAATCCAAGATCATCGTCTGGACCCTGCTGGCCGCCATCGTTGTCGCTGCCATCGTCGGTTACGTTCTCGCCCAGGGAAACGCCAAAACCGCAGCCACCGGCGCCACCGCAACGGAAGGGCAGGTCGTTCGGGAGAACAGCCGGGTGCTCTCCCAGGCGCCGAACGAAAAGGCGGTCCTGGTGGAGTTCCTGGACTTCGAGTGCGAGTCCTGCGGCGCGTTCTACCCGGTCATCGAGGAGCTGCGCGGCGAATACGCGGAGAACATCACCTTCGTCCAGCGGTACTTCCCGCTGCCCGGGCACCTGAACTCCATGAACGCCGCCTTGGCCGTGGAGTCCGCGGCCCTGCAGGGTGCCTACGAACCGATGTACAAGAAGATGTTCGAGACCCAAGCCCAGTGGGGCGAGTCGGCGGACAACAAGAGCGCCCTGTTCCGCACCTACGCCGAGGACCTCGGCCTGGACTTGGCCGCGTACGATGCCTCCGTCGCCGACCCTGCCACCCAGGACCGCATCAAGCTGGACATCGCCGACGGCAAGGCCCTGGGCGTCAGCGGAACCCCGACGTTCTTCCTCGAGGGAAAGATGCTCACGGTCCAGAGCCTGGAACAGTTCGTGGCCGCCATCGAAGAAGCCGCCGCCAACTAGTCCGCCGTCCCGAGCCTGGAGAAGACGCCATGAGCACACCAGACACCGGCCCTGTCGTAGCCGGCCCCCAAGGACTCGAGCCCCGGGTTCCCCGCTTTGCCCGCCCACGGGCGTTCGGGTTCCTGCTATTGGCGACGGGGGTCGTGGGCTGGGTCGCCTCGGCCGTCCTCGTCCTGGAACGACTGGCCCTGTACAAGGACCCTGGCCACGTCACCAGCTGCGACGTGAACCCGTGGGTCTCCTGCGGGCGGGTCATGGGCACCTGGCAGTCGGAATTGTTCGGCTTCCCCAACCCGCTGATCGGCATCGTCGCGTTCGCCGTCGTCCTGGCCACCGCCATGGCGGTCCTCTCCGGGGCCGCCCCGGGGCGCTGGTACTGGGCCGGCTTGCAGGCCGGGGTGACCCTGGGGACGGTGTTCGTCATCTGGCTCTGGAGCCAGGCCCTCTTTGAGATCTACATTCTGTGCCTGTACTGCATGGTGGTGTGGGCGGCCATGATCCCCCTGTTCATCCTGCTCACGGTCCGCAACCTCGTCCACGGGGTCATCCCCGCGCCGCGGGCCGTGGTCCGGTTCGCTGCCGACTGGGCCGGCACGCTCGTGGCCATCGCCTATGTCGCGGTCGCCGGATCCGTGTTCCTTCGCTTCTTCCCGGCCTTCACCGGCGGATAACCGCCGCTCCCGGGGTACTCCCCGGGACCGGCGCGGCGGGCTTCGTTCCCTGCGGGTGCATTTTGCCGCGGTCGAAGGCAGCCCTGTTCAACAGCCGCCAGGCACCGTTGGAATCAGGCCATTTGGCGTTGATCTCCACGGTCCCGGTTGCCGTTCCGCTTGCGGACGCGAAACCGCAGTGCAGAGGACTTCTGACTGTGCAGGCGAAAATGACACCCGGAGTCCTCTGCACGAAGCGGCATCCGGCCTGATGCCGCCTGCACCGACCTGCCTTCTAGGCGCGCGCCCCGTTTGCCGAAACGATGGGCCAGGCACGTGCACCCCCCGGTTCCCGGCGTGTGGGCGTCACGGTGCGCAGCAGTCGTTTCGCGTGTCCGAACCCGGATCCGCGCAGGTTGCATCCGACAGCATCGAGGCCGCGATGGCGGCGCCGGCCCGGTGTGCCGCCTCGATGTCCAGGACTTCGCCGTCGGGGTGGGCGTCCAGCCACGGACCGGCGTCCTCGCGGGAGGCGAAGTAATGGATCTGGTTGCAGAACGAGGACCGCACCGGCCCCGTGCCCCGCGGGCTGATGAGGGACACGACGGCGGTGGCCGGCTGCACGGAGGTCACCGTGCCGTCCGCGCCGGTCGCCACCCGGATGAGGGTCCCGCTGCCCGGGGAGGTCGACTCAATGGTTGCGGCCTTCCCGATCAGGGCCGGGAAGAAGAGGGTGTCCAGGGCGCACCAGGTGTAGAGCTGTTCCCCGGCGACGGTAAAGCGGTGCGGGGTGGGTCGCATCGTCAGGGCGAGGCCGATGACGCGGCCCTCGTCGTCGTACTCGGTGTCCGGGACGGCGGCCAGTCCCTGCCGGACCGTGTCTTCGCTCCGGCCGCTGGCGGTGGCCAGTTCGGCGATCGTTACGGGCTCGCCCTCGGCCAGGAGCCGCAGCAGCGGCACGAACAATTTCGGGTCGATTCCGGAGCGCGCGGGGGACAACAGGTAGGTGAGGGCCTGGTGGTCGATGGTGGTCATGGAATTCCTTTGCTTCAGATGGGTTGCACTCAGGCGCAGCAGGAGAGCTTGGCGACGTCGGTGGTGAAGGCCTTGCAGGCGATCCTGATGCCCTCGGCCATCGTCAGGTAGGGGCTCCAGGCGGCGGCGACCTGCGCGGTGGTCATTCCCGCTTCGAGGATGTAGACGCCGGCGGCGGCGATTTCCCCGGCGTCCTTGGCCACCGCGGAAATGCCCAGGATCCGTCCGGTGCCGAGCTCGGCGACAACCTTGATGAAGCCGCGGGTGTCGCGGTTGACCACGGCTCGCGGCACGTACTCCAGGGGCAGGACCCGGCACTCGCAACGGATCCCGGCAGCGACGGCTTCCTTTTCCGTCATGCCGACCGACCCGATGGCGGGACTGGTGAAGGTGACCCGCGGCAGGTGCCGGTAGTCGACCTCGGCCAGGGCGTCGGTGAACGCATTGTCCACGGCCATCGCGCCGTGGGCCGCGGCAACGTAAACGAACTCCCGATGTCCGGTCACGTCCCCGGCGGCCCAGATGCGCGGGTTGGACGTGGCCAGACGGGAATCGACCAGAATCTCGCCTGTGGCGCCGGTCTTCACGCCGACGGCATCAAGGTCCAGCCCCTCGGTCACTGGGCGGCGGCCAAGTGCCACGAGGATGTGGGAAGCGCGGAACACTTCTTCGCCCCCGGCCACGCTTGCCGTCACCGAGATCCCGTCCGGGCCGGAGGCCACGGAGTCGGCCATGGCCCGCCGGACCACCCGGATGCCCTCGTCGGCAAACACCCCCGCAAGGGCCTTGGATGCCTCCGGTTCCTCCTGCGAGGCCAGCCGGGAACGGACCAGCATGGTCACCCGGGAGCCCAGCCGGGAGAAAAGCTGCGCCATTTCCAGGGCAACATAGCCCCCGCCCAGGACCAGCAATGATTCGGGAACCTCGTCCAGTTCCATCGCCGTGGTCGAGGTCAGGTACCCGGCCTCGGCCAGTCCGGGGACGGACGGCACCCAGGGTGCGGCGCCGGTGGCCACGAGGTAGTGCCCGGCCTCGATCGTTCTCACCGTACCGTCCGGGGAGGCGACCCGGAGCAGTGGTGCGTTCTGGGTCCCGGTGAACGATGCGTCCCCCGAGATCATCGTCCAGCCGTAGTCCGCGGCCAGATCGACGTACTTCTCCGACCGCATGCTTTCAACCAGCGCGGCTTTGCCCTGGATCAGGGCCGGCATGTCCACCGGGCCCGCCGAGGTCGCCACCCCGGGGAAGCGGGCCGAGTCCAACGCCACGTGGCGGGCCTCCGCGGCGGCCAGAAGCGCCTTTGAGGGCACGCATCCGGTGTTCACGCATGTCCCGCCCACGGTGCCGCGCTCCACCATCACGACCCGCTTGCCCAATCCGGTGGCTCGGATCGCGGCCGCAAACGCGCCGCCCCCGGAACCAATGATCGCCAAGTCGAACTGTTCGTTTGTCATTCCAGCTACCTCTTCCCTGTGGTGCAAAACGTCCTATGAACCATCATGAACCTTCCAGTACAATGGAAGGTCAAGTTGGGTGGCCACCGAAGGAGGAATCGGGGAACATGAGGATCGGACAGCTCGCGGAAGCAACTGGCACGACGACCAAGACCCTGCGGTTCTACGAGGAGTCGGGGCTACTCCCTCCCGCCGAGCGCCTGGCATCCGGCTATCGGGACTACGCCGAGGATGCCGTGGGGAAGGTCGCATTCATCCACCGCGGCCAGGCCGCCGGGCTCACCCTCGCCCAGATCCGCCAGATCCTGAAGATCCGCGAGCACGGCCAGACACCGTGCTCGCACGTCCAGGGCCTGCTCGGGCAGCGCCTCGGGGAACTCGATGCCCAGATCGCCGAACTCCTGGCCCTCCGGGAAACCATTTTCCAGCTCCACGAAAAGGCAAGCAAGCCGGAGCCGGATTCCTGCTCCTCCGACCAGGTCTGCCGCTACATCTGATCGATGTCCCACCCCGCTGATTGCGTGCCGCGCGGACGGGAATACCTGCCAGGCGGTAAGGGTGGGCGCCCATGGACCGCGCATCCCCACGAGGGCTTGGGCGGCTTCATGGTCGCCCGTTGGACTGGCACCGTGGCGGGCCGAAGCACCTTCCGAGGCTTGTGGCTACGACATTTAGCGTTGAAAACCACACGCTTCATCAGGCTTACGTCTGTTTGGGGTTTACCCTAACAAGTCATTTGAGGCCTAGCGCGCAATTTCACGTCGTTACTACCGAAACCCCATCATCGGCCTGGTCGTCGGGGTGGCGGTCGGCGCCATCGCCGGACAACTCTCAGCCGGCTCTCCTGCGGTGCCGGCCGAGGCCCAACCGGCCGCGTCCACTCAGCTCATCACCGAGGCCGTGGCCGACTGTGGCGTTGAGGACTCCTTGGGCGTCAGCGTCATGGACGAGGGAGCCAGCCTGCAACTGTCCACCACGGGGAAGGAATCCAGCGGCGCCAGCTACATCGAGGTGGTCTGCGTGTTGAAGGACCTCGATGTGCCCGACAGCGTCGTCGCCCGCTTCGGAACCACCCGGGCCCTCGACGGCCAACAAACCGCCGCATGGGATGGCTTCACGGCCTCTTGGGGATACCACCCGGATACCGGCCTGGACATCGTCGTCGAACCCCGGCCGCAGGACTAGCCACTATGCCTATTGGAGGAACCATGGAACAAGTGACAGAGCATCCCGAGGCGACGCCCCACAGCAAGGCTCCCCGCCCCTCGCGGAAATGGATTGCGGGAGTAGGTGCCGCAGTCGTCCTGCTGGCGGCCGGCGCCTGGGCAGGCAGCGCGGTCACCGATCCCACGACTAGCGAACAATACGCTTCGCTGAAGAGCGAACTCACCACGACGGCTGCCGAACGCGATTCCGTCCAGGCGCAGCTCGACGAAACCACCTCCGACTACGAGACCCTTTCGGGCGAAATCGACGACCGTGAACTGGCCGCCGACGAGAAAGAGGCAGCGCTCGACCAGCGCTCCGAGGAACTCGATGAGCAACAGAGCGCTGTGACGAAGCGTGAGAAGGCCGTCGGCACCGCCGAAAAGGAAAAAGCCGCCAACACGGTCACCGGGGGGACCTGGACCGTCGGCCTGGACATCGCCGCCGGCACCTACCGCGCCGACGAGCCAGTGGATTCCGACTGCTATTGGGCCATCATGCGCACCGGCAGCAACGGCGACCTCATCGAAAACGACATCCCCGGGGGAGGACGCCCGAGCGTCACCCTCTCCAAGGGCCAGGACTTCAACACCAGCCGCTGCGGCAGTTGGACCAAACAGTAAAACAATGCACGACGGCGGTGCCTCCTCCCCCGCGGATGGGAGCCGCCGCCAACCCCACCACCAACAGGAGAATCATTATGAGCACCACCATCCATCCCTCCGAATCCACCACCGACATAGCTCCCACCATCGGCCAGAAATCGTTCGTCGTGACCTGGCTTCTCTCCCTCTTCCTGGGAATCTTCGGCATCGACCGGTTCTACCTTGGCAAGATCGGCACCGGCATCCTCAAGCTGGTCACGTTCGGCGGTGTCGGCGTCTGGGCCCTCGTGGATCTGATCATCATCCTGGCCGGCGGCATGCGGGACAAACGCGGATTGGCCCTGCGCGGATACGCGGAACGCAAGGTCATCGCCTGGATCGTCACCGGTGCCCTCATTGTGATCAGCGCCGTGACGGGCGGGAACACCGCCTCGCAAGCCGGCCAATCGGCGGCGGACGTGCCGGCGACCGCGCCGACCAGTGAAGCGTCCGCAGCCCCGGCGGAGAAAACGGCCGAGGCCGCACAGGAGGCGTCCACGAAGCCGGCGCCCGCCAAGGAAGCGGCCGGCACCTGGACCCAGGTGGCCACCCTGAAGGGCAAGGCCGACTCCGCCAGCTCGACCTTCGAACTCACCGGGGCCGAAGCCCGCATGACCTACAACTTCGAAGGCTCCGGCGACATGGTCCTCGGCAGCATCTACCTGCTGACCGAAGGTACAGACCTCATGAAAGACGGCGGAGTCCCCGAGGTCATGATCGACGAAGGCGGCAAGGGCTCGACGGCACTTCACAAGTCGCCGGGAACCTACTTCCTGGACGTGAACAGCGCCGGCTTCACGGGCTGGACCGTCACGATCGAAGAGAAGAAGTAGGACCAACCCACACTTTGAGTGCCACTCGCGCCGATGGGGGAGCGGAAGAAACCCCATCGGCGCGAGTGGCAGCCCAATCCGCACACCGCGGAGAACGGAAGCGAAACCATGCGTGTCCCGACCTACTTTTCGAATGATCCGAACGACCCCGAAATCCACCACGTCCATAGCGATTGCCTGGTCGGGAAACGCATCCCATTCCCCAACCGACGATCCGGGACGAACGGTGCCCCGTTGTGCACGGAATGTGCGTCCCATCATTATTTGCGTGATTGGCCGAAGTTGTGGTTCTAGACTGTTGTTCGTTTCTCGGCGCGACAAGGAAC
Source organism: Glutamicibacter sp. BW78 (assembly GCF_002332245.1). Taxonomy (NCBI): domain Bacteria; kingdom Bacillati; phylum Actinomycetota; class Actinomycetes; order Micrococcales; family Micrococcaceae; genus Glutamicibacter; species Glutamicibacter sp. BW78. Next base: position 320,548 of record NZ_NRGU01000032.1, read on the forward strand.
TTCTAAAATAGGCCGACGAAATGGAAAACCATGTGAGGAATTCCAGGTCCAGGGTGTCGTGATCACTATGGTGCCGGTCGAGTTGGAAGCAGAGTTTCTCCAATGGGCGACGCGGTGGCCATGATGGAGACGTCTTGAGTCTGAACCCGTGCCATTCCACCAGGGGGGGGCAACAAAGCAGATGTTCAATGAATTGCACGTCGGACGCGGCTCCGCTCTTGGGCCGCTAACGATTTTTCCCTTATGGACTGAGGCGACGGCCGTCGCAGATTATGCCTTGGCGGACTCATTAGGATCGCAATACCGAGTGGTCGACATGCCAACGACCCACATCATGATTGTGCAGAACATTTGCGGCAAGCCTCTTCTGCTTTTAGAGGGACAGCTGATGGCCGAGACTACTCCGAGCAGGATTGTCCGGCAGAGCGTCCTGATCGGTGCACAGCAGTCCGCTTCGATTGAGGTCGCTTACGCGGGCATGGAACGGTGGGGGTTCGACGGGCTTCCAATCGGCCGCCACTTTTCCGCGCGGATCTTCGCAGCAGAGTGGCTGGAAGGGGGTGCGAGGGGTTCGAGCGTTTATGAAGGATTCGCAAGGCACATCTCTTTCATCGGGCCTGCTGTTGATTCTGTACGCGTGTTTCCGGGACAAGTGGGTGTGGTCATCGGAATCGATGGGCACCCCGCCATGGCAGAAGTATTCGATCGCCCGGAGGCGCTGACTCATCGTCTGCATGCGATTCTGGCTGCCGTACTGTATGACGTCTTGACATTCGGCCCGCCGTCCGGGCAATCCACACCGTCGGTGAGGAGCCGACGCTTTCTCAGCAGTGCAGCAGAGGTGCCCATGCGGAAACAAGCTGCCATCGGTATGGAGGAAACTATTAGCGGGCGATCGAGATTGTTATCCATTGAAGGCATCCGGTGGCGCGGCACCGGAATTCACGCTGTTGCGACCAACAATAGACATGCACGCAATCAGTTGCTCTGAAGTTTCAGTTCCCCTGCGCAGTGTCGAGCAACCTTGGCATTAACGGACCCTACTTTCGTCGAATTGGCGGAGCGTACTGGTAGAACTGTTAAATCGAATGATCATTGGCACCACACCGCAATCGGGAACCAGCCACCCCTCAACCAGTAACCAACGTCGAGGGTCAGTACAGTCTGGATGACTGTGAGCGAAATTCGGCGCAAGTCCTGTCGATCTCATTTAGAGTACTGAAATGGGACACAAAGAACCGATGACGATCGCCAGCGCGTTGCGGCAGATCCAGGACCGAAAACTCATACTCCCTGCGATTCAGCGCGAGTATGTGTGGAAACCCTCTCAGATTATCCGCGTATTTGACTCTGTCATGCGTGGGTACCCCGTCGGCAGTTTCTTATCATGGAAAGTGTTGCCCGAGACGATCGACAAGTTCAAGTTCTATGGATTCATGATGGATTACAGCGCCTTCGACAACCGGCACAACCCGGTGATCGATATTCCCACTGACCGTGAGGTGGTCGCCATCCTTGATGGTCAGCAGCGATTGACTTCGCTCAATATCGGGCTCCGCGGGACCTACGCTTACAAGAACCACGGCGGTTGGGCGAATAAGTCGTGGTCTTATCCGGAACGCCGTCTGCATCTGAACCTGGCCAGCGAGGCCCCGGAAAACGAGCTCGGTCTCAAGTACCACTTTCAGTTTCTAACGAAGCACGACGTCGACGCGTCGGCGGGCGACGAGACCAAGAAATGGATGCCTGTTTCCGAGGTCTTCGACGCATCGGACACAGCGACGTTGATACAGCTGTTGGCCAGACACGAAGTCGGGAATGACCCGGAAGCTTCAGCGTTGGTCAGCAAGCTCTGGGAGGCGGTTCACAAGACCGCCAGTCTTCAGTTCTACGAAGAAGAAGACCAGGACATCGAGCGGGTGCTGGACATCTTTGTGCGTGTCAACTCCGGTGGAACCGTCCTTTCGTACAGCGATCTGCTTCTATCTATTGCCACCGCGCAGTGGAAGGGGGATGCTCGAGCCGCCGTTCACGGGTTGGTAGATGGCCTCAACCAGACCGGGAACGGATTCAACTTCTCCAGAGATACAATTCTGAAGTCCGGGCTGATGATGGCTGACGTTCGTGATATCGGATTCAAAGTCAAGAACTTCACCACTACAAACATGACGAAGCTCGAGACTGGCTGGGACGACATGAGCAAATCTCTCCAGGTCGCGGTCGGTCTCCTCAGCGATTTCGGTTTATCGGGTGGATCGCTCACCGTGGATAGCGTGTTGATCCCGGTCGCTTACTACGTTCACCACCGCGGGCTCGAGCACTCCTACCGTGAATCGCCGAAGTCTCGGGAAGACCGGGACTCGCTTCGCTCTTGGGTTCTGAGATCGTTGATCGTCCGTGGGGTGTGGGGCTCCGGCTTGGACACCCTACTCCGTGACCTTCGCGAGGTTATCCAGACGCAGGGCGCTTCCGCATTCCCGGTCGCTGCGATCGAGCGGGCGATGTCTCGGCGTGGCAAGCCGCTCACCGTTACCGATGCCCTCGTAGACGACGTCTTGAGCCTGTCGTACGGCAAGGCCCGGACGTTTGCCGTACTCGCAGCGCTGTTCCCACATGTCGACACGCGCAACCAGTTCCACGTAGACCATGTCTTCCCCTCGGCGTTGCTCGACCGGAAGGCGCTGCGAAGCCAGATAAATGAGGACGGTACGGCGCGCTTTACTCCCGACGAGATCGACGACCTACTTGATCTGAGAGACCGCCTGCCAAATTTGGAACTCCTCCCGGGGCTTGAGAACATCGGCAAATCCGACAAGATACCGGAGCTCTGGCTGGCGGCGGAATACCCGTCATCAAACGAGCGCAGTGCCTTCTTGGAACGCAACGCGTTGCCTCAGTCGCTCCCCCTTTCGGTAGACGAGTTCAAAGAATTCTGTGACGAGCGAGGCGCGAACCTGACGGCCCGTATCCACAGTCTGCTCGAGACTCAAATCCCAGACCCATCAAATACAAATGTGACAGTACTCGTTGACCTTGATGAGGAGCTTTCTGAAGGTGATGATTCCGACTGATGGCCGTCATTGCGGCATCAAAGACCATCTCATTTAAGATAGGCGTCAGGGGTGTGGGATGAACGAATCAGCCACGATGCCAGCCGAGACTGTCGGCGGCGCGGGCCTCTCGGCTGACCTAAAACCGTCGTATTTTGTGCATGTGAAGCGCTAATGGACCCGCCGGTCTCTACTAGTAGCACTCCGCAGATCTTGCGGACAATGCTGATGGTCATGACCCAGTTCGGTGGTTCTTTGAACAGGACGCGGCTGGCGACCGCGGTGAGGGCGACGCCGAGGGCGGCCCAGATCCGGTAGGCGGCGCCGAACCCCATGCCGGCTTGCAGGGTGAGTGCCAGACTGATGAAGGTGACGAGGTAGCCAACCGCGACGGGGAGGTGCCAGCGTTTGCTGCCATGGGTGGCCACGTGCAACGAAAGGATTCTGCCGACCTCGCTCACGATGGCGGCGATGGGCGGGAAACACACCATGAATCGGCCGCCTGCGCCAGGGAGCTGCGCGACGGGAGCCGCGTTCGACGGCGAGGACGTTGGTGATGGGGACGATGACGCTGGCCACCTTCGTTGCGATGGCTAGCATCTCGGCGAAGACAGCGGCCGAGGGTCGTTGATGTCATGCACTCGCCAGCGGCAGAAAGTCGGGTCGCTGATCGAGACCGACAGATTCGCTCGATCCGGGACACCGTCTGAGCCCTATTTTGGGTGAGCGATTGGAGGCTCCTCGGTTCGCCGTCGTGCACGTACAGCACTGGCGGCGTGCTATCCGCCCCAACGTTCCTCATCTGCTCGGTGCATTGGCTGCCAACTGGCTTTCGTCCACCTGCCGTTTCCGTTTGCCGTTGGCCATGACTTCCATGGCCGCACCCACAGCGGAGCCCTTACTCGCGGGATGGTGTCCCTTTGAAATGGTTGGCGCTTTGAATCCCGCCGTCCACCTTGGTTGCCCAACCCTGGCTTGGGGCCGTCCTCGGAGACACTTCCGCTGCCCCAGGCTCCGATTCCGACCCAGTGGTCGCCGCAGTTGAAGTTGATGCGGCGAGATCGAAACGAGAATCTATGCGCCACTGGTGTTGGAACGATCCGTGCGCTATGGTACTTGATACAGCAACGCGGTTGCTTTTGCAGCAACAAACAAACAGCGAGAGTGGAGAGAGCAATGA